>NZ_BAABBR010000001.1:2360086-2675604 GCF_039538065.1 Sphingomonas rosea
GGTTCCGCGACTATACGGCCGACGACCTCAACAAGATTGCCTTCTGGAGCGCGACCGGAAGCGGCAAGACGTTGCTGCTCCACATCAACATCCGCCAGTATCTGCACTATTTCCAAGCCGGCAATCGGGGCGCGTGGCCTGACAAGATCATCCTACTAACGCCCAACGAGGGGCTGTCGCGCCAGCATCTGGAAGAGCTCGCGCTATCGGGTTTCTCGTTCCACCGCCTCTTCGACAAGAACCGCGCGCCAGATTTCCCGGGAACGATCGAAGTGATCGACATCAACAAGCTGGGCGACGAGATGGGTGACAAGACCGTCGCGGTCGACGCCTTCGAGGGAGACAATCTCGTCTTGGTCGACGAGGGCCATCGCGGCGCCGGAAGCGCCGGCGGCGCCTGGATGGCGCGGCGCGGGGCGCTGGTCAGCAAAGGCTTTGCCTTCGAATATTCGGCAACGTTCAGCCAGGCCGTCCGCAAGGGCCGCACCATCGAGGAAGCCGAGAACGAGATCCTGAAGGCGAAGGCGAAAAAGTGGTTCGGAACGACGAGCCTGAGGACCCTCACCGACGCTGAGCGGACGCACATTGCGCTCGCCTCCTCCGAGAAGCGCCGGGCCAAGACCGACGCGGTGCGGGAGAATTACGCCAAGGCGATCCTGTTCGATTACAGCTACAAATTCTTCTATGCCGACGGTTACGGCAAGGAATCGCTGATCCTCAATCTCGACGACCGGCGCTATGCGACGGATCTCGGCCTCTACTTTACCGCCTGTCTCCTGAGCTTCTACCAACAGCTATGGCTGTGGGAGCGCCACGGCGATGCTATCGCCGATTTCAACATCGAGAAGCCGCTCTGGGTATTCGTCGGCAACACCGTCAACGGGGAAGACAGCGACATCCTGACGGTCCTTCGCTTCCTCGCGGATTTCCTGAACGACGACCGCCGGGCCCATGCGTGGATCGCTGACCTGATCGCCGACCGGGCGCGTCTGCTCGATCCGCGCGGGCAGGACATTTTCGCCGGCCGTTTCACGCCGCTCATGGGGAGGGCTGCGGACGAGGTCTATGCCGATATCCTGGCACGGCTGTTCAATTCGGCGAGCCGACAGCGCCTGAAGCTCGTCAACTTGAAGAACAGCAAGGGCGAGCTCGCCCTGCGCGTCGGCACAGCCGATCCCTTCGGGCTCATCAGCATCGGTGACGACAGCGGCTTCTTCAAGATGGCGGAGGAGGATGCCGCCTTTGACGCTGAGGCGGACGATTTCGGCTCCGGGCTATTCCACACGATCAACGACAAGGACAGCAAGCTCAACATCCTGATCGGCTCGCGCAAGTTCACTGAAGGCTGGTCGAGCTGGCGCGTGTCGACGATGGGTTTGCTCAACATGGGCCAGGGCGAGGGTTCCCAGATCATCCAGCTTTTCGGCCGCGGCGTGCGCCTCAAGGGTCGCGGTATGTCGCTAAAGCGGTCGCTCCAGCACGAAAGGCCAAAGGGCGCGTTCCTGGATCGTCTCGAAACGCTCAATATATTCGGCGTCCGCGCCAACTACATGGCCACCTTCAAGGATTATCTCCGTGAGGAAGGGATCACGCCGAGCGACGAGATCATCCAGCTCGACTTCCCGACCCGGCCGAACCTGCCACAGGGCAAGCGCCTGAAAACCTTGAAGCTCAAGGACGGCTACAAGGACAATCAGAAGCTCGGCTTCAAACGCGTCCATTTCCCCTGGCTCTACCAGACGCCCGCCGAGTTCGAAGGCAAGATCAAGCCGGCCCACGTCACGCTGGACCTCTATCCCCGCGTCGAGGCGATCAATACGCTCGACAAAGGCGCAGCCAAGGTCGCGCCTGAAGCGCGTCACCAAGGGAAGCTAGATCCGGCGGTGATGGCGATGTTCGACTGGGACGCCCTGTATCTCGCCGTTCAGGAATACAAGTTGCTGAAGAGCTGGAGTAATTTGCGGCTCGATCGCCAGCGCCTTATCGATTTCTGCACCGGCCGCGACGATTGGTACACTCTCTATATCCCCGAGGCGGAGCTTGCGCTCGACGGCTTCGCGGCGGTCGAGCGGCAGCAAGCGATCCTGATTCGCCTGCTGACCGACTTCACCGACCGTTTCTATCAGTCGCTCAAGGCGGGCTACGAGGGCCAGTTCTTCGAGGTGGCCACCGTCGACGAGCAGCATGGGTCAATGCTCAAGCTGTACGAGTTCGAGATCGATGCGAGCGACGAGGGCGACGTCTATCTGCGGAAGCTGGAGGAGCTGAAAGCGATCGTCGCTTCAGGCGATCTGGGCCAAGCCAGCCGGTGGAACGCCAACCACATGGTGGCGATCAGCTTCGGCGCCCATCTCTACTACCCGCTGATGGGCATCGAAGAGGGGAAGGAGGTCCCGCTCCGGATGCGCCCAATCGCGTTCGAGGCGCCCAGCGAGATCCAGTTCGTCCGTGATCTGCAGGCCTACCATCAATCCGATGCTGGCCGGGTGGCGATTGGCATTCGGAGCCTCTATTTGCTCCGGAACGCCGACACCAAGGCCAAAGGGTTGGGTTTTGCAACCGCCGGCAATTTCTACCCGGATTTTCTGCTCTGGCTGGTCGACGACATCACCGGCCAGCAGTGGCTCAGCCTTGTCGATCCGAAGGGAATCAGGAACCTGGACCTCAGCGACCCGAAGCTGGCGCTTCCGATGGAGATGAAGAGGATCGAAGAGAAGCTGAACGATCCTCAGCTCACGCTAAACGCATTCATCCTCTCCGCGACCAAATACGGTGATCTTCTGAACGCGGCTGCGGGCGCTACCCAAGCCGATCTTGAGGCTCGCAACGTGCTTTTCATGGACTCCGGCCGAGATGCCTATCTGGGAAAGCTGGTCGCCGGCATGAGCGTCGCAAACAAATAACAGGGCTCGCTTCTCGGCAGTGAGCCCATCCAATCCGTCGCAGTAGGTGTTGGTAGACCCTGCGGCGAGCGCGACCAATGCGCTCGCCGCGAGGTTCTATCACGCGATCGGCAGAATTATCCTCGCGGGCCTTACCGAGCTGGTGACCACCGGGATCTTGTTGACCGCTTCGAGGAGAACGCTGAGCCGGCTCGCTTTCGAATAGCGGCCGGCCGTCTCGCTCTCGAGCGTGTGGCCGAGAAGATCGGCGCGGACCTCCTCGTTTATGCCCGCGGCCTTCAGCTCATCGGCGACCGTGTGGCGGATGCCGTGGAGCGTGAGGTCATCGGGCTTCTCCTCAAGGCAGGCCAGGATCTTCATCCAGCCGAGCCGGTAATAGGAATCGCCCATGTTGCGGGTGTCGCGGACCAGCTCCGGGAAGAGCAGCTTCTGCCGCGCCGTGCCACCGCCGCGACGAAGTCGATGAAGCCGAGCCGCACCAACTCGTCGGCGACCGGGATCCAGCGGCGCGAGCTGGCATTCTTCAGCCGACCGGCGTCGGTGACATCGACGTCGAAATACCAGATGCCGTCCTCACTGCGGGCAATGTCGGTCACCTGGAGCTTGCAGGCTTCCTCGCGGCGCATGCCGGAATACCAGATGATCGGCAGCACCCAGTAGAGGCTGTCATGATAGACATCGCGGCCGGGCTTCAGGCGGTGCCGCTTGTTGGCGCACCCATGCCAGGGCGGGAGCCGGAAGATCTTTCGCGCGACCGACACGGGAAAGGCATCGCGCTGTTCTCGGGCGCTTCGGCCGTCCTCAAATGCGAACTCGCTCCAGTCGAGCGCCTGGATCGCCGGATTTTGCTTGCGCGCCCATTCATGCGCCATCTTCAGGAAGCGGAAGTGCCGGTTGAGCGTCGGCACGTTGAGACCAAGCGCCGACTTCTCGAGCCGACCCTTGCGGATCTCCGCCTTAGCCTCGGCGCAGATCTCCTCCAGCGTCATCGGACCGTGGCGCGGCGTTTTATGATGGTTCGGCGGCAGCCCATCAAAATGCTTCATGAGCTGGCGGAGGTCTTCATTCGAAAGCGCCACGAACGGCTTTGGTCCCATGCTCTTCTGCAGGAGGCGCATAGCCGTCTCGAACTGCGACCTCGTCTTGTCCGTCCACTTCGCCTCACGCTTGCCGGTCTCCGATGCAACGAGCTTCGGATTGTCATTGATGAACTTCTGGGCGGCTTGCTCCGCCGTGAGCGACGCCCAGGCGGGATCGATGGTCGGTGCCGTCGGCGCGACCGTCGTCGGCTGAATGACCGCGGCAGGCGCGGCGGGCCTAACCGTCGCCTGCCCCACCGGCGCGGCGAGCAGGCTCTCGAATCGTCGGTCGGGGTCGCTCAGCCGGCGCCGATATTCCTGGACGGCGGCGAGCCTCGCCTCGAAGCGCAGACGCATCGCTTGATCCATGTGGAAGATGTCGGTCTCGATCTGCTCGTTCTCGAGCGCCTCGGCCGTCTCATCGAGGCTCTGGTGCCAGATGGCGCTGAGCCGCGACACCTGCTGGTGAGCCAGCATCGCCACGTCGCGATCCAGATGCGGCACACGTTCGGTCCACGCCTCGGCGGTCGGCTCGTCGCCGGAACAATTGGTTTCGGCGAGATAGCGATAGACCTCCTCGTGCACGTCGAGGAACGTGTCGAGGTCGCCGAACTCGTAGCCGCGAATGGCGTACTGCTCGCGCTCGTCGTCGAGCGCATCCAGGGCCTTGTTGAATTCGCCCTGGAAGATCCGCGTCGCCGCATCCTTATCGAGAGCGAGCCGGCGGGCCGGCTTGCCGAAGAGGCGCATGTAGAGTTCCTCGAATTTCGCCGTGAGGATCGCCGCCCGATGGCGAGCGGCTTGAGGGCAGGCCGTCCTCAGCGACACCATGGGACGGAAGTGGTTACCGCAGGGCAAACGGCGCGACCGGCGATACCAGTAGATAGCGCCGCGACGCTTCGTGTTGGGGATGGCGGTCATTGATCGATCTCCTTCCCACGGCCGTTGGGTACAGTCCGTGGGTACAGTGACTGGCCCGAGGGCCAGTCTGGGACGGAGAAGTCAGTCCGATCTCAATGACTTAGAGTAGATGTTGGCTGGGGCGGCAGGATTCGAACCTGCGAATGCCGGTACCAAAAACCGGTGCCTTACCACTTGGCGACGCCCCAATGCGCGGGCGGCTTATAGCCGCTCGTTCGCGAAGGTGAAGGGTCTATGAGGCCGCCTTCTGCCTCAGGCCGCGCGGGGGTTGGTGCGCGGACCGCGGTGGCGGCGGTCGGCCTGGCCGAGATCGTCGGGAATGGTCGGGCGGCCGAACAGGAAGCCCTGCAGCTGCCCGCAGCCGAGCGCGGCCATGACCCGCGCCTGCTCGGCGGTCTCGATTCCCTCGGCGGTGACGTCGAGCTCGAGCCCGCGTGCCAGCGTCAGGATCGATTCGACGATCGCCCGCTCGGCCTTGCGCCCGGGCAGCGCCGCGGCGGCGGTGAAGCTGCGGTCGATCTTGAGCTTCGAGAAATGGCCGTGCCCGAGGCAGGCATAGTTGGAATAGCCCATGCCGAAGTCGTCGAGCACCAGCCGGACCCCGATCGCGCACAATTGCTCGAGCGTGGCGCGCGTGGTGCTGTCGTCGGCGAGGAAGATGCTCTCGGTGACCTCGAGCTCGAGCCGCTCGGCCGACAGCCCGCTCTGCCCCAGCGCGTGCATGACGTGGCCGACGAGCAGGGGGCCGGCGGCGAGCTGCGCGCTCGAGACGTTGACCGCGACGCGCGCGCCGTCGCTCCAGGCCGCGGCCTCGCGGCAGGCCTCGCGCAACACCCAGTTGCCGACCTGCCCGATCAGCCCCGCATCCTCGATCACGGGGACGAACAGGTCGGGCGGCACGTCGCCGCGCACGGGATGGGTCCAGCGCAGCAGCGCCTCGCGGGCGATGACGTGATGGTCGGCGGAATCGACGATCGGCTGGTAGGCAAGGCTCAATTGCCCGTCCTTGAGCGCCGAGCGAAGGTCGCTCTCGAGCGCGCGGTTGGCGGCCGCCTGCTCGGCCATCCACGGCGCGTAGAAGTGGAAGCCGCCCCGCCCCGCCCGCTTGGCGCTGTAGAGCGCGAGGTCGGCGCTGCGGGTAAGGGCTTCCTGGGTGAGGCCGTCGACCGGCGCCACCGCGATGCCGATGGTCGCGCCGATGTTGAGCTCGGCCAGCCCGATCCGGTAGGGCGCCGACAGCCGGCGGATCACTTCCTCGGCGAGCTGCGCCAGGTCCTCGCGGCTGTGCAGTCCGGTCAGGACGAGCGCGAATTCGTCGCCGCCGAGCCGCCCGACGCGCGGGCCCGCGGCGACCAGCTTCAATCGCCGCGCGACCTCGCACAGCAGTTCGTCGCCGACCTCGTGGCCGAGCGTGTCGTTGACCAGCTTGAAGCGGTCGAGATCGACCAGCATCAGCGCGCAGCCGCTGCGGTTCGAGCGGCGACGGAGCAGGGCTTCCTCGAGCAGTTCGCGGATCAGCAGGCGGTTGGCGAGGCCGGTCATGAGGTCGTGGCGCGCGACCGTGATGCTGTCGTGCCCGGTGAGGCGTGAGGCGGTGATGTCCGAGCCGACCCCGCGCCAGCCGCGCAGCTGACCCGCCGCGTCGAATTGCGGCTTGCCCGAAAGCGACCACCAGGCGCGCCCGCCGAGCGCGGGAATGGCGACGTCGCGGAACGGCCGGCCGTCGCGCAGCGCGTCGAGGATGGTGCGCATGCCGGTCGAGAGCGAGGAGACCCGGCCCAAGGGATCGAGCATCGCCCGCGCGTCGCGCCCGACGACGTCCGCCGCGCGCTGGCCGAGCGCGTCGGCAAGCCCGCTCGACACGCGGCTGATGGTAAGGTCGGGGCTCAGTTCCCACAGCCACTCGCTGCCCGAGGCGTCGAACTCGCGCAGCAGGGTGATGAGCTCGGCCTTTTCCTGCAGCGCGAGCGTCGCGGCGAGGTGGCCGGTGAACTGCCGCGCGTTCCAGACGATGGCATAAGCCAGGAGCCCGGCGAACAGCGGCAGGAGCAGCGCCACGGTGAGCGGCCCGAGCGCGGTCGCCTTGGTCATGCCCGCGGCGGTGACGGTGCCGACGTAGATGAGCGCCGCCGGGGGAATGGCCGAGAGCGTCACCGACGCCCCGCTCGCCATTCCGAACAGGACGAGGATCACCATGACCTGGTCGTAGGGCGGGACGGTGTCGAACCAGACGAGGACCGGCACCACCCACAAGAGGCTGAGGATGGCGATCGGCGGCAGGATGGTGCGGATGCTCGGCGGGCGCGCGGCGGCATAAGCGGGGTCGCGGCGAAGACGGTAGATGCGCCACATGCGCGCCGCGCAAAAGGCAATGAAGGCGCCGAGCCAGCCGGCAAGCTGGAGGCCGGGCACGTTGCCTTGAAGACAGATGGCAAGGACGAACGCAGCCGAAAGGTTAACGCTGATCGTCAACGGCACGAGGCGGACCAGCGCCTCGACCTGCCCCTGGCGGACCTGGTGACCAACCGCGTCATGCGGGGGCGCGAGAAACAGCAGTTCGGCGAGGCTGATGCGGTCCGGCCGCTCAGCCTCCAGCATGTCCGACGCCCCTGTCACACCCTCCGCCACATCGCTGGTGTACCCCCAAGTCACAAAGGAATCCTAAAGGAAATCTCGGGGCTTGAGGAACTTACATCCGTATCGGACTAATCGAGCGGCTTGCGATACGTCTCGGGCAGCCAGATCGCGCTCACCACGAGGGCCATGGCGACCACTGCCATCGTATACCAGAGCCCGGCATAGGCATCGCCCGTGCGGACCACGATATATTGGCTGATGAAGGGCAGGAAGCCGCCGAAATAGCCCGTACCGATATGATAGGGAACGCTCATCGAGGTGTAGCGGATGCGCGCGGGAAACAGTTCGACCATGATCGCGGCGACCTGCCCGTAGGTCATCGCCGACAGCGCCACCATCACCGCCACCGCGAGGATGATCTTCCAGCGCTGCTTCTGCGCGGGATCGGCCTTGTCCGGATAGCCGGCGGAAGCGAGCGCGGCGACATAGGCCTTTTCGTCGAACCCCTCGACCCGCTGCGTGCCCACCTGCAGCGCCGCGCCCCCGGTGCCGGGTGCGACGTCGGCCTTGGCGTAGCTGATCCCGCGCTTGGCGAGGAAGGCGAGCGCCTTGCCGCAGTCCTGCCCCTGCTTGGGCGCGAAGACCGAATAGTTGCAGTCGGGATCGACCCCCAGCGTCACCGGCGCGCTGGCCGTGGCGCGGGCGAGCGCCGGATTGGCCCCGTCCGCCATCATGTGGAACAGCGGGAACAGGAGGGCGAGGGTCAGCGCGTAGCCGATGAGCAGCAGCCTCTTGCGTCCGACCCGGTCCGAGAGCGCGCCGAAGCCGACATAGAGCGGGGCCGCGATGCATGCGCCCACCGCCATATAGAGCAAGGCCTCGGTCTCCCCGACCCGCGCGGTGCCTTGCAGGAAGTAGAGCGTCCCGAACTGGCTGGTGTAATAGATGACCGTCAGGCCCGCCGCGACGCCGAACAGCGCGACCATCACCCGCTTGACGTTGCCGGGATAGGTCAGGCTGTCCTTGAAGGGGTTGCGGCTGACCGTGCCGGCCGCCTTCATCTCGCGAAACACCGGGCTCTCCTGGAGCTTCATCCGGATGTAGAGCGAGATGGCGAGCATCACGAGGCTGGCGAGGAAGGGGATGCGCCAGCCCCAGGCGTCGAACTGCTCGGGCGTCAGTGCGAAGCGGCAGGCGAGCACCACGAACAGGCACAGGAGAAAGCCGCCGACGACGCTGACCTGGATCCAGCTCGTATACTGGCCGCGCTTGCCCTCGGGCGCATGCTCGGCGACGTAGATCGCCGCCCCGCCATATTCGCCACCGAGCGCGAGGCCCTGGAGGAGGCGCAGGCTCACGAGCAGTGCGGGAGCGAGGATCCCGGCGCTGGCGTAGGTCGGCAGGAAACCGATCGCCGCGGTCGCGCCGCCCATCAGGGTGATGGTGATGAGGAAGGTGTATTTGCGGCCCACCCGGTCGCCGAACCAGCCGAACAGCAGGGCGCCCAGCGGCCGAACGCCAAAGCCCGCGCCGAACGCGGCGAGGCTCGCCAGCGTCGCGGCGGTGGGATTGTCGGCCGGGAAGAACAATCGCCCGAGCAGCGCGGCGAGGATTCCGTAGAGGAAGAAATCGTACCATTCGAACACGGTGCCGAGCGCCGAGGCGGTGATCACCAGCTTGTCGCTGGGCGGCTTGTGTCCTGACGTGTCGGATTGCGCTGCGGCGGTGGCCAAGTTCGTGTTCCTCCCCTTGCGGGGGACGTTAGCCACGTCGCCGCTATCGTCAAATGCTCGTGTCTCGCGAGCCCTTAGGCCAGCCGCCCGTTCACCAGGTCGTCGTAATCCTTGGCCAGCATCTGCTGCATCGGCCCGACCTCGAAGCTCCACGGCCCCGCCGACTGCACGAAGGTCACTTCGGCCGCCGAGCCCGTCAGGAAGAAGCTCTCGAAGCTTTCCAGTTCCTCTGGCCAGATCGCGCGTTCCTGGACTTCGATCCCGCGGCGCTGGGCGAGTTCGATGATCGTCTGGCGGGTGATTCCGTTGAGGAAGCAGTCGGGAGTCGGGGTGTGCAGCACGCCGTCGCGCACGAAGAAGGCGTTGGCGCCGGTCGCCTCGGCCACCTGCCCGCGATAGTCGAACATCAGCGCGTCATCGAAACCGCGATTGTCGGCATGCGCCTTGCTCATCGTCGCGATCATGTAGAGGCCGGCGGCCTTGCTGTGGACCGGCGCGGTGTAGGGCGCGGGACGGCGCCACGGCGCGATGTCGAGGCGGATGCCCTTGGCGGCCTTCTCGGGCGGGAAATATTTGCCCCAAACCCAGGCCGCGATGGCGAGGTGCGGCTTGGTGCCGGCCGGATTGACCCCCATGCTCTCCGACCCGCGCCACGCGACCGGGCGCATGTAGGCGTCGGTGAGGTTGTTGGCCTTCAGGACTTCCTCGCAGGCGGCGTCGATCTCGGCGACGCTCCACGGGATTTCGAAGCCGAGCAGCTCGGCGGAGTTGCGCAGGCGTTGGCTGTGCTGCGACAGCTTGAAGATCTTGCCGCCATAGGCGCGCTGGCCTTCGAACACGCTCGAGGCGTAATGGAGCGCATGCGTCAGGACATGGACGTTCGCCTCGCGCCACGGCACCATCTTGCCGTCGAACCAGATAAAGCCGTCGCGGTCGTCGAAGCTCACAAATCCACCCTTTCGCAATCTCGGCGCGGCTTAGGCGGCGGCGCGCGCCGGCGCAACTTGGGCGCCGCTTACTGGAGCGGTTCGCCGCGGATCTCGGCCGCCATTTCGGCAGACCGCCGCGTGGCGGCGGCGAGCGTCCGGTCGACGAGACCCGGAAGATCGGCGTCGAGGACCTTGAGGCCCGCCTCGGTCGTCCCGTTGGGGCTGGTCACGCGCCGCGCGAGTTCGGCCATCGGCTCGCCGGTCGTCGCGCCCAGCCAGGCCGAGCCGAGCACCGCCTCGCGCGCCGCGGTGAGCGCGAGACCGGGATCGAGGCCCCTGCCCTCGCCCGCCTTGGCGAAGGCGTCGATGAAGCGCGCGACATAGGCCGGGGTCGAGCCCGCGACGAAGCCGATCGCGCCAAATTCTTCCTCGCTGGCGCACCAGGGCGCGAAGCCGAGCATCGAGAACCACGGCTGCAGCTCGGCCTGAAGCGCCTTGTCCTCATGCGCGGGCGTATAGAGCGGGAGCACCCCGCGCCGCACCGCGACGGGCAGGTTCGGCATGACGCGAACGATCGCGCGCGCGCCCGGGAACAGGCGGCCAAGCGTCGCGACGTCGGCGCCGGCAAGCATCGAGACGATCATCGTGTCACGGGTCACCCAGCGCGCGACGTCGGGCGCGAGGGCACGCAATTGCTGCGGCTTGAAGCCGAGGATCAGCCGGTCGGGCGCGCGGTCGATCTCGCCCAATCGCTGGATGGTCCGGATCCCCGGCACCGACCGCCCGCTCGGACGAAGCGCGGTGTAGTCGCCAGGATTCTCGTTCGCGAGGAGCCATCCCGCGACCATCGCCGACCCCATGTTCCCGCAGCCGACGAAGAGATTGTGTGACATTTGAAACCTCGTTCGCCCCGAGCGAAGTCGAAGGGCAGTTGGCGCTGACGTGCTTCGACCTGGCTCAGCACGAGCGATGGGATGTTGTCAGGCCTCTCCGGCCGTTTCGATCAGCGCGGCCGAGATCGCCTCGCTCGGGCTCTTGCCGCCCCACAGGACGAACTGGAACACCGGATAGAAGCGCTCGCACTCCTCGAGCGCCGCCTCGCTCAGCTGCTCGGCCTGCTCGAAGCTCAGCCCCTCGTCGCCACCGTCCATGAGCGCGGCGTAGCGAAAGACGATGAGACCACTGTTCGACCAGAGCTCGAAATGCCCGAGCCAGAGCTGCTCGTTCACAAGCCCAAGCGTCTCGTACATGGCGGCGCGCTTGTCGTCGCCGACCTTGACGTCGGGAAAGGCGAGGAACTGCAGCACCCCGTCGTCGGGGCGCCACACGCCGCGCAGCTCATACTGCGTCCAGCTGCCCGGCGCCGAGGCGACGATCTCGCCGTCGCCCGAACGCTCGCACGCCCAGCCACGGGCTTCGAAATAAGCCTCCAGGACTTCGATCGGGGCGCCGTCGTCCCGCTCGGGAGCCTCGGCTTCGTCGTCACGCGCGGGCAAGCTCACTCCTCGGGCGTCTCGATGCCGGTGGTGCCGGTGGGCGGCGTCTTGACGTCACCGGTCGCGGTCTTGCGCGTGGCCTTGCCGGCCTTGAGCGCGGCGACCTCGGCCTTGAGCGCCTCGATCTCCTCGCGCGCGGTGGCGGCCATCGCCTTCACCGCCTCGAATTCGTCGCGCGACACGAAGTCCATGCCCGCGACCCATTCCTTGGCGCGCTCGCGCATGCCGTCCTGCGCCTCGCGGGTCATGCCGGCGACCGTTCCGGCCGCACCGTTCATGATCTTGACGAGGTCTTCGAAAAAGCGGTTCTGCGATTGCATAACTAACCCCCAGTGATCCCCAGCGGCGCGCGATCGGCGCCGGGATTGAGCTTGCCCGTCTCGTAATTGAGCGTCGTGGCAAGGCACAGCCATGCCAGATAGGGCACCAGCAGCAACGCCGCTACCCTCGAGAGCGGCCAGGCCGCGATAATCAGCGCGGTGACCAGCACATCCATGCCGAGGATGAGGAGGAAGCCCCCGTCGATGAAGCCCGCGCCGAAGAAGGTCGGCGACCAGGCCCAATTGAGGAGGAGCTGCCCGCCGAAGAGCGCCAGCGCGAGGGTCCGCTGCTTCGAGGCGGGACGCGACAGGATCAGCGCCAGCGCAATCCCCATGAAGGTGTAGAGGATCGTCCAGACGACCCCGAAGGCCCAGCCCGGCGGCTGGAAGCTCGGCTTCTTCAAGGGAACGTACCAGCCGTTCGAGAAGCCGCTGTTCGACAGATAGCCGATCGCCGAGCCGGCGACGACGAGCACGGGCACGGTGACCAGCGCGATTTTCCACCAGGGACGGGTCGGCCGGTCGTCGGGACGGCGGCGGCGGTCGAAATTGTCGGCCATCGTGGCCATCAGTCACTCTCCTTTGCGGGCGCCAAGCAAGAACTCGACATTGCCCTCCGGACCGGTGATCGGGCTACGCGTCGTGCCCAGAACACGCCACCCCCGCGATGCGATCCATTGCTCGGCCTCCGCCACCACGCGGGCATGGACCGCCTCGTCGCGCACGACCCCGCCCTTCCCCACCTCGGATCGTCCCGCCTCGAATTGCGGCTTGACCAGCAGGAGGGCGTGACCGCCGGGCGCCACGAAGTCGACCGCCTTCTCCAGCACCTTCGAGAGCGCGATGAAACTCGCGTCACAGACGAGGAGATCGATCGGCTCGGGGATCTGCTCGTCAGTCAGATGCCGGGCATTGGTCTGCTCGAGGACCACCACGCGTTCGTCCTGCCGAAGCTTCCAGGCGAGCTGGTTGGTGCCGACATCGACCGCATAGACCCTGGCCGCGCCCCGGCTGAGCAGCACGTCGGTGAAGCCGCCGGTCGAGGAGCCCACGTCCATGCAGGTCCAGCCCGCCGGATCGATTCCGAAATGGTCGAGCCCGCCCACCAGTTTGAGCCCGCCGCGCGACACCCACGGATGATCCTTGCCGCGCACCTCGAGCGCGGCATCGGCGGCAAGCGTCTCCCCCGCCTTCAGGACCTTACGCTCGCCCACGAAGACGAGCCCCGCCATGATCAACGCCTGCGCCCGGCTCCGGCTCTCGGCGAGCCCCCGGTCGACGAGGGCCTGGTCGACGCGTTGCTTCATTCCGCTTCCGTCGAGGCCACGAGACCCTGCATGAATTCGAGCAGAGTCGGATCGTCGCTGCCGACCCATTGGCCCTTCCAGCGCCGGCCGAATGCCTTCTCGAAGTCGCTTACCATGTCGCTCAGATCGCCCCCGTCGATCCGGAATTCCCCGACGGGTCTGTCGCCGGGGCTCGGGGTCAGGGGTTTGAAGTAGTAAGGCTGCATTTTACGCCAGACAAAGGCAGCGACTGCGCCGTCGACTCCGGCAAGTTCGCATTGATCGATAAAGTCCCGCTGGCTCAGGCAGGAACGTGTCGAGGCCAGCCGCGCTTGCCGGCGCCGCTCCCGAAAGTTGGTCATGACAGTCCATCCGACGAAGAGCGTCAAAGCCGCGCCGGCGAACACCCAACCGTTCAGGCGCTCACCCCCGTCTCGACCCCCACGCTGTTGCGGCGGAGCGCCTTCAGCACGGTGTCGACGATGTGTGGCGCGTTCAGTTTCGCTTCGTCATACTGCTTCTGCGGGCTGTCCTGGTCCTGGAAGGCGTCGGGCAGGCGCATGGTGCGAAGCTTGAGGCCACCGTCGATCAGGCCCTCGTCGCTGGCCATGGTCAGGACGTGCGCGCCGAACCCGCCGACTGCGGCTTCCTCGACCGTCACCGCGACCTCGTGGGTGGTCAGCAGCTTGCGGATCAGCGCCTCGTCGAGCGGTTTGGCGAAGCGGAGGTCCGCGACCGTGGTCGACAGGCCCATGGCCTCCAGCTGCTCGGCGGCCTTTTCGGCTTCCTCGAGGCGGGTCCCGAGCGAGAGGATGGCGACGGTCTTGCCCTCGCGGACGACGCGGCCCTTGCCGATCTCGAGCTTCTCGGGAACTTCGGGGATGGCGAGCCCGCGCCCGTTGCCGCGCGGATAGCGGACCGCGATGGGCCCGCTGTCATGCTGCGCCATGGTATGGACCATGTGCGTCAGCTCGACCTCGTCGGCCGCCGCCATCACCACGAAGTTGGGCAAGGTGCAGAGGTAGGCGAGGTCGAACGAGCCCGCATGCGTCGCGCCGTCGGCGCCGACCAGCCCGGCGCGGTCCATCGCGAAGCGGACGGGCAGGTTCTGGATCGCGACGTCGTGGACCACCTGGTCGTAGGCGCGCTGGAGGAAGGTCGAATAGATGGCGCAGAAAGGCCGATAGCCCTCGGCGGCAAGGCCCGCGGCGAAGGTCACCGCATGCTGCTCGGCGATACCGACGTCGAACATGCGCGTGGGATGCGCCTTCTCGAACAGGTCGAGCCCGGTCCCGCCCGGCATGGCGGCGGTGATGGCGACGATCTTGTCGTCCTCATTGGCCTCGGCGATCAGCGCGTCGGCAAACACCTTCTGATAGGCCGGCGGCCCGCCGCCCGGGCCCTTGTCCTGTTTGCCGGTGACGACGTCGAACTTGACCACGCCGTGATATTTGTCGGCGCTGCTCTCGGCCGGCGCATAGCCCTTGCCCTTCTGCGTCACCGCATGGATGAGCATCGGTCCGTGGTCGCTCTCGCGCACGTTCTCGAGGATCTCGACGAGGCTCAGCACGTCATGGCCGTCGACCGGCCCGACATAATAGAAGCCCAGTTCCTCGAACAGGGTGCCGCCGGTCATCATCCCGCGGGCATATTCCTCGATCCGCTCGGCCGCGTTGCGCATCGGCTTGGGGAGATGCCCCGCAAGGCGCGCCGCAAGCTTGCGCGGGCTGAGATACTTGTTGCTTGATACCAGCCGCGCCAGCGCATTGCGCAGGGAGCCCACCGGCGGCGCGATCGACATGTCGTTGTCGTTGAGGATGACGATCAGCCGGCTGCCCGCCTCGGCCGCATTGTTCATCGCCTCGAAGGCCATGCCCGCGGTCGCCGCGCCGTCGCCGATCACCGCGATCGCGCGCTTGCTGTCGTTCGAAAGCTTCGAGGCGATCGCGAAGCCGATCGCGGCCGAAATGCTGGTCGAGCTGTGCGCCGCGCCGAACGGGTCATATTCGCTCTCGGAGCGCTTGGTGAAGCCTGACAGGCCGCCGCCCATGCGCAAGGTCCGGATGCGGTCGCGGCGGCCGGTGATGACCTTGTGCGGATAGCATTGGTGGCCGACGTCCCAGATCAGCTTGTCGGCGGGCGTGTCGAACACATAGTGGATCGCGACCGTCAGCTCGACCACGCCGAGGCCCGCGCCAAGGTGTCCGCCTGTCACCGAGACCGCGCTGATCACCTCCTGGCGCAGTTCGTCGCACAGTTGCGGAAGCTGGCTCTTGTCGAGTTGTCGGATGTCGGCCGGCGTATGGACCGTGTCGAGGAGCGGGGTCTCGGGACGCGTAGTCATAGGACCCCTGCCCTAAACCCTAAGCGCGCCTAAGTCGAATAGGCTCTTTGTCCGCAACGATTCCGCCCGCGCGCCGCTCGGCGATGAGGAGGTCGATCGCCGCCCGCGCGGCCTCGAACCGCGCCTCGAAATCGCCCTCGATGACGACCGTCGGCGCGCGGGTCAGCTGGAGCACGTCGCGCGCGATGCTGTCGAAGCGCTGGCGGGCGCGCGGCTCGCCATAGACCCGGGTCCCGTCGTCGACGAATGGCACGTCGGCCGCAAGCATGAGATAGAGGTCGGCCTTGCGGTGACACATCAGCTGGTCGGGGACGAAGCCGATCATCATCTGCGACCAGGCCGCGGTCATCAGTGCGTCGGTGTCGGCGATGAGCAACCGGTTGCACCACGGCCGAGCGGCCTCGATCTCGGCCTGCTGGGCGAGGCCGATCAGGGTCAGGTCCTCCTCGCGGCAATCGGTCCCGTGGATCTCGCAATGCGCCCGGCCATATTCGGGGACGAGCACCGTGTCATAATGGTCGGCGAGCCGTGCCGCGAGCGTCGACTTGCCCGTGCTCTCGACCCCGTGGAGGACGACCGAGAGCGAATAATGCGCCCGCGAGGGCTTGGGCAGCCAGTGCCAATGCCCCCACCAGTCGCCGCGCACCGCGGTCGAGGACAGGCCGCCCAGCCCGTGTCGGTCGGCGCCGAGGATCCGCCCGCCCAGCGGCACAAAGAAGGCCGCGAGATGCCGCGCCAGCTCGGCGCCATAAGCCTCGCCCGCGAACACGCGGTCGATCGGCTCAGGATGGTGCTGGCGGACGATGTCGGTCCAGATCTGCCAGAAGCGCGGATGGTCCTCGGGCGCCTGCGGGGCGGCCGGGTCATCGTGCAGCACCACGCGGCATTGGGGGAAGAGCTCGCGCATCCACTCGAGCCGGGTGCGGCCCGCAATCTCGTCGCCCGGCAGCCCGCAGACGAGGATGGTCAATTCGTCGACCAGCGCGGCGGCCGAGCGGATCAGGCTGACATGGCCGGCATGCGGCGGCAGGAACTTGCCGAGGATGAACCCACGTTTCACTTACACAGGGACTTTCTTCTGCCATTCGCGCAGCCCGAGCAGCGCGAGAAGGAGGAACAGGAGGTAGAGCGCAGCGGTAACGGTGAGGCCGCGCGAGAGATAGAGCGGGATGGCGACCAGATCGACCGCGATCCACAGCCACCAGCATTCGACCCGCCGCTTCGACTGGAGCAGTTGCGCCGCGACGCTCGCGATCGCGACCCCGCCGTCGACATGCGGCGCGGCTGCGTCGGTCAGCCGGGCCATGGCGATGCCCCAGGCGAGCGCCAGCGCGGCAATGCCCGCGGCCCAGGCGAGCCGCTGGCGGACGTCCATCCGCTCGACCGCGACATGCGCGTCCTCGGCCCGGTCGGCCCGCGCCCAGGCCCACCAGCCGTAGAGCTGGACCACGAAGAAGAAGATCTGCAGCAGCGCGTCGGAATAGAGCTTCGCTTCGAAGAAGACGAAGAAATAGAGGGCGACCATGGCCAGCCCGAAGGGATAGTTCCACAGGCTCCGGCGGACGACCAGGGTCACGTTGACGACACCGAGCGCCGCCGCAATGGCTTCGAGCAAATTCACCGGAGCGGACTGGTAGACGCGATGGTGTTAAGAAGGCGTCAGTTGCAGTCCTCGCAGGTCCCGCGCACTTCGATCACCGGGCGCGAGGGGGCGAAGCCGCTCTTTTCCGCGACCTTGCGGACATTGTCCGCAATGCTGTCGTCGTCGAGATGCTTGGCCTGCCCGCAATGGTCGCAGATCAGGAAGATGCAGTCGTGCAGGCAGCCCGGATGGGCGTTGGCGACATAGGCGTTGGCGCTCTCCACCCGCATCGCGAGGTTGGTGCCCACGAACAGGTCGAGGATCCGGTAGACGCTGTTGGCCGCGACCCGGCGTCCCTGCGCGTTGGAAACGGCTTCGGCGATGTCGTAGGCGGAGGCGGGACGGTCGAAGCCGGCGAGCGCGTCGAACACGGCTTCGCGCATCCCGGTCCATTGCTCGCCGCGCCCGGTCAGCCGGTCCCTGGCTGCTTCCTTGAGGTCCGGGCTACCGTGCACGTGGTGGTCATGTTTCGCCATGGTATATCAATATGCCTCGTGACGGGCCGCGACAAGTGAACCGGCGCCACAGTCGCGGCGTTCCCCACCGATGCTGACCCGCCCCGACCCTCCGCACGCCAGTGGCGCCCCCGTCCGGCGCGACGCGCACGAGGGCGAGGGCGCGACCCGCGGCACCGGGCGGATGGAGGCGTTCGCCGACGGTGTCTTCGCCATCGCCTTCACCTTGCCGATCTTCAACATCGTCATGCCGACGCTGTCGGGCAGCGGCGCGGCGCTCGGGCGCGACCTCGTCGCGGGCTGGCCGCACCATGTCGGCTATGCCCTCGCGAGCCTCGTCATCGCGCTTTACTGGGTCCACCATCATTTCTCGGGCGCGATCTATCGCACCACCGGCCATTATTTCCTGCTCGCCACCGCGCTGTTCCTGACGATGATCGGCTACATCGCCTTTCCCGTCCGCGCCTTCGCCGAGAGCATCCCCTACCCCGACGCGCTGCCGTCGGCCGCACGCTACCTCGTCCTGTGCTTGGCACTGACCTCGGTCACCTGGCTGTTCAAGTGGAGCATCGGCAACGCCTTCGGCCATGTCGACGACCGGCTCGACCCCGCCTATGTCGCGCGGCTGACCCGGCTCTACCGGAAGGTGACGGCGTGGAACGTCATGGCGGCCATCGTCGCCTGGGCCTGGTGGCCCGCCGGTCTCGTGCTGATCGCGATGGGGCTGCTGATCAAGCTCAGGCCACCCGAAACCCCGCGCTATTGCGGCGAGGCGCCGGCGATCGAGAACGACGGTTAGCGCCGCCCGAAGGGATGCGAGGTGCCGCGGCGGTTGAGATCGTGGCCCAAGGCCAGGATCATCACGCCGAGGATCGTCGCAAAGGCTTCGCCACCGTCATGCGGCAGGGTCAGCGCGCCGGCCATCACGCCGAGTCCGAGACCGCCCACCGCGCTCGGCATCATGAAGCCATGCTCGAGCACCCCGCGGCCGAGCGCGAAGGCTCCGAGCAGCATCGCGAAGCTCAACCCCACCTCGTGGATCCAATCGCTCCCGAGCAGGCTGCCGAACGCCGACATCGCCGCGACCAGCACCGTGGTCGCGACGCAATGCACCAGGCACAGCCCGGACAGGCCGATCGCCAGCCGGTCGAGCCGGTTGCTGTGGGAGTGGGCGTTGGTCATCGTCTTGCTCGTCATGTAATAGTGCAACATCGGCAAAGATACAACATCTCGCCTGGGACATTTGGTCCGCTTGCCGGAGGTTTGGCGCCCCGCCATATGGCGGGGATGATCGCTGCCCCGGCCCTCTCCCGTGCGCGTCCGCGTGCCGTCTCCAACTGGCTCCTCACCATCTGCGTCCTCATCTTCGCGATGGTGGTGGTCGGCGGGATCACGCGCCTGACCGAAAGCGGGCTCAGCATCACCGAGTGGAAGCCGATCACGGGCGCCATTCCCCCGCTGACCCAGGCGCAGTGGGAGCATCAGTTCCAGCTCTACCAGCGCATTCCCGAATATCAGCAATTGAACCGCGGCATGACGCTGACCGAGTTCAAGAACATCTTCTTCTGGGAGTGGGTGCACCGCCAGCTTGGCCGCGTGATCGGCCTCGTTGCGCTGCTGCCGCTGATCTGGTTCGCCGCGCGGAAGGCGATTCCCGCCGGATACGGCTGGCGCACCGCGATCATCTTCCTCGGGGTCTGCGTCCAGGGCGCGATCGGCTGGTGGATGGTGGCGAGCGGGCTCAGCGAGCGCACCGACGTCAGCCACGTCCGCCTCGCGGTCCACCTGCTGACCGCGCTCCTCATCTTCGCGTACACGCTCTGGACCGCGCTCGACCTGCGTTCCCCCGAAGCGCAGCCCCGCCGGATTCCGACGATCGGCCTGTGGACCCTGGGCGCACTCTTCGTGCAGCTGCTGTTCGGCGCTTATGTCGCGGGGCTCGACGCGGGCTATGCCTTCAGCACCTGGCCGCTGATGGGAAGCGAGCTTTATCCCGTCGGCGCGCCGTGGCTCGAGCCGGCGCTGCGCAACTTCGTCGACAATCCGATCACTGTGCAGTTCATCCACCGCTGGTGGGCGTTCGTGGTGCTCGCCTTCGCGGTGGTGCTGGCCCGCCGGGTCAAGCGCGCGGGCGGACGGCGCGAATCGATCCTCGTCCATGCGGCGATCGGCACCCAGATCCTGCTCGGCATCGCCACCCTCCTGACCGGGGTCGCCCTCCATGTCGCGGTCGCCCACCAGGCCACCGCCGCGCTCCTCCTCGCCAGCATCGTCGCCGCCGCGCACCGGCTGGCGAGCGCCTCGGCTTCTCCCGTCGAGAACGGGATGGGCGCAACGCCGCTCGTCCCGGGCGCAGTCGCGGGACGGTGAGCCTCCTCTCGGTCTATTGCGTCTTCGCCGACGCCGAGGAAGCCGAACGCATCGGCCGCCTCGTGATCGAGGAACGCCTCGCCGCCTGCATCAACATCCTCGGCCCCTGCCGCAGCATCTATGCCTGGGAGGGCGCGATCGAGGACTCCCGCGAAGTCCCCGCGGTCCTCAAGACCAGCGCCTCCGCCATCGACACGCTGATCGCCCGCCTCGCCCAACTCCACAGCTACGACGTCCCCGCGATCACCGCCTGGCCGGTCGCCCACGCCTTTGAACCCTATGCCGCCTGGGTCGCGGCGAGCACCGAACAGGAGCGCGACGCATGAGCGACTGGCAGACCCCCAACCTCCCCTCGCGCGACTTCGACAAGACCGAGGCCTTCATGGGCGCGCTCGGCTTCACCCGCGCCTATCGCTCGGCCGGCTGGATGATCCTGCGCCGCGGCACGCTGCAGATCGAATATTTCCACCATCCCGACTTCGATCCCGAGAACAGCGGCTACGGCACCTGCCTGCGCCTCGACGACCTCGACGCCTTCTACCAGGTCTGTCTCGACGCCGGCATTCCGGTGAAGAACATCGGCGCGCCGCGGCTTCATCCGCCCAGGCAGGAGCCCGAAATCCGCCGGGCGGCGATGATTGACCCGGATTTCAGCCTTTTTCACCTCATCCAGAACTGAACGGTATCATTTTACCCGTCCAGAAAGCTGCGGTTTTGCTTGACTTTTCGGCCCTCGAAAACGATTAGCCCGCTCAGGCGCTGCCTTTCGGGGCGGCGTTTTCCTGTTTCAAAGTGAGGTTTTCAGCCCATGAAGGCGCTGTTGAAGACCACCAAGTCGGCCAAGCCGGCGGAGGTCGAGAAGAAGTGGCATCTGATTGATGCCGAGGGTCTGGTCGTCGGCCGTGTCGCCACGATCATCGCCAACATCCTGCGCGGCAAGCATAAGCCGAGCTTCACCCCGCACGTCGATTGCGGCGATCACGTCGTCGTCATCAACGCCGACAAGGTCCGCTTCACCGGCCGCAAGCTGCAGCAGAAGATCTACTACAAGCACACCGGTTACGCCGGTGGCCTGAAGGAGACCACCGCTGCCAAGGTCCTCGACGGCCGCTTCCCCGAGCGCGTGCTCGAGAAGGCTGTCGAGCGCATGATCCCGCGCGGGCCGCTCGGCCGCGACCAGATGCGTGCCCTGCACCTCTACAACGGGACCGAGCATCCCCATGCCGGCCAGGATCCGCAGACGCTCGACGTCGCGTCGATGAACCGCAAGAACAAGGTGGGCGCATAAGATGGCCGACAAGAAGTCCCTCTCCGATCTCGGCGCGCTGACCAGCCAGCCGGCGCCGGCCCCCGAGGCTGCCGCCGCTCCGGCCGAGACCGCCGCTGCCGACGCCGGCGCTCCGGAAGCCGCACAGGAAGAGAACGCCCCGTTCGTTCCGGCCGTCTCGGACGCCCCGCTGCGCGAGCAGCAGCTCGACAAGTTCGGCCGCGCTTATGCGACCGGCCGCCGCAAGGACGCCGTTGCGCGCGTCTGGCTGAAGCCGGGCTCGGGCAAGATCGTGGTCAACGGCCGCGACCAGGAAGTCTATTTCGCGCGTCCGACGCTGCGCCTCGTCATCAACCAGCCGTTCGGAATCACCGACCGCGCCGGCCAGTATGACATCATCGCCACCGTCAAGGGCGGCGGTCTGTCGGGCCAGGCGGGCGCCGTGCTTCACGGCATCGCCCAGGCGCTCTCGCGCTACGAGCCGGTGCTCCGCACCACCGTCAAGCGCGCCGGCTTCCTGACCCGCGATCCGCGCGTCGTCGAACGTAAGAAGTACGGCAAGGCGAAGGCCCGCCGCAGCTTCCAGTTCTCGAAGCGCTAAGCTTTTTCACCATCCAGCCGACAAGGGCGTCCCGTTCATCGCGGGGCGCCCTTTTCTTTTGGTTCCTGACAATCTGTTCAGGAACCAGCCGCCCTCCGCTGCGTCTTGGATTGAAACTCATCGGGAGCGACCATGCCGATCGCCTTCACTCGGGGCCTGAGCCCGACCTTTGCCGCCTGCGAACTCACCCACCTCGATCGCAAGCCGATCGACCTCGACCGCGCTGCCGCGCAGCATGCGGCCTATGAGGCTGCGCTGTCACGCGCGGGCTTCGACGTCGTGCGCCTGCCCGACCTTCCGACCCATGCCGATGCCGTGTTCGTCGAGGACACCGCCATCATCCTTGGCGAGCATGCCATCATCACCCGCCCCGGCGCCCCCTCGCGCCGGCCCGAGGCCGACAGCACGGCGCAGAGCCTTGCGACACGCTTTACCGTCCACCGCCTGACCCGAGGCCGGCTCGACGGCGGCGACGTGCTGCGCATCGGCGACAAGATCTACGTCGGCCAGTCGCGCCGCACCGACTGCGCGGGCATCGTCAATCTCGCGGGGCTGGCCGGGCGCCTCGGCTACGAGGTGATCGAGGTTCCGCACGAGCATTGCCTCCACCTCAAGACCGGCGCCACCTATGCCGGTGTCGACGACCAGGGCCGCGACGTGGTGCTGGTCAATCCCGACTGGATCGACCCCAATGTGTTCGAGGACGTCTTCCTCGTGCCCAGCGCCCCCGGCGAGGACTTCGGCGCCAACGCGCTCAAGGCCGGCGACCGCCTGATCTACCCGAGCGCCTATCCGCGCACCGCCGAGCGGCTGCGGATGCTCGGCTTCCAGGTCGACGAGGTCGATATCGGCGAACTCGAGAAGGCCGAGGCGGGCCTGACCTGCATGAGCCTCATCGCCGACTGACGCGGCCTAGTCGGCGGTCGTGCCGGCCTTCTCCCACCGCGCCTGCAGCGCGGCGTGCTCCTCACTGCGGATTTCGGGCAGCCCTTCGGTGTTGATCCACGCGCGCCACATGCTCTCGGCGCCGAAATGCGTATGCGGCGTGAAGCGCGAGGGATCGTCGAAGCTCGCGACGGTCAGGTCCATCTTCTCGGGCGTGTCGAGATAGCGGAAGCCGAGGCTCGTCCCGCACCGGGCGCAGAACGGCCGCTCGGCGATCGCGCTACTCCGGTACCAGTCGGGCTCACCGTCCCAGCGGATGGTCTTGGTGGGAAGCACGACCATGGCAAGGCTGACGTTGCCGCTCGCCCGCTGGCACATCCGGCAATGGCAGAGATAGGCCTGCTCGTCCCCCACCTCGGCGGTGAACCGCTTCGCCCCGCACGCGCAGCCGCCGGTCATCTGGGTCATCGTGGACCTTCCCTTTCTTCGTCACCCCGGACTTGGATCCGGGGTCTGCCTGCCTTGCCGCACCAGAACGAAGAAAGGCGGATCCCGGGTCAAGCCCGGGATGACGATCACGCCTTCTGCAAGTGCTTACGCCCGAGCAGTTCCGCGATCTGCACCGCGTTGAGGGCCGCGCCCTTGCGGAGGTTGTCGGAAACGCACCACAGGTTGAGGCCGTTCTCGACCGTCGGATCCTCGCGGACGCGGCTGATGAAGGTCGCATAGTCGCCGACGCATTCGACCGGGGTGACGTAGCCGCCAGGCTCGCGCTTATCGACCAGCATGACGCCCGGCGCCTCGCGCAGGATGTCCTGCGCTTCCTTGGCCGAAATCTCGCGCTCGAACTCGATGTTGATCGATTCCGAGTGGCCGACGAACACCGGGACGCGGACGCAGGTCGAGGTCACCTTGATCTTGGGATCGAGGATCTTCTTGGTCTCGACCACCATCTTCCACTCTTCCTTGGTCGAGCCGTCGTCGAGGAAGTCGTCTATGTGCGGAATGACGTTGAAGGCGATCTGCTTGGGATAGAACGCCGGCTCGACCGAATCGCCGACGAAGATGTTGCGCGACTGGTTGAACAGCTCGTCCATGCCCTGCTTGCCCGAGCCCGAAACCGACTGGTAGGTCGAGACCACCACCCGCTTGATCCCCGCCGCATCGTGGAGCGGCTTCAAGGCGACGACCATCTGCGCGGTCGAGCAATTGGGATTGGCGATGATGTTGCGGGCCTTGTAGCCCGCCAGCGCCTCGGCATTCACCTCGGGCACGATCAGCGGCACGTCCGGGTCCATCCGGTAGAGCGAGCTGTTGTCGATCACCACGCAGCCCGCCGCCGCCGCGCGCGGGGCGTGGACCTTGCTCACCGCCGAGCCCGCGGCGAACAGCGCGATGTCCCAGCCGGCAAAGTCGAAATGCTCGAGGTTGGTGACCTTGAGCTCCTCGCCATTATCGCCGAAATCGATGATGTCGCCTTGGCTGCGCGCCGATGCCACCGCCGCCACCGCGTCCAGCGGGAACTGCCGCTCGGACAGGATCTGCAGCATTTCGCGCCCGACATTGCCCGTCGCGCCGACGACGACGACCCGATAACCCATGATGTTCTCCGGAAAGCTTCGCCGGCGATATAGGGAGGCACGCGCTTAAACGAAAGCGCGCGCGTCACCGGTCACTTCGCCGGCGCGACCCCGTTGCGCTCGAGGAACTTAAGCATCGCGTTCCAGCGGAACACCGAGATGTTCGGTCCCGAGACCGAGTGCGTCTTGCCCGGGAAGACCATCACCTCGAACGGCGTCTTCTCTTCCTGCATCTTGGCCATGAGCTCGGTCGAGTTCTGGAACAGGACGTTGTCGTCGGCCAGCCCGTGCATCAGGAACAGCGGATCCTTGATCTTGCTGCTGTCGGGGATCGCGCTCGCCTTGTCGTAGGCGGCCTTCAATTCGCGCGGATCGCCCATGTAATGCTCGGTGTAATGGGTGTCGTAGAGGTCCCAGCGGGTGACCGGCGCGCCCGACAGGCCCGCGGCATAGGCGCCCGGCGCCGCTTCCAGGAGCTTCAGCACCATGTAGCCGCCATAGGACCAGCCGCTCACTGCGACCTTGGTCGGATCGACGCCCGGCTGCTTCTTGAGCCAGTTCAGGCCGGCGAGCTGGTCCGCCACCTCGACCCCGCCGAGTGCGCGATAGGCGGGCTTCTGGAAGGCCGTACCACGCCCCTCCTGCCCGCGGTTGCCGACCTGGAACAGGGCGTAGCCGTGCTGCACCAGATACTGGTCCATCGGCCCCATGAAGCCGTTGGTCACGTCCTGCGCCTGCGGCCCGCCGTAGACGGTGACGATCACCGGCGCCGGCTTGGCGCTCGCATTCGCCGGCATCACCAGCCGATAGTCGAGCATGGTCTTGCCGTCGGCGGCGGGCAGGCGGCCGTAGACCGGCTTGATCGAGGGATCGAAGTACGGCGCGTAGGGGTGGTTCCCCGCGATCTTGTTCTCCTCGATCCAGGCAAGGCGCTTGCCCTGCCCGTTCGCCAGCCAGACCTGCGCCGGCTGCCCCGGATAGGAGGTGGTGACGAGCGCGAGCTTGCCGCTCTCGTCCATCGTCACGCCATTCTGGGTACCATTGGGGGTGAGCTGCTGCGGCTTGGCGCCCGCCTTCTTGTAATCGAGCGCATAGAGCTGGCGCTCGATGCTCGTCTCTCGGTTGGCGGTGAAGTAGAGCCGGCCCGCGGCCTCGTCGACGCCCTCGACCCCGCTGACGACCCACTGCCCTTGCGTCAGCGGCGTGATCCGCCCCTTGTTCCAGCGGTAGAGCTGGCGATAGCCGCTCCGCTCGGACGAGAAGATCAGGCTCCCGTCCTTGAGTGGCTTCAAGTCGTCCGACAGGTTGATCCACATGTCCGACGTGTCGGAGAAGAGCAGGGTCGAGGCCCCGGTCCGCGCATCGACACGGAGATAGTCGAGGCGCTTTTGGTCACGGCTCTCGCGCTGGACGATGACGGCGCTCGAATCGGGCAGCCAGTTGACCCGCGCGAGATAGACGTCGGGGTTGGAGCCGAGGTCGGCCTTGACCATCCCCGACCCGTCCGGGTTCATGAGATAGAGGTCGACCACCGCATTGGCGGTCCCGGCGCGCGGATAGCGCTGCTGAAAGACCGTGGTCTTGTCGGCGCCGATCGACGAGCGGGTCGCGACCTCGACGCCGCTCTCGTCGACGCGTGTCACGGCGATGCGCTGGTCATTGGGCGCCCACCAATGGCCCTTGAAGCGGCCGAGTTCTTCCTGCGCGATGAATTCCGCCAGGCCCCAGCTGACGGTGTCGCCCGCCCCGCTGGTCACCTTCTTCTCGGTACCGGTGGCGAGGTCGACGACGTACAATTCGTTGCCGCGCACGAAGCTGACGTAATGCCCGCCCTTGCTGACGGTCGCGTCGAGCTCGGTGTCCTTGGTGTTGGTCAGGCGGCGGACCTGCCCGTCGAGGCTGGCGAGATAAACGTCGCCGTCCAGCGGCACGAGGATGCTCTTCCCGTCGGCCGCCCAGTCGTAGTTGATGATGCCCTTCAGATTGCCGACGCGCGCACGCTCGCGCTGCATCTTCTCGGCTTCGGAAAGCTCGGCGCCCGAGGAGAGCTTCTTGCTGTCGACCAGCATTCGCGCCTGGCCCGTCGCCGGGTCGATCGCCCACAGGTCGTAGCGCTCGGTGTCGTCGGGACGGTTGCGCAGCAACGTCGCGAGGCGGCCGTCGGGCGACAGCTTGACCGCGCGCGGCGAATTGCCGGTCAGCGCGGGCGCGGCGAAGATCCGCTCTAGCGTCAGCGGCTGTCGCGGGGTCTGGGCCGAAGCGGGGGTGGAGACGAGGGCGGCGGCCGCGGCGGCGGCGAGCAACAGGGATCGAACCATGGCGCCGTGATGGGAGCCACGCGACCGATTGGCAAGCAGCGACAGGCCGTTAAGCTCCACTCTTCGACGGGGGGATGAAATGATGCGCAAGGCCGTGGCACTGGTGGCGATCTTGGTCGGGCTGCTCGCCGCCATGGCCGCGACACGCTGGCTGACCCTCCCGCCCCCGGTCCGCACCGCCAACGCCCCCGAGCAGTTCGACGCGGCCCGCGCGAAGGCGAGGCTCGCCCGCATCCTCGGGGACCAGGCCCCCCACCCCGCCGACAGCGCGGCGAGCGACGGGGTCCGCGACCGCCTCGTCGCCGAGCTTCGCGCCATGGGCTTGCGCCCCCGCATCGACGACCGCTTCGCCTGCAACAACCTCCACAAGCAGTCGGGCGTCAGCTGCGCGCGAGTCCGCAACATCGTGGTGACGCTCGGCGAGCGGCCGGGGGCGAAGCACCTCCTCGTCAACTCGCACTATGACAGCGTCCCCGTCGGTCCGGGCGCGAGCGACGCGGGGCTCGGCGTCGCCACCATGCTCGAGGTGGCCTCGTTGATGAAGGACACGCCGCCGCGCCCCGTCACCTTCCTCTTCAACGAGGGCGAGGAACTGGGTCTGGTCGGCGCCCGCGCCTTTCTCGACGGCGATCCGCTGCGCGACCGGGTCGACGCGCTGATCAACCTCGAGGCACGGGGCACCACCGGCCCCGTCAACATGTTCGAGACCTCGGTCCCCAATGGCGCCGCGGTCCGCCTGTTCGGGAGCAGCGTGGCGCATCCCGTCGCCAACAGCCTCGCCGTCAGCGCCTACCGGCTCATCCCCAACTACACCGACGTCAATTCGTTCGCCGAGAGCCGGAAGTGGCTGACGCTGAACTTCGCGCCGATCGGCAACGAGACCCGCTATCATTCGCCGGGCGACGACGTGGCGGCGATCGACCTTGCGACGCTCCAGCACATGGGCGACCAGGTCCAGGCGACCACGACCGCGCTTGGCGCCGGCCCGGCCCCGGCGTGGCAAACCGGCAAGAACCTTCTTTTCATGAACATCGGGACACGGTCGCTCTTCACCCTCCCCTCCTTCATCGCGCTCGGCGTCGTCGCCGGATATCTGCTCGGCCTCGGCTTCCGCGCCGTGCGCAACGGCGGGACCCACCGGCGCTGGCTCGCCACCGTTCCGCTGCTGCTTTGCGCTCCCCTGCTCGCCACCGCCATTGCGTGGCTCGGGCTCTCGGGCGTCGGCGCGCTGCGCGAAGGCCAATTCTGGCGCGCGGTCCCGCAGGTGAGCGAGCTGGCGGTTTATGCCGGCGTCATCGCCAGCGGCCTTCTCGTCCTCTCGTGGAGCCGCGCGAGCCAGTCCGCGCTGCGCCGCGGCTGGTGGACGCTCTACCTCCTGCTCGGCCTCGCGCTCACCTTCTTCGCGCCCGGTGCCCTGGTCTATTTCTTCGTGCCCCCGCTCCTGTTTCTGATCGGCGCCGAGAACCAGCATCGCTGGCGCCATGCCGAGCTTGCCGGCTCCCTCCTCGCCGCCCTGTTGACCTTCATGACGCTGGGCGCGATGCTCGGCCTCCTGCAGGACCTCGCCAACAGCGGCCCCCTGTGGATCTTCGCCCTGTTCGGCGCGCTCGTCCTGATGCCGTGGCTGATCGAGGCGCGGCCGCTCCTCGCGGGCGCAAGCTGGCGCCGCGCGGCGCCGATCGCCATCGCCTTCGCCGCGCTGGCCTGGGTCCCCGCCGCGCTCGCCCCCGCCTACAGCGCCGACCGCCAGCAGCAGTGGACGCTCCAATATGTGCTCGAGGCCGGCAAGCCACCGGTCTGGTCGATCGTCAACGATCGCAAGCCCTTGCCCGCCGATCTTCAGAAGCTCGGTGAATGGCGCCAGGGCACCTTGCCGCTCGGCAAGCGGCAGCGCTGGCTCGCCGCCGCGCCCGTGCAGCCGGGCTTCGCTGCCCCGACGCTCGAGCCCGCGGGCGACATCCCGATCCTCAGCGCGCCCGTCACTGGTGGCCCCGGCACGCCGATCGGCCGCGCCCAGCTCTTCCGCCTGCGGACCAACGGTGCCGACAGCGTCAGCCTCGGGATCGACAAGCAGGACGCGCTGATCGGGGGCGGCTTCAATGGCCGCGCGGTGATCCTCAGGCCCGGGACCAAGGCGCCCTACAGCCTGACCTGCACTGGCCGGAGCTGCGACGGCGCGGTCGTCCAGCTCGACCTTGGAACCGCGCCGGTCACCGTCCAGCTGACCGCCACCCATTGGCGCCTGCCCCCGGCCGCCGCGCCCCTGCAGGCCGCGCGGCCCCGGTTCGCCCGCCCGCAATATCTGCCGGACGCGACGATCCTCGTCAGCCGCCTGAAGCTCTGACACGAAAAAGGGCCCGACCTTGCGGTCGAGCCCCTGTTTCCTGTCGGCAGTGCCGAACGGCTTAGCCCTCGGCGCTGTCCTGCGCCGGAGCGGCCGGGGCCGTGCCCTTGGCCGGACGCGGGTCGCGGCGTTCGGCGATACGCGCCGACTTACCGGTGCGGCCACGCAGGTAATAGAGCTTGGCGCGACGCACGACACCGCGGCGGACGACGTGGATCTCTTCGATCGACGGCGAATAAAGCGGGAAGACGCGCTCCACGCCCTCGCCGAAGCTGATCTTGCGAACGGTGAAGTTCGAGCCGATGCCCTTGTTCGAGCGCGCGATGCAGACGCCCTCGTAGTTCTGGACGCGGGTGCGCTCGCCTTCGACGACGCGGACGCCGACGCGGAGCGTATCGCCCGGACGGAATTCGGGGATGGCGCGCTTGGCGGTCAGTTCGTCGATCTGCTCGCGCTCGAGGGTCTGAATCAGGTTCACTTGTTCTTGCCTTCGTCTCGTTGCCGCGCACCAGAGGGCGACGCCTGCGAGACGCCCCCATGGCGCTCGTACAGGTCCGGCCGCCGTAGCCGTGTATCCTCGATCGCCTGTGACTTTCGCCAAGCGGCAATCTTCGCATGATCCCCCGATCGCAGCACTTCGGGGATCGTGCGCCCTTCCCACTCTTGAGGTCGGGTATAATGCGGATGTTCGAGCAGCCCCGTTTCGAAGCTCTCGTCCACACCGCTATCGGGGGCGCCCATTACGCCGGGAAGCAGCCGAACGCAAGCATCGAGCAGCACCATCGCCCCGAGCTCGCCGCCCGAGAGGATATAGTCGCCGATGCTGACCGGCTCGACGTCGCGCGCCTCGAAGATCCGCTCGTCGAAGCCCTCGAACCGGCCGCACAGGACGATCGCCCCCTCGCCCGCCACCAGCGCGCGGACCCTGGCCTGCGTGAGCGGGCATCCCCGCGGGCTCATGGCGAGCACCGGGCGGCCGTCGGCGACGCTGTCGATCGCCGCGGCGAGCACGTCGCAACGCAGCACCATCCCCGCGCCCCCGCCCGCCGGCGTGTCGTCGACCGTCCGGTGCTTGTCGATCGCGAAGTCGCGGATGTTGGTCGTGTCGAGGCTCCACTTCCCCGCCTCGAGCGCGCGGCCCGCCAGGCTGGTCCCGAGCGGGCCGGGGAACATGCCGGGATAGAGGGTCAGGACGGAGGCGCGGAAGGTCATCGGCGTATCCCTGCGACGACCAGCGACGCCGCTAACGCTCCCGCGATAAGCGTGAAGGCAGTACCGAGCAGGCCCACCGTCAGTAGAACGGCCTCGATCAGCGGATCCTCCCAGGGCGAGACCAGAAACAGCGCCGCCGTCGCGATCACGCAGAGGAGCGGGAGCGGCAGGGCGGCGGCAAGAACCAAGTGCTTGCCCGACCAGCCCGCTCGCCTGCGCTCCAGGACGGCAGCGAGCAGACCCGCGAGGACGACCGCAAGCGCGACGACGGTGAGGCCGAAGGGATGCGTCAGGAAAAGGCGGATGGGCTCCATCACGCGATGCTCCTAGACATCGGCCAAGGAACCGCCAAGCCGCGCCGCTCATTGCGGCGCCATGGCTACCCAAGCACCACACGACGTCCTAATCATCGGCGGCGGCCCGGCCGGGCTCACCGCCGCCATCTATCTCGCCCGCTTCCACCTCGACATCCACGTCGTCGACGAGGGCAAGAGTCGCGCTTCGTGGATCCCGTGCAGCCACAACCACGCCGGCTATCCCGACGGGATCAACGGCAAGGAGCTGCTCGAACTGATGCGCACGCAGGCGCAGAAATATGGCGCCAAGATCGAGACCGGGCGCGTCCACCGCCTCGACAAGGACGAGGACGGCTATTTCACCGCCGACTGGGGCACCGGCCCGGAGCGCGCCCGCGCGGTGCTCCTCGCCACCGGCCTCACCAACCGCAAGCCGCCGATGGACCCCGAGCTCCACGACGAGGCGATGGCCCGCGGCCTCATCCGCTACTGCCCGATCTGCGACGGCTTCGAGGTCACCGACAAGCGCGTCGGGATCATCGGCTCGGGCAAGGGCGGGGTCGGCGAGGCGATCTTCCTTCGCTCCTACACCGCCGACGTGACGCTGATCGCGCCCGACAAGAAGCTCGAGGTCAGCGAGCAGGATCGCAAGAAGCTCGAGGAGGCGGGCGTGACCCTCGTCGACGGGCCGGCCGAGGCGATCGGCTGCATCGAGCAATGCATCACCGTCGACACCGCCGAAGGCCTGCTCACCTTCGACAGCATCTATCCGGCGCTCGGGAGCGACACGCACACCCAGCTCGCCGAAATGCTCGGCGCGAGCCTCAACGCCGAGGATTGCTGCATCACCTGCGACGACAAGATGCGGACCAGCATCGAAGGGCTCTATGCCGCTGGCGACGTGGTCCACGGCCTCGACCAGATCAGCCACGCGATGGGTGAAGGCGGCCAGGCCGCAACCACCATCCGCAACGACCTTGCCGCGAAATCGCCGCTCTTCCGCCAGCCGCCCGTCCCCGCGGACAGCGAGAACGAGCGGCAGCGGGTCGAGGCCGGCGACGATTAAGCGGTCGCGGTCGCCTTCAGCCGGTTCTGGAAGCTCTTGCGGAGCTTCTGGAGCTTGGGGGGGATGACCGCGAGGCAATAAGGATTGCTCTGGCCTTCGTTGGCCCAATAATCCTGGTGATAGTCCTCGGCCGGATACCAGTCGGTCGCGGGTTCGATCGTGGTGACGATCTTGCCGCCCTGCTCGGCGTTGAGCGCCACGATCTTGGCGCGGGCCTCGCGCTCCTGCCCCTCGTTCAGCGGGAAGATCGCGCTGCGATACTGGGTCCCGATGTCGTTGCCCTGGCGGTTGAGCTGCGTCGGGTCATGCGTCGCGAAGAAGATGTCGAGCAGGTCGCCGTAGCTGATCTGGTCGGGATCGTAGGTGACCCGGATCGCCTCGGCATGGCCGGTATCGCCGCCGCACACCTGCTTGTAGGTCGGATTGACCGTCTGGCCACCGATATAGCCGCTCTCGACCCCGCTCACGCCGACGAGGTCGAGGAACACGGCTTCCGTGCACCAGAAACAGCCGCCAGCCAGGATCGCTTGTTCTTGCGCCATCAAATGCTCCTTGTTTCGGGAGCGAATATGGTCGCTTGGCCGCGCGAGACAAGCATCGCCGCGCGTTCGCGACCCACGCGTCAGTGCTTGAACGCGGCCTTGAGGCTGGCCAGCTCGACCCGCTTCCCGACCCATTCGGCCAGCTCGTCGAAGCTCAGCTCCTTGTCGAACACGATCCCCGCGCGGCGCTCCGAATACCAGCGAACCTCGCCGCGGATCGGACGGAGACTTTCGACCACCACGACGACCTTCTCGCCGATGCAATATTCGTCGATCGGGCCGACCTTCATGCCCCCGAGCGAAATGTCGTGGACCTCGACCTTGTAATAGAGCTTCTTGAGCTTGACCGTCGCCCCGCAGCCGACCTCGAGCCGTGGCGGGCGCGGGCGGAAGCCGTGGCGCGGCTTGCGCCCGGCGAGGAGCTCGCCAAGGTCGACGCCCTGGTCGAACTTGAGGCCGATCAGCCCGTCGCGGATCCACACCACGCTCGCCGGAATGCTTTGCCCGTTGAACTCGAGCTTCACCTCGTCGCCGACCGGCGGGCAGCGCGCGCAATCGGCCATCACGCCCCCGGCCGACATGTTGCGGATGCGGATGAGCTGCTCGCCCAGCCGTCCGGTCAGCTTGGCCACGCGAAGCGTCGGAAGGACACGATCCTCGGTCCGCCGCTCGGGCGGACGCGGGACGGCCAGGCTCAGCGACACGTTGGTCGAATCGAATGCCGCGGCATCCACCTCGGCGGGGCGCTTGGCCCGGCGACGGATCAGGCTATCGAACACGCTATACGGTCTCCTCGCGGGGTCGCTTGGATTGGCGCGCGTCGGGGAACTGCGCAGTTATGGTTGTACCTAGGCCAGCAAGGTTAAGAAGCGGTTGCAAGTGCGCGCCAAAGGCTTGAAGGGGCGTAACTGAATGGCCGACCTTCCCCGCCTCCTTCTGATCGACGACGAACCCGCGCTGGCCGACTTCATGGCCAATGCCGCGACTCTGACCGGCTATGCGCCGACGATCACCGCCGACCGCGCGCAATTCGAGGAGGCCTTCGCCGCGGCGACCCCCGACGTCGTCGCGCTCGACCTCGGCATGCCCAACACCGACGGGGTCGAGTTCCTCCGCTACCTCGCCGAGCATGAGTATCGCGGTCCGGTGCTGATCGTCTCGGGCTTCGACCGCCGGGTCCTCGAAAGCGCCTTCCGCCTCGGCGGGGCGCTCGGGCTCGAAATGGTCGGTCCGCTCGAAAAGCCCGTCCGCCTCGAGGATCTCGAGCGCCTGCTCCTCTCGGTCAAGCCGGGCATGCTCCCGTGAATGCCAAGGAGCGGCGGCTGCTCGACGAGCTCGAGCAGGCGCTTGCCGCCGGCGCGCTCCGGCTCGCCTACCAACCCAAGGTGTCGGTCGCCGACGGCAGCCTCGTCCGGGTCGAGGCTTTGGTCCGCTGGGCGCATCCGGTGCTGGGCGACGTGCCGCCAGGGCGCTTCGTGCCGCTGGCCGAAGAGCATGGCCTCATCGGCGATCTCACCCAATGGGCGCTCCGCACCGCGCTTCGCCAGTGGCGCGAATGGCATGCCGCCGGACTCGACACCGACATTGCGGTCAACATCTCTGCGATCAGCCTCGAGCAGCTCGACTTTCCCGACCTCGTCGAGCGGATGTGCCGCGCGCTCAACGTGCCGACCGAGCGGCTAGTGCTCGAGCTGACCGAAGGCGCGACCCAGCCCCTGATCAAGCTGATGGACACGCTCACCCGCTTCCGGATCAAGGGCGTGGGCCTCGCGATCGACGATTTCGGCACGGGCTATTCGGGGCTGATCCAACTCCGGAAACTCCCCTTCACCGAGATCAAGATCGACCGCCAGTTCGTCACCGGCCTTCCGACCAGCCACGACGACCAGGTGATCGTCCGCTCGGTGATCGACCTCGCCCACGGCCTCGGCCTCGCGGTCACCGCCGAGGGGGTCGAGACGGTCGAGCAGCTCCATGCCCTCCGCAGCCTCGGCTGCGACCTCGTCCAGGGCTACCTCCTCGCCCACCCGCTCGAGGCGGGCGAGCTGATCGGCTGGGCGAGCCGCCACAAGCGCCGCTGGAAATTGCTGGTGCGCCCGCCCGAAGACCCGCACCTCCGGCGCCGGCTCGAAGCCAACGCCTGATCGAGGCGCTAGCCGAACATCGCTTTCGCCCGCGCCATCGCGGCCACCCCCGCGTCGATCGTCTCGTCCTTCTTGGCGAAGCACAGGCGCACCAGCCCGCGCTCGGCCTCGCCTTCGTAGAAGGGTGACAAGGGAATGGTCGCCACCCCCGCCTGCTCCACTGCCGCCAGCGCAAACGCCATGTCGTCGAGCGCGATGCCCGAGGCGTGCAAGTCGACGCACTGGAAATAGGTCGCCTCGCTCGGCAGCAGGACATAGCCTGCCCGGGCCAGCCCGTCCGAGAGCCGTGCCTTGGCCCGCTCGAAGGCACCCCGCATCGGTGCGATCAGTTCGGGCCGCGACAGCCCGAATGCCACCGCGCCCTGGAGATTGGGCGGCGCGGCGAAGGTCAGATACTGGTGCGCCTTGGCGGCCAGCGCGGCGAGCTCGACCGGGGCGGCGAGCCAGCCCACCCGCCAGCCGGTCAGCGCGAAGATCTTGCCCGCCGAGCCAATCTTGATCGTCCTCTCGGGCGCCATCGCCATCAGGCTGCGGAACGTCGCGCCCGGGGGAATGACCTCTTCCCACACCTCGTCGCTGAGGATCAGGAGGTCGTGGGCGCGGGCGAGCGTCACCACCGCTTCCAGCTCGGCGTTCGAGAACAGCCGCCCGGTGGGATTGTGGGGGTTGTTGATGACGAGGAGCTTCGTCCTCGGCGTGATCGCCGCTTCCAGCGCCTCGGCCGTCAGCGCCCAGGTCGGCGGCCGCAGCGCGACCTCGCGGATTACCGCGCCCGCCCGGCGCAGGAGCGGCGCATAGCCGTCATAGGCGGGCGCGACGATCACCGCTTCGTCGCCGGGATTGAGCGTGGCGAAGAACAGCGAGGCGATGGCCTCGATCGCGCCGCTCGTCACCACCAGCTGGTCGGGCGTCAGGTCCAATCCCTGCCGCTCGGCATAGAAGTGGCAGATCGCCTCGCGCAGCGCCGGTGCCCCGCGCGAGGGCGCATATTGATTGCTGCCGCTGGTCACCAGCCGCGCGGCTTCGGCGAGCAATTCCTCGGGCCAGCCGAAGTCCGGGAAGCCTTGGCCGAGATTGACCGCGCCGTGCCGGACCGCGGCCTGGCTCATCTGCTCGAAGATGCTGACCGGCATGCGCTCGAAGGTGGGGTTCACAGGAGCACGCCTTTCGTCCGGAGCGCGGCCACCGCCGCTTCGTCATAGCCGAGCGCGCCGAGGATCGCCGCCCCGTCCTCGCCCTCGCGCCGGGGGCCGTGCGCGATTGAAGCCGGCGTGCGGCCAAGCCGCGGCGCGGGCGCGGGCTGGGTGACGCCGCCGACCTCGACGAAGGTCTCGCGCGCCACATTGTGCGGGTGGTCGGGCGCCTCGCCGAGCCCGAGCACCGGGGCGACGCAAGCGTCCTTGTCGGAGAAGCGTGTCGCCCATTCGTCGCGGGTCCGGGTTGCCAGCACCGCCGCGATCGCATCCCGGTCGGCGCCGGGCGCGAGCCCGAGTTCGGTGTAGAAAGCGGCGCGAAACTGCGGCTCGATCGCGCCGACGCTCAGCGCCTTGCCGTCGGCGCAGGTGTAGCAGCCGTAGATGGGGTCGCCCCCGTCGAGGAGATTCGACGCCCGCTCGTCGCGCCACAGCCCCGCCGCCCGCAAGCCGTAGATCAGCGCTCCGGTCAGCGCCGCGCCGTCGGTCATGGCGGCGTCGATCACCTGCCCCTCGCCCGTCCGCTGGCACGCCAGCAGCGCCGCCACCATCCCGAACGCCAGCATCAGGCCGCCGCCGCCGTAATCGGCGACGAGGTTCAGGGGCGGCACCGGCGGCCGGTCCTTCTCTCCCACCGCCGACAGGAGGCCGGTCAGCGCGAGATAGTTGATGTCGTGCCCCGCGGCCTGGGCCAGCGGCCCCTCCTGCCCCCAGCCCGTCACCCGTCCGTAGACCAGCTTCGGATTGGCCGCGCACAGCACGTCGGGTCCCAGCCGAAGCCGCTCCATCACGCCCGGGCGGTAGCCCTCGATCAGCCCGTCGGCCGTCGCCGCCAGCTTGCGGACGATGTCGCGCCCCTCGTTCTGGCGGAGGTCGAGCGCGATGCTTTCGCGATTGCGGAGCAAGGGATCGTTCGGGACGCCGATCATCCCCGCCCGCTCGACCCGGATCACCCGCGCGCCATGGTCGGCCAGCATCATTCCGGCGAAGGGCCCCGGCCCCAGCCCCGCCATTTCGACGATCGTCAGTCCGTGGAGCGCACCCGGCATCAAGTCCCCTTCCAATTGCCGCCTTGTCGCCTAGGCTGGCGCAAAGGCAAGGGAGAACCAAGTGCTCGATACCTCGCAGCGGACCCTGTTCGATTCCGAGCACGAAGCGTTCCGCGACACCGTCCGGCGGGTCGTCGCCGGGCTCGACACCGACCGCCACGAACGCGAGGGGATCGTCGAGCGCGAGGCGTGGCTCAAGGCGGGCGAGGCCGGAATGCTCTGCCCGACCGTCCCCGAGGAATATGGCGGATACGGCCTCGACTTCCGCTTCAACGCCATCGTGGGCGAGGAAGTGAGCTATGCCGGGAGCGCCGCGGGCTGGTCGCTCCAGAGCGACATCGTCGCCGACTATATCCTCGCCTACGGCTCGGAGGAGCAGAAGAAGAAGTGGTTGCCGCGGATGGTCACCGGCGAGGCGATCACCGCCATCGCGATGACCGAGCCCGGCGCCGGCTCCGACCTTCAGGGCATGAAGACCATCGCGCGCAAGGACGGCAACGGCTGGCGCCTGTCGGGCTCCAAGACCTACATCACCAACGGGCAGGCCGCCGACCTCGTCATCGTCTGCGCCCGCTCGACCGAGGAAGGCGGCGCGCGGGGCATCAGCCTGTTCCTGGTCGAGACCGGCGACGAAGGCTTCACCCGCGGCCGCAACCTCGACAAGATCGGGCTTCACGGCAACGACACGTCCGAGCTGTTCTTCGACGAGGTCCACCTTCCCGCCGATCGCCTGCTCGGACCCGAGAATGGCGGGTTCGGCATGCTGATGAGCCAGCTCCCGCAGGAGCGGCTGTCGATCGCGGTCCAGTGCCAGGCCGCCGCCCAGCGCGCCTTCGATCTCGCGGTCGAATTCACCAAGGACCGCAAGGCGTTCGGCAAGACCGTGTTCGACTTCCAGAACACGCGCTTCACGCTGGCCGATTTGAAGGCCCGGCTGCAGGTCGGCTGGGCGCATCTCGACTGGGCGATCCAGCGGCACCTGAAGCACCAGCTCACCCCCGCCGAGGCGAGCGCGGCCAAGCTATGGCACTCCGAGCTCCAGTTCGACGCCTGCGACATCTCGCTCCAGCTTCACGGCGGCGCGGGCTACATGAACGAATATCCGATCGCCCGACTGTGGCGCGACGCGCGCGTCACCCGGATCTACGGCGGCACGAGCGAGATCATGAAGGAGCTGATCGCGCGGTCGATCTGAGCCTCACCGTCGTCCCTGGGGCTAGTCCGGCGGGTCGTCGAAGCTGCGGATGCCCGGGCCGACGCGCCGCCTCGTCCCCGTATCGCTGAGCTTCGTCAGCGCCCAGACCATCGCGTCCGCCCGGTCGGGACTGCTCCCCGGCCCTTCATAGCCCCCGCCCGCGATCAGCCCGCAGAGCTGGCGCTCGAGCTCGGGAAAGCTGCGGTGCATCCGGACCTTGCCGCGCTCGAACAGGATGGCGATCGGCTCGGCCCGGGCCGACTTGTTGACCGCCGCATGGACCAGCCCGACCGACAAATCGTCGCCTTCGTGCTGGAGGATGACGTCCCGGACCATCGAGCCGCCCTGGTTGCCCTCGGCGACGATCTGCACCGAGCGCCCGTCCTCCAGCCGGTCCTGGTTCGATCGGGCCGCGTCGGCGACCTTGCTGCTCCAGATCTTGGGACTGCTCGCCGCGATGCTGTGGTCGTCGAGCACATGGTAATTGCCCGCCACGTCGCGCCCGCACACGACGATCCCGCAGGTCCCGTCGCGTGCCGGCGGATCGACCCCGATGGCGACGCTTTCCATCGCCGTGCCGTCGGGCTCGCCCTCGCGGCTCTCCGCGATCATCTCGGGCGTCCACAGCGCGCCCGGCGGCGGCGGAAGCTCGCCGTAGAGCTCGACCTTGCCCTTGTGCGTCGCGCCATATTTGTCCTTCATCTTGCGGACGAAGACGGCGCCGAGATGGGGATTGTCGAAGGTGGTACCGCGGGTGGTCGCGGTGTTCCGGGCGGCGAGGATGTCAGCGAGGATCGGGCTTGCCGAGGGCGTAGTGGTGATCAGCGCCTTGGGCCGCTCGCCGAGGCGAAGCGCGAATTGCAGATTGTCCCACGTGGCCTCGGCCTTGCGCCATTTCGCCAGCTCGTCGCACCAGGCGAGGTGGAACTGGAAGCCGCGCAAACGCTCGGGATTGGCACCCGAAAAAAGCTTGCCGATCGAGCCGCCGACGAAGTGGATCTCACCCCGGCTCGGGACCCATTTCTCGAGCACGTCGGGGCGGATGGTCATGATTCCCGTGGCGCCAAGCACCATCACGTCGCGCGCTTCCTCGACCGTCGCCGAGATGAGCGCGATCCGCATCTTCCCGTGGGCGAGCACCTGCTCGGCGAGCCATTCGGCCCCGGCCTGCGTCTTGCCGAAACCGCGCCCGGCGAGGATCAGCCACTGGTCGTGGTCGCCCTCGGGTTCGAGCTGACCGGCATGCGCGCGCTCGGACCAAGGCCGCAGGGCCTCGTCTGGCTGGTCCTCGGCGGGACCGAAAGGATGGTCGTTGATGGGGCCGTGTCCCGGCTGACTGCACCGCCCGGCAGGCAAGGCCGGCGACGGACGGCATGGGCCATCACGTCACCGGCAGCGCCCCCGCGCTCGAAAGGGACAATGCCGCTTCCGACCCGCGCAGGAAGCCTGCCCAAATCCTACATGTCAAGCAAAAACGAACCGTATGGGTTTAAATGCGCGACCAGGCGGGACGCTGGAGGACGTGGGTCGGCCCGTGATAATCGATCAGGTGCAAGCGGTTGAAGCCGAGCTTTGCCGCGAGCTTCAAACTGGGCTCGTTGCCTTCGCTGATGATCGCCCAGACGGGCGTGGGATCGAGCGTCGCTTCGGCCCAGTGCAGCACCGCCTCGCAGCCCTCGCGCGCCATGCCGGTGCCGTGGGTCTCGCTCGCCATGATCCAGCCCATCTCGGGCTCGTCGCCGAATTGCGGATCGAAGTCGCGCCAGGCGGTGAACAGGCCGATGTTGCCGAGCAGGCGGCCGTCGTCCTTGGCCTCGACCGCCATCGAGCCGAAGCCGTTCATCTCCCAATTGCCGATCGCGGCGCACAGCCGGCGCCAGCATTCCTCCTGCCCCATCGGCTCGGGCCCGAAATAGCGGTGGACGGCGGGCTCGGAGAGGATTGCGTGATAGGGGCGGAAATCCTCCTTGCGCCAGCCGCGCAGGCGGAGGCGTTCGGTTTCGATGATCGGTGCGGCGCGTCCAGGCATGAAAAAACCCCCGTGGGTCCGGTTCTTGGGCCGGGCCACGGGGGCTTTTCTAGCGCGTTGCGCGCGGAAGCAAACCGGACCCGGCGAGGCCGGGCCGCGGGGCTTACTTCTTGCCGAGGGTGAGACCGCCGAAGCGCTTGTTGAAGCGCGCGACCTGGCCGCCCGCGTCGAGCAGCTTGCCCGAGCCACCGGTCCACGCCGGGTGGGCGGTCGGATCGATGTCGAGGTGGAGGGTGTCGCCTTCCTTGCCCCAGGTCGAACGGGTCTGATACTTGGTCCCGTCGGTCATCTCGACGGTGATCATGTGATAGTCCGGGTGGATCCCGTTCTTCATGGCAACATTCCTCGTGGATGTGGCTGGTTCCGACCAGCCTTGAAAAGGTGCCGCGCCCCTAGCCGAAGCGCTTCTCCTTGACAAGGCGCGCAGGCCCGGCGGACAAGGCGCGCGGGATCAGACCCGAGGAAGCCGGTGCAAATCCGGCGCTCTGCCCGGAACGGTGAGTGCGTGGCTTTCATGCACAAGTCCGATCGTCGGCCTGATCCGTCGTCCGTTCGACCGCCCGGGACCAGGCGGAAGGCGTGGCCTGGCCTCCGTGACGACTGAGTCTGAATGTCGTCATCGAAAGGTCTGATTCCGTGTTCTTTTCCGATCTGCCTCCGCCGCCCCCCGCGGCGGACACCATCGTCGTTACCGCCAGCCGCGTGCCCGAGCCGCTTGGCGCCACGCCCGCCAGCGTCACCGTCATTCCGCCCGAGCGGGTCGAGCGCCTCGGCGAGCCTTTGCTCGCCTCGCTGCTCCGACTGGTGCCCTCGGCGTCGCTGTCGCAAGCCGGGCCGGCAGGCTCGCAGAGCCAGGTCCGGATCCGCGGCGCCGAGGCCAATCACACGCTCCTGTTCATCGACGGGATCCGCGCCAATGATCCCGCCGCGGGCAACGAGCCGCGTTTCGAGCTCCTGTCCGCCGACCTCGGCGACCGGATCGAGGTAGTGCGCGGACCGCAATCGGCCCTGTGGGGCAGCGAGGCGATCGGCGGCGTGGTGTCGCTGACCGCCGCGCCCCGTACCGGGGCCAGCGCCGAGGTCGAGGGCGGAAGCCACGGCTTCGGCCGCGTCAGCGCGTCGGGTGGGGTCGAGCAGGGCAAGGTGACGCTCGGCCTCGCCGCCGGCCTGCAGGGCGCGAAGGGCATCAACGCCGTGGCGGGCCCGGGCGAGCGCGACGGCTATCGCAACGCGACGCTGCGCGGCCGACTCGACTGGAAGAGCGGCCCGGTCACCCTCTCGGCGAGCGGATTCGCGGTGCGGTCGCGAACCGACTTCGACGGCTTCGACCCCGTCTTCTTCACCCGCGCCGACACGCTCGACCGGACCCGCAATCGGCTCGGTGCCGGGCGGATCGGCGCGCGCTATGAGGACGGCGGCTGGATCGCCTCGGCCGGGCTGTCGCGGATCACCTCGCGCAACATCAACTATCTCGCGGCCGAAGAGCAGAACCGGACGAGCGGCCGCCGCGACACCCTGACCGGCGACGTCTCCCGGGAGATCGCCGCTGGGCACCGCCTCACGCTGGCGGCCGAGGCGAGCCGCGAACGGTTCATCGCGTCGGACGTCATCTACGGGGGTTTCACCGACCAGCGCCGCAAGCGCGACCAGTCGGCGCTGACCGGCGAGTATCGCGGCGACATTGGCCCGGTGACCCTCACCGCCGCGCTCCGCCGCGACCATTTCAGCGATTTTCAGGATGCAACCACCGCGCGAGCGGGCGGCCTCGTCCGCCTCGGCGGCGGGGTGCATGTCGCGGCGAACTGGGGCGAAGGCATCGCGCAGCCGACCTTGTTCGACCTCTACGGGTTCTTCCCGGGCAGCTTTCGCGGCAATCCGGCGCTTCGCCCCGAGCGGAGCCGCGGCGGCGAAGTCTCGCTGCGCTACGCCAACGGCCCATGGCGGGCCGGCGCCACCGTCTATCGCCAGCGGCTGACGAACGAGATCATCGGCACCTACGACCCTGTCACCGGCCTGTCCTCGGCCGCCAACAGCGACCAGCGCAGCCGTCGCAAGGGCGTCGAGATTGAGGGCGGATGGAGCCCCGGCGAGTGGCTGTCGCTCACCGCCACTTATGCCGCGCTCGACGCGACCGAGCCCGCGGGCCGCGAACTGCGCCGTCCGCGACATAGCGGGTCGGTCGCGGCCGACGGCGTTGCGGGCCGGTTCAGCTATGGCGCGGCGCTGAGCTACACCGGCGCCCGGCTCGACCGCGACTTCGACCTGTTCCCGGCGCCGCTGGTCCGGCTCGACCCCTATTGGCTGGCGAGCGCGCGCGTCGCCTATCGCGTCAACGAGGCGGTCGAGGTGTTCGGGCGGCTCGCCAATGCGTTCGACGATCGCGCGGTCGACGTGGTCGGCTATCGCTCGGAAGGGAGGACGGCTTATGCCGGCATCCGCCTGGGCCTTGGCCGCCGCTGAGGCGGTGCGCGCGGCGAGCCTCAACCTGTGCACCGACGAACTGCTCCTGTCGCTCGGGCGGCCGGAGCAGATCGTCTCGGTCAGCCATCTCGGACGTAACGCGCAAGAAACCGCGCTGTGGCGGCTGGGACAGCGCGTCCCGGCCAATGACGGCAGCCTCGAAAGCGTCGCCGCGCGGCGCCCGACCCTGCTCCTGTCGATGGGCGGGAGCGGGCGCGCGCGGGCAAGCCTTGCCGCGAAGCTCGGGATCCGGCTGATCGACCTCTCCTATCCCACGAGCCCGGCGGAGGTCGTGCGGCAGGCCGAAACGGTCGCCGCCGCGCTTGGCCGTCCGGAGGCGGCGCGGCCCTATCGCGCGGCGCTGGCGCGGCTCGTGGCGACCCGCCAGTCGCTTCGGCCCGGCGCCTTCCTGTCGGGCGGCGGGCAAAGCCTGTCGCCCGGCGGGCTCGGCGCGCAATGGCTGGCGCTGGCGGGGGTTCGCCAGATCGCGTTGCCGGGCGGGCGCCTGACCTTGGAAGGCCTCGCAACCGACCCGCCCAAGCTCCTGATCCGAAGCGATTATCGCGAAAGCCAGGCGAGCCGCGGCACGGCCTGGCTGAAGCATCCGCTGGTCGCGCGCCTCGCCCCGCGCACGGTTCGCACCGATGGCCGCGCCTGGACCTGCGGGGGCCTGCCGATGCTGGCCGAAGTGGCGCGGCTGCGGCAAGTCATGCCTCGATGAGCGCCGGGCGGATCCTCCTCTTGGTCGCACTGATCGCGATCCTCGCGGCGCTCGCCATGCTGTGGCCGCTTGGCCCCCTGCAGGGTCCGCCCGAGGTCACGCGGCTGGTGCTGGTCGAGCTGCGCCTGCCCCGGCTGCTTCTCGCGCTCGGCTATGGCGCGACGCTCGGCCTCACCGGCGCGGCGCTGCAGGCGCTGTTCGCCAATCCCCTCGCCTCGCCCGACCTCACCGGCGCGTCGAGCGGCGCGGCATTGGGCGCGGTGGTGGGTTCGACCTTCCTCGGTTTCGTCGGCCCCCTCGGTCTGGGGCTGAGCGGCGCGGCCGGAGCACTCGTCGCGCTGGCGTTACTGTTCGCGCTCGCCGGAAAGCGGTCGGACAGCGCGACGCTGCTGCTGGCCGGCCTCGCCATCAGCATTTCGGCGGGCGCGCTGACCAGCCTCGCGCTCGCCCTCGCCCCTTCGCCCTTCGCCTTCTACGAGGCGTTCGACTGGCTGATGGGGAGCCTCGTCGACCGCAGCCTGCCCCAAGCCGCCGCCGCGCTCCTGCCCGCCGCCCTTGCCGGGGCATGGCTGTTCGGGCGCGCCACCGCGCTCGACCGCCTGGCCCTTGGCGAAGAGGTCGCCGCCTCGCTCGGGCTCGATCCCGCGCGCCTTCGCCGCGAGGTCGTGCTGTGCGCGGCGGTCGCGGTCGGAGCCTGCGTCGCGGTGTGCGGCGCGGTGGGCTTCATCGGGCTGATCGCACCGGTGATCGCGCGGGTCTGGGTGCGCGGGCATCCGGGACGGGCGCTGCTCCCGGCCGCCTTGCTGGGCGCGGTACTGCTGACCGCCGCCGACCTCCTCACCCGCCTCGCCCCGCTCGGCCGGACGATCCCGCTCGGCGTCGTCACCGCCGCGGCCGGCACGCCGCTCTTCCTGTGGGTGCTGCTGCGGATGCGCTGGAGGCTGGCGCCATGACGTCATTGCTTGAAGCCCGCGGGATCGCGGTGCCGGGGCGGCTCGACCCGCTCGACCTCGCTGTCGCGGCGGGCGCGATGGTCGCGCTCATCGGCCCCAACGGCAGCGGCAAGACCAGCCTGCTGCGCGCGCTGGCGGGCGTGCCGCCGCGGTCGGGAATGGTGAGCATCGATGGCGAAGACGTCGCTGCCGCCGCGCCTGCCCGGCGCCGCAAGCTCCTGTCCTTTCTCCCAGCCTCGCGCGAGGTCGCCTGGCCGATCCCCGTGCGCGACGTCATCGCGCTCGGGCTCGACCAGCCCGATCCGGCGCGGGTCGCGGAACTGCTGGCCGCGCTCGACCTCCATCCGCTGGCCGAGCGGCCGGTCGACAGCCTGTCCACCGGCGAGCGCGCGCGGGTGCTGCTGGCGCGGGCGCTCGCCCCCGCCCCGCGCCTGCTGCTTCTGGACGAGCCGCTGTCGAACCTCGATCCGGCGTGGAGCCTGCGGATCGTCGATCTCTTCCGCGCCGCCGCGGCGACCGGCACGGCGCTGCTCGTCTCGGTCCACGACCTGACGCTCGCGCCTGCGTTCGACCGCGTGCTGATGCTCTCGGGGGGGAGACTGGTCGCCGACGACGCGCCGCAAGCCCTGCTCGGCTCGGCGCTGTTCCGCGAGGTGTTCGAGGTGGAGCCCGCCGAAACCGGCTGGCGGCTCAGTCCTTCGGGGGATCGGCGATCATCGCCGTGAAATTGGCCTCGGCGGCGAGCTTGCCGTCGACAAAGGCCTGGCCGGCGAACTTGCACACGCTCGAGCGCTTCTGAACGAAGCTGACCTTGAGTTCGAGCAAGCAGCCCGGCTCTACCGGCGCGCGGAACTTGGCGCCGTCGATCGCCATGAAATAGACGAGCTTGCCCGAGCCCTTGAGCCCGAGGCTCTCGACCGCGAGCACGCCCGCGGCCTGCGCCAGCGCCTCGACGATCAGCACGCCCGGCATGATCGGGCGGCCGGGGAAATGCCCCTGGAAGAAGGATTCGTTGATCGTCACCGCCTTGATGGCGGTGATGCGCTCGTCGATCACGAGTTCGGAAACCCGGTCGACGAGCAGCATCGGATAGCGATGGGGCAGCGCCGCCATGACCGCGCGAATGTCGCGCGTTACGGTCGCTGCCGCGCTGCCCCCCTCGCTCATCGGCTTAGCGGCCCGCCGGACGCGCGGCCTGCGGCTGCGCCTGCTGCGGAAGCGGGGTGACGCTGACCGACGGGAGTTGCGCGTTGAGCGCCGCGAGGACGTCGTTGGTGATGTCGACGCTGTTCGAGCGCGCGAGCGTCGCGTCGGTGCTGACGGCGACGTTGGCGCCCTTCTGCGTCATGACGGTGTTGATCACCGGGCCGAGACGCGCGTCGATCTGCTGGCGGACATTGGCCTGCGTCGACTGGAGGTTCTGCTGGAGGCGCTGAAGCTCCTGGTTGGCGGTGTTCTGCTGCTGCTCGAGCTTCTCGGCGCGGGCCTTGAGCGCGGCCGGCGGGTTGGTCCGCTGCGCGGCGGGAAGCGCGTTGAACGCCGTCTGGATCGCCTGGGCCTCGGTCTGGATCGGGCCGGCGAGCGCCTGCTGGCGCGACTGGAGCTGCTGCGCCTGGCTCTGCAGGGTGGCGACGGCCGAACGGCAGGCGGTGCACTCGGTGTAGACGCGGTCGGTGTCGACCACGGCGACGACGGCGGCCGGGATGCGGGTCTGGGCGGCGGCAGGAGCCGCAACCGCAGTGGCCGCGAGCGCGGCAAGAACGAGCTTCTTGGTCATCAGAATTGAGTCCCTACGTTGAATTGGAAGAGCTTGGTGTCGTCGCCATCCTGCTTGAGCAGCGCCTTGGCGAGGTCGATGCGAAGCGGGCCGAACGGCGAGTTCCAGTTGACGCCGACGCCGATCGAGAGGCGCGGGCTGGCGCTGTTGCCGAGGAAGTCCTCGCGGTACAGCGGGCTGAAGGTGAGCGTCTCGCCGGTCTGCGCGGTGCCGCAATTGGCCTGCGTCTGGCCCGGGTTCAGGATGACCTGGCGCGACGAGCCCGGAACCGTCCCGGCCGCCGGGATGACGAAGCTGCAGACGCCCGGAATGTCGATCGTGTTCGGCCGCTTCAGCTTGAACAGCGAACCGGCGTCCACATAGACCGACGGGCGCAGGCCGAGGCCGCGCGCGCCGGCACCGAGCGGGATTTCGAGCTCGACACGGCCGAAATAGTAAGCGCGGCCACCGAGCGCGTCGGTGATCTGGCCAGTGCTTTCCAGCGTCGAGCCGTCACCCGTGTAGTTGGTGCGGCGGATGCGAGGGCCGATGCCGCGCAGGTCGAAACCGCGCAGCTGCGGGGTGAAGAAGCGGTCCGAGATGCGGATCGGATCGACGCCGACGCGCTTGGCTTTCTGCAGCGGCTGGATGATGCCGCCCTCGGCGCGGGCCGAGAGGATGAAGCCGCTGCGGCCGATGCCCCAGAATTTGGCGCCCTCGCCGCGGGTGCGGATGTAGCGGACGTCGCCGCCGAGGCCTGCGAAATCCTGGCTCAGCACGAGGCGCTGGCCGCGGGTCGCGCGGACGCCGTTAGTGTTGTCGAACACCAGGCTGTAGCCGAGCAGCGAGGTCGTGCGCTTGCCGATTTCGTCGCACAGATACTGGCCGGCCTTCTGCGGGTCGCAGACGCCGTTGGTGTAGAAGGTGGCCTTATCGAGCGTGATGTCGTCGAGGTTCAGCGTGTAGCGAAGCCCGAAGTTCACATATTCGTTGACCGGGAAGCCGAGCGAGAAGCCGCCGCCGGTCTGGTTCTGGCTGTACGTCGTGTTGCGCGTATTGCCGATGTAGTTGAAGCTGTTGAAATCGCGGCGATAGAGCTGGCCGCCGAGCAGGATCGACTTGTCGAGGAAGTAAGGCTCGGTGAAGCCCAGCTGGATCGACTTCGAATAGCGCGAATAGTTGATGCCCGCCGAGAGCGACTGGCCCATGCCGCGGAAGTTGTTCTGCTCGACCGACAGGGCGAGGATGAACCGCTCGAGGCTCGAGTAACCCGCCGAGACCTGGAGCTGGCCGGTCGGCTTCTCCTCGACGTCGACGTTGAGCGCGACCCGGTCGGGAGCGACCTGGTCCTGCTTGATCTCCAGCTTCTCCTGGAAATAGCCGAGGCTCTGGATGCGGTCCTGGCTGCGCTTCACCTTGATGGTGTTGAAGGCGTCGCCTTCGTTCAGGCGGAACTCGCGGCGGATGACCTTGTCGCGGGTGCCGGTGTTGCCCGAGATGTTGACCTTGTCGACATAGGTGCGCGGGGTCTCGCCGACGCGGAAGGCGATGTTCATCGTCTTGGTGTCGGCCTGGCGGTCGTAGGCCGGGTCGATCTCGGTGAAGGCGTAGCCGAGCAGGCCGGCGCTCTCGTTGAGGCGAGTCACCGCATCCTCGATCGCCTTGGCGTTGAACCAGTCGCCCTTCTTGATGCCCGCGATCTTGAGGATCACGTCATTCTTAAGGTCGCGCAGCTCGCTCTCGGCGGTGATGTCGCCGAACTTGTAGCGCGGGCCTTCCTCGACGACGTAGGTGATGACGAAGTCGCGGCGGTCCGGGGTCAGCTCGGCGAGCGCCGAGACGACGCGGAAGTCGGCGTAACCTTCGGTCAGGTAGAAAGCGCGAAGCTTCTGCTGGTCGGCCGCGAGGCGGTCGGGATCGTAGGTGTCGTTCGACTTGAGGAAGCCCAAGGCACCGCCGGCCTGGCGCGTGTACATTTCCTTGCGCAGGCGGCTGTCGGGAAACTGCTCGTTGCCGATGATGTTGATCGCGCGGACCTTCGACAGGTCGCCTTCGGTGATCTCGAACACGAGATCGACGCGATTCTGGTCGAGATTGACGGTCTTGGGTTCGACGCGGGCGCCGAAGCGGCCCTGGCGCTTGTAGAGCTCGATGATGCGCTCGACGTCCGAACGGACCTTCGAGCGGGTGAAGATCTGGCGCGGGGCGAGGCGGATCTCGGGGAGGATCTTGTCCTCCTTCAGCCGCTTGTTGCCCTCGAGGACGATGCGGTTGATGACCGGATTTTCCTGCACCACGATGACGAGGTTGCCGGTGTCGGCGCCCTCGATCTGCGCGTCGCGGAAGAGCTCGGTGTCGTAGAGCGCCTTGATCGCGGTATCGAGCTTCTCGGCGTCATAGGCCTCGCCGGGGTTGAGCCCGGCATAGGAGCGGACCGTCTCGGGCTCGAGGCGCTGGGCACCGCGAACGGCGACCGAGCGGATGATGCGCTGCTGAACCGGCGCGGCCGCAGCCGGGGCGGCGGTGGTGGTGGTCGGCGCTGCCGGCGCGGGCTGGGCGGTGGTCGCCGCCTGCTGCGCGAGCGCTGGCGACGCCCAGCCGCCGATGATCGTGCCGAGCAGCAGAGCCGCCTGCGTGCGGCGGACCAGAGCCTTGTTCGGGTGTGAACTCACGTAATCTTTCCCCGCCTCGGTGAAATGAATTTGCCGGACTTTTTCGGTTCGGGCCTGCCGACGACGGCTTGCCCTTTAGCGGCGGGCCGGTGCCCCGCCAACCCGTCATTGATCAAGCGGCCTCAGCCCAACAATCGCCCCAATGCCTGCCACAGACCGACCGACGACAGATCGTTCAGGGTCGCCACCAGCATCAGGGTCAGAAGGGCGGCAAGACCGCCGCGAAACAGCCACTCCTGTGCTCTTGCCCCGAGCGGCCGGCGGCGTGCTGCCTCGACCGCGTAGAGCGCGAGATGACCCCCGTCGAGCATCGGAACTGGCAGCAAGTTGATGAACCCGAGGTTTATCGAGAAAAAGGCCAGCAACTGCACGAATTCGAACGGTCCGAGGCTGGCGACCTGGCCCGCGAGCTGCGCCATCTTGACCGGCCCGCCGAGCTCGGTGAGCGGGCGGCGGCCGGTGATGATCTGCCACAGGCCGACCATGGTGCCGTGAATGACGGTGCCGGTGACCTTGACCGCCTCGGGCAGCAGCTGGAGCGCGCCGACCTTCTCGTAGACCAGCTTGCCCGACCCGATGCCGAGCCGCCCGACGCGATATTGCTGGCCGAAGCGGTCGACCTCGGTAACGGTGGCGATGGTGACGTCGAGGTCGGCGGCTCGGCCGTCGCGGACGTAGCTGAGCCGGAGCGGCTCGCCCGGGCGCAGCCGGGTGAGGTCGGTGAGGTCGGTGAAATCGTCGATCGCGCTGCCGTTGGCGCTGATGATCCGGTCGCCCGGACGAAGGCCAGCGGCAGCCGCCGGCGACCCCTCGAGCACGGTCGCGACCACGGCGGGGGCACGCGGCGCGCCGTAGATGGCGATGAACGCGGCGAAGATCAGGATGGCGAGGAGGAAGTTGGCGACCGGTCCCGCGGCGACCACCAGGGCGCGCTGCCACACGGGCTTGCCGTGGAAGGCGCGCAGCCGCTCGTGCGGCGGAAGCTTGTCGAGCCCCTGCCCCATGCTCGCCGGATCCATGTCGCCCGCGAACTTGACGTAGCCGCCGAGCGGCAGCCAGCCGATCTTCCAGCGGGTGCCGCGCTTGTCGGTCCAGCCCGCGACCTCGCGGCCGAAGCCGATCGAGAAGGTGTCCGCGCCGATCCCGAACCAGCGGCCGACGATGTAATGGCCATATTCGTGAATGAAGACGAGCGGGCCGAGCGCCGCGAAAAAGGCCAGCAGGATGAACCAGATGGGCGGCGTTGCGAGCATCAGGCGGCAAAGTCTCCAAGGCGGGCGCGCGCCGCGTCCCGGACCTCGGCATCGAGCGCGAGCACCTCTGGGATGGTCTGGGGAAGCGGTCGGTCCATGGCGGTCAGCAGCGTTTCTACCAGCGCCGCGATGGCGGGGAAATGAATATGGCCGGCAAGGAAGGCCTCGACCGCAATCTCGTTGGCGGCGTTCAAGGTGAGCGGCGCCGCCCCGCCGCGCTTCAGGGCCTCGCGGGCCAGCTTCAGCGCCGGGAAGCGGACGGGATCGGGCGCCTCGAAATCGAGCCGGGCGACCTGCAGCAGGTCGAGCCGGCGCGCAGCGGTCGCCATGCGCTCGGGATAAGCGAGGATGTGGCCGATCGGCACCCGCATGTCGGGCGAACCAAGCTGCGCCAGCATCGAGCCATCGGCATATTCGACGAGGCTGTGGATTACCGATTGCGGGTGGACGAGGATGTCGATCCGGTCCTCGGGCAGCGCGAACAGGTGATGCGCCTCGATCAGTTCGAGGCCCTTGTTCATCATGCTCGCGCTGTCGACGCTGATCTTGGCGCCCATCGACCAGTTGGGATGCGCCACGGCCTCAGCCGGCGTGACCGTCGCCATCTGCTCGGCCGAGAAGGTCCGGAACGGCCCCCCGCTCGCGGTCAGGATCAGGCGTGAGACGCGGTCGCAATCCTGCCCCGCAAGGCACTGGAAGATCGCATTATGTTCGCTGTCGACCGGAAGCAGGGTCGCGCCCGTGCGGCGGGCCTCGTCCATCATCAGCGCGCCCGCCGAGACGAGCGCTTCCTTGTTGGCGAGACCGATGGTCTTGCCGGCGCGGACCGCGGCCATGACGGGCGCGAGGCCCGCGGTGCCGACGATCGCGGCGATGACGAGGTCGGCGCTGGTGGCGGCCTCGGCAAGCGCCCCCTCGCCCGCCGCGGCCGCGATGCCGGAGCCGGCGAGCGCGTCGCGAAGCTCGCCGAGGCGGGCCTCGTCGGCGATGACGGCGAGCCTGGCGCGGGTCCGCCTCGCGTCCTCGGCAAGCTGCGCGACGCTGGTCGCGGCGGTCAGCGCGGTGACCTCGAACCGTTCGGGCGCGGCTTCGACGAGGTCGAGGGTCGAGCGGCCGATCGAGCCGGTCGCGCCGAGAATGGCGATCCGCTTCATCAGCCGAGCCCCGCCAGCACGCCGAGCCCGGTCAGCATGGCAACGGGCAGCAACCCGTCGAGCCGGTCGAACACGCCGCCATGGCCCGGAATAAGGCGGCCGCTGTCCTTGACCCCGGCGCGGCGCTTCATCCAGCTTTCGAACAGGTCGCCGCCCGCGGCAAAGGCCGCGAAGACGGGCGCGAGCAGCAGCCAGGCGCGGTCGAGCCCGGCGAAATTGGCCCAAATGCCGCCGATCAGGGTGGCGGCGATGACTCCGCCGGCAAAGCCCGACCAGGTCTTGTTGGGGCTGATCGACGGGGCGAGCTTGGGCCCGCCGAAGCTGCGGCCGGCGAAGAAGGCGCCGATGTCGGCGCTCCAGGTGACGATGAACGCCCACAGCACGAGCTCGAAGCCGTGGCTCCCCTGGGGCACCCCGCCGCGCTCGCGCACCCACAGGAGCGCGATTGTCGGCAGCAGCGCGTAGAGGAAGCCGCCGATTTTCCACGCGGCGCCCCAGCCGCGGGTCAGCTTCGACCATTCGTAATAGATGGCGGTGGCGGCCGCGGCGGCGAGCAGCGCGAAGACCGTTCCGCCGAGCCACTCGGCGACGAGCGCAGCGACGATCAGGATGACGCCGGTGACCGAGCGCAGGGCGACTTCGTTCATCGCCCGCCGAACCGTCGCTGGCGCCGCGCGAATTCGGCGAGGGTCGCGGCAAAGGCCGCTTCGTCGAAGTCGGGCCAGAGCGTGTCGGTGAAGACCAGCTCGGCATAGGCGGCTTGCCACAGGAGGAAGTTCGACAACCGGACTTCGCCCGAAGTGCGGACCAGCAGATCGAGGGGGGGCAGGTCGCGGGTGTGGAGGAGGCTCTCGACCGCCGCGATGTCGATCGTGGCCGGGTCGATCTCGCCTGCCTTGGCGCGCTCGGCGAGCGCCCGCGCGGCGCCGACCAGCTCGGCTTGGCTGCCGTAGTTCAGCGCGACGACGAGCGTCAGCCGGTCGTTGTCCTTGGTCTCCTCGACTGCCTGGGACAGGCGATCGTAGAGGTCGTTGCCGAAGGCCGCCGGCTCGCCGATCAGCTTGAGGCGGACCTTCTCCTTCTGGAGCGTGCCGAGCTCGCGCTCGAGGTAGAAGCGCATCAGCCCCTTGAGGTCGCTGACCTCGTCCTCGCTCCGCCGCCAGTTCTCGCTCGAGAAGGCGTAGAGGGTCAGCACCTCGACCCCCGCGTCGGCCGCGGCCTGCATCGTCCGGCGAACGGCTTCCGCCCCGGCGCGGTGCCCCGCGACCCGCGGCAAGCCGCGGCGCGCCGCCCAGCGGCCGTTGCCATCCATGATGATGGCGACGTGGCGGGGGGTGGCCTTTTGCCCTTCGACTTCGCGCTCGGCGCTCCGCCCGGGACGAACGATGGGGTCGGACACGGTCAGCTCGTTCGTGCTGAGCGACGTCGAAGCACGGTGCCGGTTCGACGCGACCTCACTTGCCGAGGATTTCCTTTTCCTTGGCCGCGGCGACCGAATCGACTTCCTTGATGGTGTCGTCGGTCATCTTCTGGACCTCGGTGTCGAGCCGCTTGTGCTCGTCCTCGGCGATTTCCTTCTTCTTTTCGTCGGTCTTCAAGGCGTCCATCGCGTCGCGGCGGACATTGCGCACCGCGATCCGGGCCTTTTCGGCATATTGGCTGACGAGCTTGGCGAGCTCCTTGCGGCGCTCCTCGGTCATGTCGGGGATCGGCAGGCGGATCATCTGCCCGTCGGTGATCGGGTTGATGCCGAGGCCGGCCGAGCGGATCGCCTTTTCGACCGCGTTCAGGTTCGAGCGGTCCCAGACCTGGACCGAGATCATCCGCGGCTCGGGCACCGAGACGGTCGCGACCTGGTTCAGGGGCATCTTGGCGCCATAGACCTCGACCTGCACCGGATCGAGCAGCGCGGTCGAGGCGCGGCCGGTGCGAAGTCCGCCCAGATCGCTCTTGAGCGAGTCCACCGCGCCGCTCATGCGGCGCTGGGTATCGGCCTTGTCATAGGCTGGCATGGATCAGTTTCCCTCCTGGTTCTGAACGATCGTGGCGGTCCCCTCGCCCGCGAGCACCTTGGCGAGATTGCCCGGCTGGCGGATGTTGAAGACGACGATCGGGATGTCGTTGTCGCGGCACAGCGCGACCGCGGCCGCGTCCATGATCTTGAGGTCCTCGGCCAGCACGCGGTCGAAGCCGATGGTCTCGTAGCGCTTGGCGTTCGAGTCCTTCTTGGGGTCGGCCGAATAGACGCCGTCGACGCTGGTGCCCTTGAACAGGGCATTGCACTTCATCTCGGCGGCGCGGAGCGCGGCACCGGTATCGGTGGTGAAATAGGGCGAGCCGACGCCCGCGGCGAAGATCACCACGCGGCCCTTGGCGAGGTGGCGCTCGGCGCGGCGGCGGATGACGGGCTCGCACACCTGGTCCATCTTGATCGCCGACTGGACGCGGGTCTCGACCCCCATCTGCTCGAGCGCATTCTGGACCGCGAGCGCGTTCATCACGGTCGCGAGCATGCCCATGTAGTCGGCCTGGGCCCGGTCCATGCCCTTGGCCGCGCCGGCCATGCCGCGGAAGATGTTGCCCCCGCCGATGACGAGGCAGAGCTCGAAGCCGGCTTCCTTGGCGGCCTTCACCTCGGCCGCCATCGAGGCGACGGTTTCGGGATCGATGCCGAACTGGCCCGGGCCCATCAATGCCTCGCCCGACAGCTTCAGCAGGATTCGGTTGAAGCGACGGGGCATGAGGATGTGGGGCTCCGGACAAAAGGAAGGGCGGAGGCGCTTCTATGCAGCCCCCGCCCGAAAGCCAACCCGTCATGCCGGACTTGATCCGGCACGACGGGGTCAGATGCTGGTGTCAGGCGACGCCGGCCGCAGCGGCGACCTCGGCGGCGAAGTCGCTCTGCGCCTTCTCGATGCCTTCGCCGAGCTGGAAGCGGACGAAGTCCTTGACGGTGACGCTGCCGCCGGCCGCCTTGGCTTCACCGGCGACCCAGTCCTGGACCGGGGTCTTGCCGTCGAACACGACCGCCTGGCTGAGCAGCGCCGATTCCTTGCGGAACTTGTCGACCGGACCCTTGAGGATCTTCTCGGCGATGTCGGCGGGCTTGCCGGCAATCTTGTCGGCATTCTTCTCGCGGGCGATCGCGGCTTCGCGCTCGATGATCGCCGGGTCGATGTCGTCGCCGTTGAGCGCCAGCGGCGCGGCGGCGGCGATGTGCATCGCGAGCTGACGGCCAAGCGCTTCGAGCTTGTCGGCCGGGGCATCGCCCTCGAGCGCGACCAGCACGCCGATCTTGCCCATGCCGGGCGCAGCGGCGTTGTGGACGTAGCTGACGACGGCGCCCTGCGAGACTTCGAGGCTCTTGGCGCGGCGCAGGTTCTGGTTCTCGCCGATGGTGGCGATGTTCTCGGTCAGCGCTTCCTCGACGCTCTTGCCGTTCGGCATGGTCGCCTTCTTGAGCGCCTCGACGTCATCGCCGGTCTCGAGCGCGAGCTTGGTCACGTCGCGGACGAAGTTCTGGAACTGCTCGTTCTTGGCGACGAAGTCGGTTTCCGAATTGACCTCGACCACCACGCCCTTGGTGCCCGAGACGGCAGCGCCGACCAGACCCTCGGCGGCGGTACGGCCGGCCTTCTTGCCCGCCGAAGCGAGGCCCTTGGCGCGCAGCCAGTCGATCGAGGCTTCGATGTCGCCGCCATTTTCGGCGAGCGCCTTCTTGCAGTCCATCATGCCAGCGCCCGAGCGCTCGCGCAGTTCTTTCACCAATGCGGCCGTGATCTCAGCCATGTGTCTTGTCCTTGCTTCTCCCCTCCCGCTGGCGGGAGGGGTTGGGGGAGGGAATGTCGTTGCCGGAGGAGAGCGTCACCACCGTGACAGGCCCTCCCCTTCGCCGCTCTGCGGCTCGTCCCCTCCCGCGGGCGGGAGGGGAGCAAGAGGCTTACGCTTCGGCGGTGGCGGCTTCGGCCGGCGGCTCGCTCATGGCGCCGATGTCGACACCCTGGCGCTGCTGGTTGCCGGTCTTGCCGGCGAGCGAGGCCTCGGCGATCGCGTCGGCATAGAGGCGGATGGCGCGGCTGGCGTCATCGTTGCCCGGAACCGGGAAGGCGATGCCCTCGGGGTTCGAGTTCGAATCGAGGATCGCGACGACCGGGATACCGAGGACGTTGGCTTCCTTGATCGCCAGCTCTTCCTTGTTGGTGTCGATCACGAACATGACGTCGGGCAGGCCGCCCATGTCGCGGATGCCGCCGAGGCTCTTTTCGAGCTTGTCGCGCTCGCGGGTGAGCTGGAGGACTTCCTTCTTGGTGAGGCCGGCGGTGTCGCCCGACAGCTGCTCCTCGAGCGTCTTCAGGCGCTTGATCGAGTTCGAGATGGTCTTCCAGTTGGTCAGCATGCCGCCGAGCCAGCGGTGGTTGACGAAGTGCTGGCCCGAGCGCTGCGCGGCCTCGGCCACGGCGTCCTGCGCCTGGCGCTTGGTGCCGACGAACAGCACCTTGCCGCCGCGGGCGACGCTCTGCTGGACGAAGTCGAGCGCACGGGCGAACAGCGGAACGCTCTGCGACAGGTCGATGATGTGAACGCCGTTGCGGTCGCCGAAGATGTACGGCTTCATCCGCGGGTTCCAGCGGTGGGTCTGGTGGCCGAAGTGGGCACCAGCTTCGAGCAATTGCTGCATCGAGACGAGCGTGCTCGCCATAGGGATAATTCCTTCCGGTTGATCCTCTGGGGAGCGGGAACGAGGGCGGCTTCGCCACTCGCACCGGGCTATGATGCCCCCCATGCGGGTTGTACATTCGCCGTCGGGCGCAAGCGACGTGGTAGCGGAGGAGGGACTTGAACCCCCGACACGCGGATTATGATTCCGCTGCTCTAACCAGCTGAGCTACTCCGCCCCGTCGTCGAGGCGCCGTGATGGCGGGCGGGCCTATACGCGGGACATATGGGTCGGTCAACGCGTCAAGGAACCGCTGTCCCCCCGCCCGTGTTAGCGCTGTCAAAAGGAGAGACAAACCAATGGACCCGCTGACGCCCCTCGACACCCTGTGCCGGATCATCCTGCGCGCCAAGGAATATGAGGCGCAGGTGCCTTCCGACTATGACGCGGGCGAGGATGCCGAGAATGTCGACGGCGAGGATGGCGAAGCGCTCTCCGTGCTCGACGACGACATCAACGACGGCGTCGAGGAAGAGCTTCGCGCCGCGATCGACGACCTCGCCGAGGACCAGCAGGCCGAATTGCTCGCCTTCTGCTGGGTCGGCCAGGGCACCTACGAGGCGTCCGACTGGGACGAGGCGATCGCCGAGGCGACCGACGAGGTGCGCTCGGGCGACATCGTCGACCAGTTCCTCGAGATGCCGATGCTGGCGAGCGTGCTCGAAAGCGGCATGGCCGCGTTCGAACTGAGCTGCGACGGGGTCGGCGACCTCAGCTAGGGTCGGAAGCTCCACTTGCCGAGGCGTTCCCACGGGCCGCCGAGGTAGCGATGCAATTCCAGCCCCGCGATCCGCAAGGGTCGCGGGGCGAATTGCGATTCGAGTTCGCGCAGAAGCGCCTTGGCGGCCGCGGGCTCGGCCTTGTTCTGGATGGTGACGTGCGGCCGCCAGCCCTGCCCGTCCTGCGCGGTGAGCATCCCGTGGAAATGCTCGGCGATCTCGCGGCGGACGGCTTCCAGCTCGTCCGAGACGATCCGGTAGGCGACGCCGCGGCCAAGGTTCATCAGCCCCGCGACGGTCGCGCGCGGCGGCGGGCGGCGGACGAGTTCGGACAACAGCCGCGAAGCCTCGCTCTCGGCCGAGGGCGGAAGCGCGTGGAACATGGTGAGGTGGGCGGCAAGCTGGTTGCGCTCGGGCGGGAAATAGGCCTTCCGCTCCCCGTCGAGCCAAGCGAAATCCTCCGGGTGAAGCGCCGCCGTGACGATCAATGCACCGCTCATCGACGGTTCCTTACAACCAAGTCGCTCACGCTCCGGGCCAATTGTCCTTCTGGAGCTCAGGCAGGCGCTCGAACTCGCGCGGGGTCATGTCGGTGTGGACCGCGCCTTCCTGCACCCCGGCATAATGCCAGTCGACCCGGCGGAAGGTCTCCCCCACCCCCGCGACCCCGCCAGCGGCGACCACGAGGTAGCGCAGCTTGCCACCGTTGCAGCTCAGCATCGCGTCGACCGTCGCGCCCAGCGGCTGGCCGCCGCGGCCGAGCAGCTTGGCGCTGGTGAGGCTCGAGGCAGCGAACAGGTCCTCGCCGGGCTCGTCCGCGCTCTTCTCGGCCGCCTTGCTCGCCCCGTCCTCGAGCTTCGCCTGGCGCCCGAGCCAGCGATAGACGCCGAAGGCATTCAGGAGCGTCATGACGACATTGGTCCACATCAACGCGGGCTGGCCGGTGAGCAGCCCGTTGGTGAACCAGGCGATCGAGCCGATCGTGAAGATGATGAAGCCGATGCCGGTGATCCGGCTGCCGAGATTGGAGGCGGTAAAGCAGGCGGCGACGATGGTGGCGACGGTCGCGACCCAGGAGGCGATTTGATCCATGGGCGGGCAATGCCGGAGCGCCCCGCAAAGTTGCAGTGTCCCGAAAGCCCTAGATCTCGACCTGGCTGCCGAGCTCGACCACCCGGTTGGGGGGCAGCTTGAAGAATTCCATCGCGCTTTCGGAGTTGCGGAGCATCCAGGCGAACAACCGCTCGCGCCAGCTCGCCATGCCGGGGCGCGAGGTCGAGATGAGGGTCTGGCGCGCGAGGAAGAAGCTGGTGTCCATCATCCGGCACTTCGGGCCACAGGTCTCGAGCTTGCTCAGTTCCTCGGGGACGTTGAGCTCGTCCATGAAGCCGTAGCGCAGGATCACGCGGAAGAAGCCGGCGGTATAGTCCTGCGTCTGCATGCGCTTGGCGACGGGGACGTAGGGCACGTCCTCGATCTTGACCGTCAGCAGCATCACCCGCTCGTGCAGCACCTTGTTGTGCTTGAGGTTGTGCAGGAGCGCGTGGGGCACGCCCTTGGCCGAGCTGGTCATGAAGACGGCGGTCCCGGGGACACGCGTCGCGCTGCCCGCGGCAGATTTGACGAAGACCTCCATCGGAAGGCTCGATTCGGCCATGCGCAGCAGCATCAATTGCCGCCCGCGCGCCCAGGTCGTCAGCATGGTGAAGGCGATCGCGCCGACCAGCAGCGGGAACCAGCCGCCGACGGGGACCTTGAGGAGGTTGGCGCCGAAATAGGCGATGTCGACCACGAGGAAGAGCCCGAGCAACGGCCAGGCCTTCCACGCCGGCCACTTCCACAGGGAGGTCAGCACCACCGCCAGCAGCAGCGTGTCGATGAACATCGCGCCGGTGACGGCAATGCCATAGGCGGCGGCGAGGTTGCTGCTCGACCGGAAATTCACCACGAGCAGAAGCACCATCACCATCAGCGCCCAGTTGATCGCCGGGATGTAGATCTGCCCCGCGGCCTTTTCGCTGGTGTGGAGGATCCGCAAGCGCGGGATGAAGCCGAGCTGGATCGCCTGCTGCGTCACCGAGAAGGCGCCGGTGATGACCGCTTGGCTGGCGATGATCGTGGCGGCGGTGGCGAGGAGCACGAGCGGCAGGCGCAGCGGCTCGGGGGCGAGGAAGAAGAACGGGTTCTTGACCGTCTCGATCGCCTCGGCGGGCGAAAGCGACAGGAGCATCGCCCCCTGCCCCACGTAATTGAGCAGCAGGCAGACCAGCACCGCGACCCAGGCGTAGCGGATCGGGCGGCGGCCGAAGTGGCCCATATCGGCGTAGAGCGCCTCGGCCCCGGTCACCGCCAGCACCACCGAGCCCAGCGCGATGAAGGCGCGGACCGGCTCCTGGATGAAGAAGTTGGCGGCATTGCCGGGATTGAGCATCTCGAGGACCAGCCCCGGATGGCCGGTGAGATGCCAGACGCCGAGCACGGCCAGCGTGATGAAATAGACGATCATCACCGGGCCGAAGAGATTGCCGACTCGGGCGGTCCCGCGGCTCTGGATGACGAACAGCCCGACGAGGATGCCGATCGCGAGCGGGAGGACGAACGGCTCGAACCCGCTGTTGACCGTGGTCAGCCCCTCGACCGCCGACAGGACCGAGATCGCCGGGGTGATCATGCTGTCGCCGTAGAACAGCGAAGTCGCGAAGACGCCCAAGAGGATGATCCCGCTGGTCCATTTGCGCGGGGTGCCGGTCGAGCGGTTGATGAGGGCGAGCAGCGCCAGGCTGCCGCCCTCGCCCTTGTTGTCGGCGCGCATGATGATGGTGACGTATTTGAGCGTCACGATGATCATCATCGACCAGAAGATGAGGCTCAGCACGCCGTAGATGTGCAGCCGGTCGGGGGCGAGGACGTGATGGCCCGCGAAGGTCTCGCGGAAGGCGTAGATGGGCGAGGTGCCGATGTCGCCGAACACGATCCCGACCGCGCCGATCATCAGCTTGGCGAGCGAGCCCTCGGGGGCGTGGCCGTGGCTGTGCTCGCTCTCGGTCACCGACTCGTTGGACGCATTGTCCGTGGCTTGGGCGGTGACGTTCATCGGCGCGGGCCCCTAGCAGCGTCGCTTAAGCCCCGCAATCGGCTGGCTAAGCGGCCGAAGTCCGGTCTATAGGCGCGCGCGACAACCATCAGACAACACAACTCAGCAAAAGGCGATCGTTCCCATGCGCGTCGGCGTGCCCAAGGAAATCAAGAACCACGAATATCGTGTCGGCCTTACCCCGGCCTCGGTCAAGGAGCTGGTTGCGGCCGGCCACGAGCTGTTCGTCGAGACCGGCGCCGGCAACGGCATCGATTGCCCCGACAGCGCCTATGTGAAGGCCGGGGCGACCATTCTTCCCGACGCCGCCGCGGTGTTCGACAAGGCGGAAATGATCGTCAAGGTGAAGGAGCCGCAGCCGAGCGAGATCGCGCTCCTCAAGCCGCATCACCTCCTCTTCACTTACCTCCACCTTGCCGCCGACAAGCCGCAGGCCGAGGGGCTGATGAAGTCGGGCGCGACCTGCATCGCCTACGAGACGGTGACCAGCCGCTCGGGCGCGCTGCCGCTCCTCAAGCCGATGAGCGAAGTGGCGGGCCGCATGAGCGTCCAGGTCGGCGCGCATTATCTCGAAAAGGAACAGGGCGGCCGCGGCGTGCTGCTGGGCGGCGTTCCGGGCGTCGCCCCGGCCAAGGTCGCGATTCTCGGCGGCGGCGTCTCGGGCGTAAACGCGGCGCAGATGGCGGTCGGCATGCGCGCCGACGTCACCATCTACGACATCTCGAACGAGCGCCTGGCCGAGCTCGACATGTTCTTCTCGAGCCAGATCAAGACGGCTTATGCCTCCAAGGCGACCATCGCCAAGGCGGTGGAAGAGGCCGAGCTGGTGATCGGCGCGGTGCTGGTCCCGGGCGCGGCGGCCCCCAAGCTCGTCACCCGCGAGATGCTCAAGACGATGAAGCGCGGCTCGGTGCTCGTCGACATCGCGATCGACCAGGGCGGCTGCTTCGAGACCAGCCACGCGACCACCCACGCCGATCCGGTATTCGAGGTCGATGGCGTGATCCATTATTGCGTCGCCAACATGCCGGGCGCGGTCGCACGGACCAGCGCGTTCGCGCTCAACAACGCGACCCTGCCCTTCGCCCTGAAGCTCGCCAACCTCGGCGCGGACGAGGCGATGCGGGCCGATCCGCACCTCGCCAACGGCCTCAACGTGTCGAACGGCAAGATCCGCCACCAAGCGGTCGCCGAGGCGCTCGACCTCCCGTTCGAGGCCGCCGCCTGAACGGAACAAGACAAGAACATCTTCGTTGTCCTGCCTGATCACAGTGTTGAAAAGGCAGGACAAATGACGACCGAGATTTCCAACGATCCCAAGGCGCACCCGACCGGCAATGCGGTCAAGGACCCCGATCACTGGACCACCGGCGACGAGCCGATGACGGGCGCGCAGGCGAGCTATCTCCAGACGCTGAGCGAGGAAGCGGGCGAGGAATTCGATTCGTCGCTGAGCAAGGCCGAGGCCTCGAAGAAGATCGATTCGCTGCAGGATGCGACCGGTCGGGGCGAGTAAGTTACTTCGATCAACGTCATCCCGGACTTGATCCGGGATCCATCTTTCTCTTCGCGCTCGAAGGCAGGTGGACCCCGGCTCAGGGCCGGGGTGACGGCGGTGCCGCCGGCGAGGTCGGCATCACCGCCCCGCCACCACGCATATGCTCGGGCGTCAGGTTCATCTGCTGCTCGGCAATCGCGCCCGAGAGCATCATCACCCCCTGCTCGATCATCGGCCGGTAGCTGACCCCCGGCGGCGCGAGATCGAGCGCCTGTTTCATCAGCGCGAGACCGGCCTCCTGCTCGCCGCCACGGGCGCGGGCGAGACCTTCGAAGAAATAGGAGGCCGGGTGCTTCGGGTTCAGCGCGCGGGCCTGCGCGTAGGCAAGCTCCGCCGCCGGGGTCATCATCTGCGCATGGTCGACCAGCGCATTGCCGAGCCCGATGCGCAGCGAGAGGTCCTTGGGATAGCTCTTGATCCCCGCGCGGATGGCGCCGATCTCCTCGCGCGTCTTGCCGCGGCTGGCGAAACTGTCGGCGATCGTCAGGTAGCGCTCGCCCGCGGTGAAGGTGCCGAGCATCGCCTGGCGCGGTTCCTTGAGCACCAGCGCCGGGGGCGATTCTTCGCCCTCGCGCGACACGCCGGCGAGCGTCGGACTGCCCTGGAAGGCATAGCCCGCCGCGCCGACGAACAGGGTCGCGAGCATGACGGTGAGCGCGGGGCCGCGCAGCTTGCCGACCAGCCACAGCCCGCCCGCGGTGAACAGCAAAAGGACAAGGAGCCAGAGGAAGCCCATCAGCGGCGCACCTTGATCCGGCGCAGCACGAGCCAGCCGCCGACGGCGAGCACGAACAGCGGGAAGGCCCACAGGAACCAGGTGTCGCGATCGAGGGTCGGCTGGTAGCTCACCCAGCTGCCATAGCGGTCGATGAGGAAGGCGCGCACCTGCTCAGGGCTCTCGCCCGCCTCGATGCGGGTGCGGACGAGGTGGCGCATGTCGCCCGCCATCTCGGCGTCGCTGTCGTGGATCGACTGGCCCTGGCAGACGAGGCAGCGGAGCGTCGCCATGAGATCGGTGGCTTGCGCCTCCTTCGCGGGGTCGGCGAGCTGCTTGTAGGCATAAGGCGCGGGCGGGCGGTTCGAATCGGCGTGCGCGGGAAGCGCAAAGGCCACCAAAAGGGCGAGCGCCAGCGTCCCTCGACTGCGCTCAGGACGAGCGCTCCCCCGCCACCGTTCGCCCTGTGCGGAGCGAAGCGAAGTCGAAGGGCGCTGGCGCGACGCCACCCTCACTGCGCCTTCCTCCATTCGTCCAGTACCTCGCCGACCTGCTCGGGCAGGATCGGGCCGATATGCTGGTAGCGGATGACGCCCTTGCCATCGACAATGAAGCTCTCGGGGACGCCGGAGGAGCCGAAGGCGATCTGCGCTTCGCCGACGGGATCGCTGCCGATCGCGGTGAAGGGGTCGCCATTGTCGGCGAGGAACTTGGCGATGTCCCGCGGCTGGTCGCGCAGCGCGATTCCATCGATGGTGACGCCGCGCTTTGCCAAGTCGGCGAGGACCGGCGCCTCGGCGATGCAGGGCACGCACCAGCTGGCGAAGAAGTTGACGAGGCGGGGCTTGCCCTGGCCGAGGTCGGTGCTGGCGAGGCCGGCGCGGCCCGGCAGCATCGGCGCGGCGGCGAACTGGGGGGCTTCGCGACCGACCATCCGGCTCCTCACCGTCGTGTCTGGCGGATCGCTCAAGCGCCACGCGGCCGCGGCGACGAAGCCGACGAAGACGAGCAACGGCAGGAGCAGCCAGAGCTTGCGGCTCATGCCCGGGCCTCGGTGAAGACCGTCGGGCGGAATTTCTCGCGGCGGATCCGGCCGATCAGCGCCAGGAAACCGCCGAACGCGATGAACCCGCCGCCGAGCCAGATCAGGGTCACCATCGGCTTCCACCACAAGCGGAGCTGCCAGCGGTCGCCGTCACGGTGGCCGAGAACCGTGTAGAGCTGTCCGTCGAGCCGGGTCGCGATCGCGCTCTCGTTGGTCTCGGTCGGGGGCGAGTTGAAATAGCGGCTCTGCGGATCGAGGCGGATGCTGGTTTCGCCGCGCGTGGCGACCAGATGCCCCTCGATCGCGGTCCAGTTGGGGCCGCCGACGGGATCGACGCCGACGAAGCGGACCTGCCACGGGCCGACGCTCAGCGTCTCGCCCGGCCGCGCGGCGGCGAGCGTTTCCCTAGTCAGCGACGAATCGGCCGCGACCCCGATCATCGCGATGGCAATTCCAAGGTGGCTCAGCACCATGCCCCAGATGGTGAGCGGCGTGCGGCGCAGGTTGCGTCCGGCGAGCGGTAGGAAGCTCGCGACGAACAGGCCGGCGGCGAAGGCGAGGCCGAGGCGCGGCAGGAGGTGCATCGCGGGCCAGACGAAGGTCGCGGCGAAGGCGACCACCGTGACGATCGCGGGAAGCGCGACGCGGCGCAGGTTCGGCCGGCTGTCGCGGCGCCAGCGCAGCAGTGGGCCGATGAACAGCAGCGCCGCGAGGAGCAGGACGATCGGGCCCGTGACCGCGTTGAAGTAAGGCGGGCCGACCGAAATCTTCTCGCCCGTCACCGCCTCTACCAGCACCGGATAGAGGGTGCCGACGAAGACCGTGCCGAGGATCACGGTGAGGAGGAGATTGTTGGCGACCAGCGCGCCCTCGCGGCTGACGGGATCGAACCGCGCGCCCTCACGGACGCTCGACACGCGCAGGGCGAACAGCAGCAAGGCGCCGCCGGTGTAGAAGACGAGGAGGCCAAGGATGAAGCTGCCGCGCGTCGGATCGACCGCGAAGCTGTGGACGCTTGTGAGGATGCCCGAGCGAACCAGGAAGGTGCCGATCATCGACATGGAGAAAGCGACGACCGCGAGCATGATCGTCCAGGCCCGCAGGGAGCCGCGGGCGGCAAGCACGTTGATCGAGTGGAGCAAGGCGGTCGCGGCAAGCCACGGCATGAGGCTCGCGTTCTCGACCGGGTCCCAGAACCACCAGCCGCCCCACCCAAGCTCGTAATAGGCCCAGTAGGAGCCGGCGACGATCCCGATGGTCAGCAGCACCCAGGCGCCGAGCACCCACGGCCGCATCGCCTTGGCCATCGCCGGGCCGACCTCGCGGGTGACCAGCGCGCCGACTGCGAGGCTGAAGGCGATCGAGAGCCCGACATAGCCGAGGTAGAGCGTCGGCGGATGGAAGGCGAGGCCGGGATCCTGGAGCAAGGGGTTGAGCCCCTGCCCGTTGTCCGGCGCCGGGTTGAGCCGCGTGAACGGGTTCGATGCGATCAGCAGGAAGCCGAAGAAGCCCAGCGCCAGCAGCGCCTGCGCGCCCAGGGTCGCACGCATCGTCCGTTCGGGCAGGCGCCGCTCGACGATCGCCAGCAGCGCGCCCGCGACGGTCAGTACGGTCACCCACAGGAGCATCGAGCCCTCGTGATTCCCCCAGGTGCCCGCGATCCGGTAGATGAGCGGCTTGGCGCTGTGACTGTTGGCGACGACCAGTTGGACGCTGGTGTCGGTGCGGACGAAGAGGAGGATCAGCAGCAGGAAGCTCAAGAGCGTCAGCAGCCCCTGCGCGACCGCGACGGGCACGACCATCGTCCGGAGTTCGCCGATCCGCTGGCCGAGCAGCGACAGCGCGAACTGCAGCAGCGCGAGGCTGGCGGCGAGCCAGAGGGCGGCGAGGCCGACTTCGGCGATCACTTCGCCGTCTCGCGGGTTTTCATCTCGGCGGCCTGATTGCCCATCTGCGGCGGCATGTAGCGCTCGTCATGCTTGGCGAGGATGTTGTCGGCGACGAACACCTTGTCGGCGCCGAGGCTACCTTCGGCGATCGCGCCGCTGTTTTCCTTGAACAGGTCGGGCACGATCCCGCGGAAGCGGACGGGCACGTCGGCGACGCCGTCGGTCAGGGTGAAGTTGACCGTCACCCCGTCACCGGCGCGGGCGATGCTGCCGGCCTTGACCATGCCGCCCAGCCGCAGCGGAACGCCGACTTCGGCCCGGCCCGCGGCGACGTCCTGCGGAGTACGGAAATAGGCGGCCTTGTCGGCCAGCCCCCACATGGCGAGCAGGGCCGCTCCAATCAGCGCCACCACGGCGAGGGAGACCAGCACCAGCCGCTGGTGCTTGGGCGCGAGACTCATGGGCGTCGGCCGATCCGGTCCGCCTGCTCCTCGGCGCGGCGGCAGGCGGCGAGCGCCCATGCCAGCAGCCCCGCCGTGCCCCCCAGCGCCACCGTGTAGGCGGCGATCACATATGCCCACTGGTTCATTCGGCGCTCGCCCGGCGAAGGCGCGCCTCGACCTTGTTCGCGGCAAGCTCGGTCCGCATCCGCAGCAGCACCACCGCGCCGAACAGGGCCGAGAAGCCGAGCAGGGTGAAGGGCAATGGCCAGAGCAAGGCGGGCGCGATCGAGCTGCGGGTGAGCGTGATGCTCTCGCCCTGGTGGAGCGTGTTCCACCACAGCACCGAATAATGGATGATCGGCAGGTTGATCGCGCCGACGAGCCCGAAGATCGGCGCGGCGCGGCCGTCGGGCCCCCGCTCCTGCTCGGCCGCCGACAGCGCCATGTAGCCGCAGTAGAGGAAGAACAGGACGAGCATGCTGGTCAGGCGTCCGTCCCACTCCCACCAGGTGCCCCAGGTCGGGCGGCCCCAGATCGACCCGGTGGCAAGGCAGATGAGCGCGAAGAGCGCGCCGGCGGGGGCGATGGCGCGGGCGGCGACCCCGGCGAGCGGATGGCGCCAGATAATCTGCATGGCGCTGGCGACCGCGATTCCGGTCCATCCGCCCATGCCGAGCCAGGCGGCGGGCACATGGATGTGCAGGATTCGCGCGGTCTGCCCCTGCAGATAGTCGGGCGGGATGATCGCCAGCGCACCGACGATCCCGATCGCGCTCAGCACCAGTCCGATGCCGAGCAGCCAGCTGGTGGCCGGTCGGGCGATCTTGAGGAAGCGGGCGGGATTGGCGAAGCGGTGCATGGGAACTGCGCACCATCTTAGAGCAAAGTTGGGGCTTGGAAATAGGCGGTTGGACGGGGTCGCCCGAGAAGCCGCACAGACCCTTCGACTTCGCTCAGGGCAAACGAACCAGATGCTCGCGGCTCGTCCGTGCTGAGCGAAGTCGAAGCAGGCTACCAGCGGAGCGTCAGCCCCGCCCGATCAGCTTCTGCGCCATGGCATCGGCAACCGTGCCGGCGTCGCGGCCGCTGGCCTGGCTCTCGGCCCAGATCGCCTCGAGGCGCGCGGGGATGCCCTCGATGCGGCCCTTGACCACCTCGGGCCCGCCGTCCTGCAGATATTCGGTCGAGACGTTGATGATCCCGCCCGCGTTGATGACATAGTCGGGCGCGTAGAGGATCCCGCGCTCCATCAGCTGGCGGCCGTGTTCGGGCCGGGCGAGCTGGTTGTTCGCGCCGCCCGCGACGATCGGCGCGCGAAGCGCGGCGATGCTGGCATCATCGAGGATGGCGCCAAGCGCATTGGGGCTGACGACGTCGGCTTCGAGCGCGAGGATGGTCGCCGGGTCACCGATCGCGCCGCCGACCTCGTTCGCGAGCGCGGCGACCTTGGCCGCATCGACGTCGGCGATGGTCAGGTGGGCGCCCTCGGCGGCGGCGCGGCGGGCGACGCCGCTCGCGACGCTGCCCGCGCCCTGCATGGCGATGTGGAGGCCCGACAGGTCATCACGGCCAAGCGCGCGCTTCACCGCGGCCTTGATGCCGAGAAAGACGCCATAGCTGGTATGGGGCCCGGGATCGCCGCCGACGCTGCCCTCGGCCACGGGCAGACCCGCGACGTGGCGGGTCTCGCGGCGCACGGCCTGCATGTCGGCGACTCCGATGCCGACGTCTTCGGCGGTCACGTAGTGGCCACCGAGCCGGTCGACCGCGCGGCCGAAGGCGGCGAGCATCGCCGGGGTCTTGGTGCGGTTCTCGTCAGCGAGGATCACGGCCTTGCCGCCGCCGAGCGGAAGACCGGCCATGGCATTCTTGTAGCTCATGCCCCGCGACAGCCGGAGCGCGTCGGTCAGCGCCTGCTCGTTCTCGGCATAATGCCAGAATCGGCTTCCGCCCGCCGCCGGCCCGAGATGGGTCGAATGCATGGCGATGATCGCCTTCAGCCCGCTGACAGGGTCGGTGACGAAATGCACGGCCTCGTGCCCGTCGAAATCGGGCAGGCTCCAGATGTCGGTCATGAAGGGGTGATCCGAATCGCTGTGGAGAAGAAAAAATGGGGCGATCGACGGGACTTGAACCCGCGACCCTCGGTACCACAAACCGATGCTCTAACCAACTGAGCTACGATCGCCACGACCGCGAACCCAAGACCTCATCGACGGCTTGGCACGGCGCCGCCGCCCCTTAAGGGTGCACGGCCCACGATGCAAGCAAGAGCGAGCGCCCGATGACCAACTCCGCCCCGAACGCGACGCTGCGCAAGTTTGGCTATCCCGCTTCTTGCCTCCACGAGGGCGAGCATTGGGCGGTGCTGGTCCGTCCCGCTCAACCGACCCTGGGCAGCCTCATCCTCTGCTCGACCAGCGACGCGACCGCCTACGGCGACCTTCCTTCCGGTGCCTTCGCCGAGCAGGGCCGGCTGGTCGCGCGGATCGAGCGGGTCCTTGGAAAGGCCACGTCCTATGAGCGGATCAACTATCTCATGCTGATGATGGTCGATCCCCACGTCCATTTCCATGTCATCCCACGCTATCCGCAGCCGCGGGAGTTCGAGGGGATCGCCTTTCCCGACTCGGGCTGGCCCGGGCCGCCGGCGCTGGGTCAGTCGCAAATTGCCACCGAAGCGCTGGTCACCTATCTCGCCAGCCTGTGGCAGCAATTTTCCGAGTAAACCGCCAAGTCTAACTTACATCAATTTTCTTGCAGTCGGCGTTAACCGGGCAGATAATCGCCTATGGGAGAGGTGAAAGGAACGGGGAATGAGCAGGCGCTCGCGTAGTGGTCTCGGAAGCGAAGTCTCGGTCGGCGAGGCGCTGATCAGCCGAGGACTCCAGCCCGATCTCGCCGAAGTCCTCGGCAGGATCCCTCACCGCGTTGTCGAGGTCGATTCGCGCCGCCCGTTCCGTGAGCCGGGGGTCGAGCGCAACGAGGTCTTCTTCGTCGCCCAGGGCATCATCTCCAAATATCGCACCGATGGCGCGGGACGCCGGCAGATCATCGCGTTGCGCTTCGCCGGCGACGGCATTCTCCCGCGCGACAGCGCGGCGGACTACGGCATCCAGGCGATCGTCCGGAGCAAGGTCGCGGTCGGGCAGCGCGCCGATTTCGAAGCGCTGATCGATACGCATCCCGAGCTCGCCCGCTTCTTCTGGAAGCTGACCCAGCGGCATGCCGCGATCGGCTACGAATGGCTGCTCAATTGCGGCCGCCGCGACAGCGTGGCGCGAGTCGCGCATCTCCTGTGCGAGACCGCCGAGCGCAGCGGGATCGACGCGGTGTCGCAGCGGATGATCAACCCGTTCACGCAGCAGCAGATCGCCGACATCACCGGCCAGACCAGCGTCAACGTGAACCGGGTGCTCGCCGACCTCGAGCGGCAGAGCCTCATCCGCCGCGAAGGGCGCGAGATCATCTTCCAGGACTGGAACGAGCTGCGACGGGTGGCGAGCTTCAGCCCGAACTACCTGCAGTAAAGGGAACAAGGCGTGGTGGGCGCGGCAGGGATTGAACCTGCGACCCCACCCGTGTGAAGGGTGTGCTCTACCACTGAGCTACGCGCCCACGCCTTGTGAGGGGGGCGGTTAGCGAACCGCTTCCCCCAAGTCCAGTGTTACTGAACCGCTTCCTTGAGGAGCTTGCCCGCGCGGAACTTGGGCTGCGCAGTGCTGTCGATCTGGATCGGTTCGCCGGTCCGCGGATTGCGGCCGACCGAGGCCTTGCGGCGGGTTACCACGAAATTGCCGAAGCCGACGAGGCGGACTTCGTCGCCGCGGCGGAGCGCGTCGGTAATCACTTCGAGCATCGTCTCGACGGCGCGCGAGGCGTCATTGCGGTTGAGGCCGGCGCGATCGGCCACACGCCCGATCAGGTCCTGCTTGTTCATCGGTACACTTTACTCCGTTGTTTCCTGCTTCCCCGCAGAAAACATGATCAATGTTAATGTCGCTGATGCCGGAACGAGCCGGAAAAGGCTAGTGGCGAAGCGGTGAGGCGACCTCGGCCGGCGGCGCGGGCTCGGCCGCATGCTCGTCGCTGTCGCTCCACTCGATCGGCTCGAGCTTGGCGGCGAGCGCCTCGACCAGCACCTGGTCGACGTGCGCGACCGGAACGATCCGCAGACCTTCCTTGATGTTGGCGGGAAGCTCGACGAGATCCTTCTCATTCTCCTGCGGGATGAGCACGGTGGTGATCCCGCCGCGCAGCGCCGCGAGCAGCTTTTCCTTCAGGCCGCCGATCGGGAGTACCCTGCCCCGCAGCGTGACTTCGCCAGTCATCGCGACATCGCGGCGGACCGGAACCCCGGTCAGCGTCGAGATGAGCGCGGTGACCATGCCGATACCGGCCGAGGGTCCGTCCTTGGGCACCGCACCCTCGGGCAGGTGGACGTGAACATCCTTCTTCGCGAAGATGCTCGGCTTGACGCCATAGGCCGGGGCGCGCGCCTTGACGAAGCTCCAGGCGGCCTGGACGCTCTCGCTCATCACCTCGCCGACCTTGCCGGTGGTCTTGATCTGCCCCTTACCGGGAACGGTCACGGCCTCGATCGTCAGCAGTTCGCCGCCGACCTCGGTCCAGGCGAGGCCTGTCACCGCGCCGATCTGATCCTCTTCCTCGCTGACGCCGTAGCGATAGCGGCGCACCCCGAGGAAATCCTGGAGATTGTCCTCGGTGACGGTGACCGTGGTGGCCTTGCCCTCGAGGATCTGGCGGAGCGCCTTGCGGGCGACCTTGGCGAGCTCGCGCTCGAGCGTGCGGACGCCGGCCTCGCGGGTGTAGTAGCGCAGCACGGCGCGAAGGCCGCTGTCCTCGATGGTCAGCTCGCCGTCCTTGAGGCCATGCGCTTCCAGCTGCTTGGGCACGAGGTGGCGGTTGGCGATCTCGACCTTCTCGTCCTCGGTATAGCCCTCGAGGCGGATGATCTCCATCCGGTCGAGCAAGGGCTGGGGCATGTCGAGGCTGTTCGCCGTCGTCACGAACATGACGTCGGACAGGTCGTAGTCGAGCTCCAGATAATGGTCCTGGAACTTGTTGTTCTGCTCGGGATCGAGGACTTCGAGCAGCGCCGATGCGGGATCGCCGCGGAAGTCCTGGCCGAGCTTGTCGATCTCGTCGAGCAGGAACAGCGGATTGCTGGTCCCCGCCTTCTTGAGGTTGGAGACGATCTTGCCCGGCAAGCTGCCGATATAGGTCCGGCGGTGGCCGCGGATCTCGGCCTCGTCACGCACGCCGCCGAGGCTCTGGCGGACGAACTCGCGCCCGCAGGCCTTGGCGATCGAACGGCCGAGCGAGGTCTTGCCGACGCCGGGCGGACCGACGAGGCAGAGGATCGGGCCCTTCAACTTGTTGGTGCGGGCCTGGACCGCGAGATATTCGACGATCCGGTCCTTGACCTTCTCAAGCCCGTAATGGTCGTCGTCGAGCACCTTCTCGGCGGTGACGATGTCCTTGTTGAGCTTCGACTTCTTGCCCCACGGCAGGCCGAGGAGCACGTCGAGATAGTTGCGCGCGACGGTCGCCTCGGCGCTCATCGGCGCCATGGCTTTCAGCTTTTTGAGCTCGGCAGTCGCCTTGATCCGCGCTTCCTTGCTGAGGCGGGTCTTGCGGATCTTGAGCGCGAGTTCGGCGAGTTCGTCGCCGCCATCCTCGCTCTCGTTGCCGAGCTCGCGCTGGATCGCCTTCAGCTGCTCGTTCAGATAATATTCGCGCTGCGTCTTCTCCATCTGCCGCTTCACGCGGCTGCGGATCTTCTTCTCGACCTGAAGGACCCCGAGCTCGCCTTCCATGAAGGCGAAGACCATCTCGAGCCGGCGCGCGGGATTGAGTTCGCCCAAGAGCGCCTGCTTGTCGGCGACCTTGACCGAGAGGTTCGAGGCGACCGCGTCGGCGAGCACCGAGGGTTCCTCGATCTCGGCGAGCTGGACCCCGGTCTCGGCCGGGAGGCGCTTGTTCAATTTGGCATAGTTCTCGAACTGGTCGAGCACCGAGCGCATCAGCGCCTGGGCCTCGGTCGCGTCCGAGCCTTCCTCTTCGACTTCCTCGACCTCGGCGGTGAGGTGGCCTTCCTCGCGGTGGAGGGCGACGAGGCGCGCGCGCTTCACCCCTTCGACCAGCACGCGGACGGTGCCATCGGGAAGCTTCAGCAGCTGCATCGCGGTGGCGACGACGCCGAGATCGTAGAGCGCGTCGCGATCGGGATCGTCCTCGCTCGGATCGAGCTGCGCGACGAGGAAGATCTGCTTGTCCTGGTTCATCGCCGCTTCCAGCGCCGCGACCGACTTCTCGCGCCCGACGAACAGGGGAACGATCCGCTTGGGGAAGACGACGATGTCGCGCAGCGGCAGGATGGGCAGGGTCAAGGTCAAGTTCGTGAAGGCTCCAAGGGGCCGGGCGTCCGGCCGGTGTCAGGAAAGCATATGGGCCGCCCTCACGCGCTAATCAATCGACTGGGCGTAGGCGCGGAACCGCGTCGCCTCGATGGTGTTGGCTGGACGACACAGGAGACCCGATCATGGACGCCAAGGAAAAGATCAGCACCGGTCCCAACGAGTCGCCGCGTAACGAGACGATCGCCGGGACTGGCCCGGGCATCCCCGACGATGCCGCCCTCCCCGGCCGTTCCTTTCCCGAAGCCCCCACCGACGAGGAAGTCGCCCGGATCGCCGAGGCGCTCGGGGTGCCTGTTCCGGAATAGGCTCAGCCGTTCCCGGTCACGAGCATCAGCGCGGGGCCGAGGTTCTGGAGACCGTGCACCAGCATCGGCAGGAGGAAGGCCAGTGCGAGATTGCGCTGCTTCCACACCATGAACACGGTCGAGAAGATCAGGAACGGCCACCAGATCACCAGCCCCCAGGCGGGCGCCTGGAGCGAGTGGGCGATTCCCCAGCCGAGCGAGCTCAGCAGGATCGCGGGCAGGAAGCCGAACAGCTTGTCGAGGATCAGCAGCACGCAGCCCATGATCAGCGTCTCGACCACCGGCGCGAAGACCACGAGCATGAACAGGAGCAGCCCCGGCCCCACTGGCGGGAAGGTCGGGCCGCCCGCCTCGACGAGGTGGCTGGCGAGCGCGGACAGGCCGAGCGACGGGATCAGCGCCAGCAGCCAGGCGACGAGGACGTAGGTCAGCGGCCGTTCGGGGCGGAACAGCCGTTCGGGCAGGAAGCGAAGCAGGTCGGGCCGCCGGCTGACGACGGGAGCGCTTTCCATGGCCTAGCGGGTCGGCTTGGGGCCACGCGGACCGCGCCCCGCCCCGCCCGGTCGATCGCCGCGGGGGCCGCGCGACGGACCGTCACCACGGGGACCACGCGACGGACCGTCGCCGCGCGGACCGCGGGGCGCCGGGCGCGGCGCGCGATCGACCCCGCGCGGCACGACCTGGCCCTGGCGCGGGGCGCTGCGAACCGGCGCGGCATCGCGCGGCGCGACCGAATAGCCTTCCTTGAGGAGGCCGGCGAAGGCGGCGCGGGTCGAGGCGGCGATCGCGTCCTGCAATTCCTTGGGCAGGTCGGCCATGGTCACGTTGCCGTGGATCGCCTGGACCTGGCGCAGGAGATTGTTCGGCAGGTTGCCGCTCGCCGCCTTCAGCGCCGCGATCGCATCGAGCACGGCGGAGAAAATGAGGCTCTGCATGACGTCCTGGGCAGCGCGGGGCATGGGAACGGGAACTCCTGGGCGGTAGACGAAGGTGGAGAGGCCCCCTAAGTCCGCGGCGATGCTTCGGCAATTCCACAAGATGCATGGGCTCGGCAACGACTTCGTGATCCTCGACGCGCGCGACGCGCCGCTGGCGATGGACGCGGGCCTCGCCGCGCGCCTCGCCGACCGCAAGCGCGGGATCGGCTGCGACCAGTTGATCCTCCTCGAGCCGAGCGACAGCGCCGACCTCAGGATGCGGATCTTCAACGCCGACGGGAGCGAGGTCGAAAGCTGCGGCAACGCCACGCGCTGCGTCGTCAAGCTCACGGGCGCGCGGGACATCGAGACCGCGGGCGGCACCATCCACGGCGACGTCACGGGTGCCGAGGTCGAGGTCAGCCTCGTCGAACCGCGCTTCGACTGGGACCAGATCCCCCTCGCCTATCCGATGGCGACCGATCCGGTGCCGATGGGGTGGGAAAATCTCGAGCGGCCCCATGCCGTCAACGTCGGCAATCCGCATCTCGTCTTCTTCGTGGACGATCTCGACGACATCGACATCGAGGGTCTCGGACCCGGAATCGAGACCGACCCGACCTTTCCCGAGCGGATCAACGTCAATGTCGCGCAAGTGACCGGCGAGGCCATCCGCTTGAAGACGTTCGAGCGCGGCGCGGGCCTGACCCTCGCCTGTGGCACCGGCGCCTGCGCGACCGCGGTCGCCGCGATCCGCGCGAAGCTCGTCTCCTCCCCCGTCACGGTGACCATGCCGGGCGGATCCCTTGTCATCGCGTGGGCGCCGGGCGAAGCCGTCACCATGCGCGGCGACGCGACCCATGTCTTCGAAGGCACGATCGAACTCTGATATGAGCTGGCTCGACAAACTCACCGGCGGCTTCCGCAAGACCGCCGACCGCCTCGGCGACAATATCGGCGGACTCGGCACCGGCCCCAAGGCGGCGCTCGACACCGCGACCCTCGACGACATCGAGGAAGCGCTGATCGCGTCCGACATCGGGCCCGAGGCGAGCAAGCGGATCCGAAATGCCATCGCCGCGAGGCGGTTCGAGCAACTTGACGAGCGCGGGCTGCGTACGATCCTGGCCGAGGAGATGGAGGCCATCCTCGCCCCTGTCGCCAAGCCGCTCGACATCTGGGGCTTCCCCCGCCCGCACGTCATCCTCGTCATCGGGGTCAACGGCTCGGGCAAGACCACGACCATCGGCAAATTGGGCGCCTGGCTCAAGGAGCAGGATTATGGCGTGATGCTGGCCGCCGGCGACACCTTCCGCGCCGCGGCGATCGAGCAGCTCCGCATCTGGGGCGAACGCATCGACGCGCCCGTGATCAGCGGCAAGGAAGGCGGCGACGCGGCGGGGATCGTTTACGACGGGGTCAAGCAGGCGACCGCGACCGGCATCGACTGCCTGATCGTCGACACCGCGGGGCGGCTCCAGAATAAGACCCACCTGATGGAAGAGCTGGCCAAGGTCCGCCGCGTCCTCGGCCGCCTCAACACCGAGGCGCCGCACGACGTCATCCTCGTCCTCGATGCGACCACCGGGCAGAATGCGCTGAGCCAGATCGAGGTGTTCCGCGACCTCGCGGGCGTCACCGGCCTCGTCATGACCAAGTTGGACGGCACCGCTCGCGGCGGCGTGCTGGTCGCGGCCGCCGAGAAGTTCAAGCTGCCGATCCACGCGATCGGCGTCGGCGAAGGCGTGAACGACCTGCGCCCCTTCGACCCGCGCGCGGTTGCCCGCGCCATCGCGGGGCTGCCGGCATGAGCGCCGCCTCGAAAGAACCTGCCGGCGGCGCCAAGCTGCTGATCGACCTCGGGCCGCTGATCGTCTTCTTCGCGGTCAATTTCCTCGCGCCGGTGCCGGGAATCGCCAAGATCTTCATCGCCACCGGCGCCTTCATGGTCGCGATGGTCGCGGCGATGATCTATTCGGCGGTCCGCTTCCGGAGCGTCTCGCCGCTGCTGTGGTTCAGCGGGATCATGGTGGTGGTGCTCGGCGGGCTGACGCTGTGGCTGCACGACGAGACTTTCATCAAATTGAAGCCCACCATCTATTACTGGTTCGTCGCGGCGCTGCTCGGCTTCGGGCTGTGGAAGGACAAGCCGCTGCTCAAAAGCGTGCTCGGCTCGGCCTATCCGGGCCTCAGCGAGGAAGGGTGGCGCAAGCTTACGCGCAACTGGGCCTTGTTCTTCCTCTTCATGGGCGTCCTGAACGAGCTCGTCTGGCGCAACAGCAGCACCGACTTCTGGGTCGGCTTCAAGCTGTGGGGCGCGATCCCCCTCACCTTCCTGTTCGCCGCCGCCAACCTGCCGATGCTGCTGAAACACGGCCTCAACGCCGAGGACAAGGCGCAGCCGGCCGAACCGGGACCGATCGAATGAGCGATGTTGCCCTCTCCATCCGGGGCCTGCGCAAGGCCTATGCCAGCGGCACCGAGGCGCTGAAGGCGGTCGACCTCGACATCGCCCACGGCGAGATCTTCGCGCTGCTGGGTCCCAATGGCGCGGGCAAGACGACGCTCATCTCGATCGTCTGCGGCCTGGTGACGGCGACGGGCGGCGAGGTGCTGGTCAACGGCTGCCACTGGCGCGACCAGTTCAAGGCGGCGCGGCGGCAGATCGGGCTGGTCCCGCAGGAAATGAACATCGACGTGTTCGAGCCCGTCTGGAACACGGTCGCTTTCAGCCGCGAACTGTTCGGGCTGAAGCGCGACGACGCCTATCTCGAGGGCGTGCTCAAGGACCTCACCTTGTGGGACAAACGCAAGGCGATCCTCAAGGAATTGTCGGGGGGCATGAAGCGCCGCGTGATGATCGCCAAGGCGCTCGCGCACGAGCCGAAGATCCTGTTCCTCGACGAGCCCACCGCCGGCGTCGACGTCGAGCTGCGCAAGGAAATGTGGGCGATGGTCCGCAAGCTCAAGGAGCGCGGCACGACCATCATCCTGACGACGCACTACATCGAGGAGGCCGAGGAGATGGCCGACCGCGTGGGCGTCATCAACAAGGGCGAGCTGATCCTCGTCGAGGAAAAGGCCGAGCTGATGAAGAAGCTCGGCCGCAAGACGCTCCACCTCCAGCTGGCCGAGCCGCTCGGCGGGGTGCCGGCGGCGCTTGGCGCCTGGGCGCCGAAGCTGTCGGACGACGGGCTCACCCTGACCTACGATTTCGACCGCCATGCCGATAAGACCGGCATCCCCTCGCTGCTCGCGGCGATGCGGGACGCCGGCATCGGGTTCAAGGACCTCGATACCAAGCAGTCGAGCCTCGAGGACATCTTCGTCGGCCTCATCCGGAACGGGAACGCAGGAGCGCAGGCATGAACATCCGCGGCATCCTCGCCATCTACAAGTTCGAGATGCACCGCTTCCGGCGGACGCTCTGGACCGGTCTTGCCGTGCCGGTGATCACCACCAGCCTCTACTTCGTTGTCTTCGGCTCGGCGATCGGAAGCCGGATGAGCGAGGTCGGGGGCGTCCCCTATGGCGCGTTCATCGTCCCTGGGCTGATGATGCTGTCGCTGTTCACCGAGAGCATCTTCAACGCCAGCTTCGGAATTCACATGCCGCGCTTCACCGGCACCATCTACGAGATTCTCTCGGCGCCGCTATCGGCGGTGGAGACGGTGATCGGCTATGTCGGCGCGGCCGCGAGCAAGGCGACGATCGTCAGCCTCGTCATCTTCGCCACCGCGCACCTGTTCGTGCCGCTGAAGGTGATGCACCCGTTCCTGGCGCTCGCCTTCCTGCTGCTGGTGGCGGTGACCTTCTGCCTGTTCGGCTTCATCATCGGGGTCTGGGCCAAGGGCTTCGAGCAATTGCAGGTGATCCCGCTGCTCGTCGTCACGCCGCTGACCTTCCTCGGCGGGAGCTTCTACTCGATCACCATGCTGCCCGAGCCGTGGCGGACGATCACCCTGTTCAATCCGGTGGTCTATCTGATCAACGGCTTCCGCTGGACCTTCTTCGGCACTGCCGACGTCAGCTTCGGGGTGGCGCTGGCGGCGACGCTGGCGTTCGCGGCGGCGTGCCTCGCGGGCATCTGGTGGATCTTCCGGACGGGTTATCGCCTGAAGGCCTAGCGCCAGCGCCCTTCGACTGCGCGCTTCGCGCTCCGCTCAGGACGAACGATAGCAGGTCGTTCGTGCTGAGCGAAGTCGAAGCACCCTGAGACTTACTTGGCGGCTGCCATCCGCTCGGCGGCCTTGTCCCAGTTCACCACGTCCCACCAGGCCTTGAGGTAATCGGCGCGGCGGTTGTTGTAGGTGAGGTAGTAGGCGTGCTCCCACACGTCGTTGCCGATGATCGGCGTGCCCTTGACCTCGGCGACGTCCATCAGCGGATTGTCCTGGTTGGGAGTCGAGGAGACGACGAGGCCCTGCCCCGGCACCGCGACCAGCCACACCCAGCCCGAACCGAACTGGCCCGCTCCCGCGGCGTTGAACTTCTCCTTGAGGCCGTCGAGGCCGCCGAAGGCGCTGTCGATGGCGCTGGCGAGCTCGCCCGACGGGCTGCCGCCGCCCGGCGTCATCGCTTCCCAGAAGAAGCTGTGGTTCCAGTGACCGCCGCCATTGTTGCGCACGACCTTGGAGCCGGCACCGGCGTTGGCGACCAGTTCCTCGAGGCTCTTGCCCTGCAGGGCCGAGTCGCCCTCGACCGCCTTGTTGAGGTTGTCGACATAGGTCTGGTGATGCTTGTCGTGGTGGAGCTTCATGGTCGTCGCGTCGATCGTCGGCTCGAGCGCGGCATAATCGTACGGCAGGGGGGCGACTTCGAAGGCCATGGGTATTGCTCCTGATGGTATGGACGTACCGGCCATGTGGTTGGCGGCGATGCCATAGTCAACGCGGTCGCGCCGTGAAGGTTACGCGGGCTCGCTGTCCATCAGCTTGTGGCGCTTCAGCGCGTGGCGGAGCTGGTCGTAGGAGAGCGACAGGGCCGCCGCGGTGGCGCGCTGGTTGAAGCGATTGGCCTTGAGCGCTTCCTCGAGGATGGCGCGCTCGAAGCTGGTCACGGCGGCCCGGAAGTCGCTGGTGACATGGCTTGGCAGGCGCTGCTCGGAAGCGACTGGCGCGGCGACATTTTCCTCGGCGCCTTCGGATGCGATCTGGGGCGTCTGCGAAGCCGCCTGCCCGAGCGCCCAGGGCGAGGAGAAGGGGTCGAACTGGATCGCCGCGATCGGCTTTTCGGGTTCGTCCCAGCGATAGACCGCGCGCTCGACCACGTTCCGCAGTTCGCGCACGTTCCCGGGCCAGGGATGGCGCTCGAGCGCGAGCTTCGCCTCGGCCGAGAAACCGGGCCACCCGCCCCATTCGAGCTCGGACGCCATGCGCCGCCCGAAATGCTCGGCGAGGAGCGGCACGTCGCCCGCGCGCAGCCGGAGCGGCGGCAGTGTCACGACCTCGAAGCTCAGCCGGTCGAGGAGATCGGCGCGGAAGCGGCCCTCGTCGACGAGCTTGGGCAAATGCTCGTTGGTGGCGGCGACGATGCGGACGTCGACCTTGACCGGCTTCGACGCCCCGATCCGCGTGATCTCGCCATATTCGACCGCGCGCAGCAGCCGGTCCTGCGCCGGGCTCGACAGCGTCGCCAGTTCGTCGAGGAACAACGTGCCGCCATCGGCTTCCTCGAAGCGGCCCTTGCGGGTCTTGGCGGCGCCGGTGAAGGCGCCCGCCTCGTGCCCGAACAATTCGGCCTCGATCAGGTTTTCCGGGAGGGCGGCGCAGTTCATCGTCACCAGCGGCCCCGCCCAGCGCGACGACAGGTGGTGCAGGCGCTCGGCGATCAGCTCCTTGCCGGTCCCGCGCTCCCCGATCACAAGGACCGGGCGGTTGAGCGGCGCGGCGCGGCTGGCGCGCTCGACCGCGTCCATGAAGGCAAGGCTCGAGCCGATGAAATTCTGCACCCGCGGCATGGGAAGGAGTTGGTGCAATTTTCCAAGTCTTGGCAAGCGCTTTCAGGCAGACCGACGAACGGCGGTGGCCGAAATAGCGGAAAACCGGCAATGGCACGTCCCCTGCATATCCCAATTCAGGCAGGGACCCCACGCCAAGTGAGGTAGGATTACTAATGAGCATCTTTTCCCGCACCCGGGACATCATGGCCGCCAATCTGACCGAGCTCCTCGACCGGGCCGAAGACCCGTCGCGGATGATCCGAATGGTCATCCTCGAGATGGAGGAGACGCTGGTCGAAGTCCGCGCGTCCGCGGCCCGCAGCATTGCCGACGCCAAGGAAATGCGCCGCGCGATGGTTCGCCTCGAAGGGCTGATGGACAGCTGGACCGAGAAGGCCGAGCTCGCGCTCTCCAAGGGCCGCGAGGATCTCGCCAAGGCGGCGCTGATCGAGCGGCAGAAGGCGGCCGACATGGCCAAGGGCCTCGAGGACGAGGTCGCGGTCATCGACAACACGCTCAAGGCCTATGAGGGCGACATCGCCAAGATCCAGGGCAAGCTGCGCGAGGCCCGCGCCCGGCAGAACGCCATCTCGACCCGGATCGAGAGCGCGGTCACCCGCGCCAAGGCCCGCGAGCTGTTGAACGGCAGCCGCACCGAGGAAGCGTTCAGCCGGTTCGAGCTGCTCGAGCGCCGCGCCGACTTCGCCGAGGGCCGCGCCGAGGCGCTGGGCATGACCGGCCCCAAGAGCCTCGAGGAAGAAATCGCCGACCTGCGCGCCGAAGAGCAGGTCGACAAGGAACTGGAAGCGCTGAAAGCGCGCCTTGCGAACAAGGGGAATTAAGTCGTGGACTCATTTGCGGCAGTCTTGGTGGTTGCCACCCTCTTCATCGGCCTGCCCTGGCTGATCATGCACTATGTGACCCGCTGGAAGACCGCGGCGACGCTGACCGGTGGCGACGAGCGGCTGCTCGAAGAGCTGCACGACCTCGCCCGCCGGCTCGACGACCGGATGTGCTCGATCGAGCGCATCATGACCGCCGAGAACCCCAACTGGCGCCAGCAATGCGCGCCCGACCAGAGCAACGTTTTGCCCAGCCATGACAGCCTCGACATGGACCTCGACGCCGAGCTCGCCCGCCTCGCCGAGCGCAGCCGGGTTCGGGAGGCCCGCTGATGAGCGTCCAGCCCGCAACCCGCACGCGCTTCTACAAGGACAAGCGCAACGGCAAGGTGATGGGCGTCTGCGCCGGGATCGCCGACTACACCGGCGTCGACGTCGCGGTGGTCCGGATCCTGATGTTCCTCGCCCTGTGGCTGAGCGGCTTCTCGATCCTCCCGGTCTATTTCATCGCCGGCTGGATCGCCGAGGACCGCCCGCGCGAGCTGATGAACGACAGCCCCGAGGACCAGCGCTTCTGGCAGCAGGTTCGTGCTTCCCCGACCCGGACCGCCCGCGAGATCCGCGCCAGCATGAAGGCGATTGATCGCCGCCTGGCCGACGTCGAAAGCTATGTGCTGACCAGCAACCGCAGCCTCGCTCGCGAGATCGACGAGCTGCGCTGATTCCCCTTTCCATCAAGGACCTGTCGCATGAGCCCGCTTCTGATCCCCATCATGGGAATGATGATCCCGATCGTCGCCATCCTCGCCCGCGTCTTCACCAAGGCGATGGAGATGAAGGAGCGGCAGATCAGTGCCATGGGTGAGAATACCGCCGAGAAGGCTGCGCAATATGCCAGCCGCGTCGCCGAGCTCGAGCAGCGCGTCCGCGTCCTCGAGCGGATCGCGACCGACGGCGGCATTCATACGGCTGCCCAGATCGAGGCGCTACGCGATGCGCCCCCCACTTCCGATTTCGTGCGTGAGAAAGTGCTCTAAATGAACCCGTTTGAATTTCTGCTTCTTCTGATCGGCATGGTTTTCATCTTCCAGATGATCAAGAACAAGGGCGGCCTTCGCGGTAACCGGCTGGGGCAGCGAAGCGAGCGGCACGGCATCATCCACGAGCCCTCGGACGAAATCAGCAGCGGCGAAACCCGCATGCTGCGCGACGAGGTCCGCGCGCTTAAGGAGCGGATCCACGTGCTCGAGCGGATCACGGTCGAGAAGGAAAACAGCCTGGCGCGCGAGATCGAGGACTTGCGCAACAAGTAGCCCGTCGGCCGAGCTTTCAACCGCCGACCGCTTTGCCTAAGGCGTCGGCGATGCACAGCCTTCCGGAAATCCTCGACGACTATGAGCTCCTCGACGCCGAGGAGCGCTACCGGCTGCTGATCGACCTCGGCCGCGACCTCGAGCCGATGCCCGAGCCCTTGAAGACCGACGCCACCAAGGTGCGCGGCTGCTCGGCGAGCGTCTGGGTCTATCCGACGCGACTGGACGACGGGCGGCTGCATTTCCTCGCCGACAGCAATGCCGCGATCACCAAGGGGATCGTGGCACTGGTGCTGAGCGCGGTGCAGGACCGCTCGCCGGCCGAAATTGCCGCCACCGACATCACCGCCGCGCTCGAGCCGTTCGAGCTCGGGCGGCAGCTGTCGAGCAACCGGACGCAGGGCATTCCCAACATGATCGCGCTGATCCAGGACACGGCCCAGCGGCTCGCATGAGCAACTTCCACGACAACGTCAGCGGCCCCTTCGACCCCGCCACCTTCTTCGCCATGGCGCGGCGGGTCGGGCACGGCCGCGCGCTCGGCCTCGAATATCGCGCGCATGGCGACAATTGGGTCGAGCTGGCGCTGCCGTGGCGACCCGAGCTCGTCAGCATGCCCGACAGCGGGATCATGGCGACGGGCGCGATCGTCAGTCTCGTCGACACCTGCTCGGGCACGTCGATCTGGCAGGCGCTTGGCGGCTTTCGGCCGGCGGTGACGCTCGACCTCAGGCTCGACTATCTCCGGCCCGCGGCCAAGGGCGAGACGGTGATCGCGCGCTGCGAATGCTACAAGGTGACGCGGCAGGTGGCGTTCGTGCGCGGGGTCGCGCACGGCGGCGACGAGAGCCGCCCGATCGCGCACAGCGCGGCGACCTTCGTGGCGGTGGACTGACCCTCGTTACTTGGCGGCTTCGCGCCGCTCCTCGGCCTTGCGCAGCACATCATAGGCGGCCTGGACCGCCTGGAACCGCTTGGCGGCCTCCTCGTCGCCGGGCCTGAGGTCCGGGTGAAATTCCTTGGCGAGGCGACGGTGGGCGGCCTTGATGTCGGCGAAGCTGGCGTCGCTTTCGACGTCTAGGACGGACAGCGCGCGCATTTCCTCGCGGGTCCGCGTGCCGTCGCCGGGTCCGCCCCAGGCGTAATGCGAGGACTGGCGGAAGGCGCCGGCGTCGCGCTGCTCGGCCTCCTCGCGCGCGGCGGCCTCGGCGGCCGACAGATTGGCGAAATAGTCCCAGTTCTTGTTGTATTCGGCGGCGTGGGCTTCGCAGAACATCCACCGCTCGGGACTGTTCGGCGCCTTGGGCGCGGGTCGGTCACCGGCTTCGGTGCAGCCCTCGCGGTCGCACAGGCGGATGCGCGCGGCGTCCCGCCCCTTGTCGGCATAGGAACGCCAGCGGGGGAAGCCCCAGTCGTTGTTTCGGGTCGAACGCGCCATTTCGTGTCTAACTAGTCTCGCGGGGTGAAAGTGCCAGAGGGCCTGTAAGCCGGGTTCTGTCCACCGCTTGCGCGGCTGTGCGGCCATTCCTCTCGGCCGGCGCTTGCGCGACGGCTCCAGCAACCAACCCGGGCGACGAGCCGGAACAGGCCCATGTGTCGCCCCTATTCGGTCTTGCACCCGGTGGGGTTTACCGTGCCGGCTGCCGTTGCCGGAGCCGCGGTGCGCTCTTGCCGCACCCTTTCGCCCTTACCGCCCCGAAGAGCGGCGGTCTGCTTTCTGTGGCACTGTCCCTGAGCCGCCCGAGGGCGACCCGCCGGGCGTTACCCGGCACCGTTATTCCGTGGTGCCCGGACTTTCCTCGGCGAGAACATGTTCTCGACGCGGCCGCCCGGCCCTCTGGCGAAGGGGCTACTAGCAGATCGATCAGCGCCCGACCACCTTTGTGGGCCGGGCCGACTAGCGCCCGACCACCTTTGTGGGCCGGGCCGACTAGCGCCCGACCATCGCCGCCGCCGTCGGGAGGACATAATCCTTCCATTGCTCGCGCAGGGTCTTCTTGCTGAGCTTGCCCGTCGCGGTGTGCGGGAGCGCGTCGACGAACTCGATCGCGTCGGGCATCCACCAGCGGGCGATATGCTTCGCCAGATGCTCGCGGATCGTCTCGGCGTGGACATCGCTGCCCGGACGGCGGACGATCAGGAGCAGCGGCCGTTCGTCCCACTTGGGATGGGCGATACCGATGGCGGCGGCCTCGGCGACGCCGGGCACGCCGACCGCGGCATTCTCGAGTTCGATCGAACTGATCCACTCGCCGCCCGACTTGATCACGTCCTTGGCGCGGTCGGTGATCTGCATGGTGCCGTCGGGATGGAGCGCGGCGACGTCGCCGGTGTCGAACCAGCCGTCGGCGTCGGTCGAATCCTGCTCTTCCTTGAAGTAGCGCTGGACCACCCAGTGGCCGCGGGTCTGGAGGCGTCCGGTCGCGATCCCGTCGCGGGGGAGAACGTTGCCTTCGTCGTCGACGATCCGAAGCTCGATCCCGAACGGGATCCGGCCCTGGCGGCAGACGAAATCGACCTGCTCATCGTCGGTCATGTCGTCCCAGTTGGGCGGCGGCGTGCCGCAGGTCCCGATCGGGCTGGTCTCGGTCATCCCCCAGGCATGGCCGACGTTGATGCCTCGCCCGCGGAACCACTCGACCATCGCGCGCGGCGCGGCCGAGCCGCCGATCGACACGCTTTTCAGCGAGCCCAGGTCCGCGCCGGTGCGCTCGATATGGTCGATCATGCCGAGCCAGACGGTCGGCACGCCGGCCGAATGGGTGACGCCTTCCTCGCGGAACAGCTCGCACATCTGGGCGGGGCGATAGTCGGCCGAGAGGACCAGCTTCGCCCCCACCATCGGCGCCGCCCACGGCACGCCCCAGGCATTGGCGTGGAACATGGGCACGATCGGGAGGACGGTGGTGCGGCCGGACAGCTCGAACACGTCGGGGCTCACCTCGACCAAAGTGTGGAGCATGGTCGAGCGATGCTCGTAGAGGACGCCCTTGGGATTGCCGGTGGTGCCGCTGGTGTAGCACAGGCCGCAGGGATCGCGCTCGTCGCCCTCGACCCAGGCGAAGTCGTCGTCGGCGCCTTCGATCCAGGCGCGGAATTCGCCGTCGTCCATGCAGATATAATGCTCGATGGTCGGCCACTGGCCTTTCATCTTCTCGACCAGCGGTGCGAACGCCTTGTCGTAGAGGAGGACGCGGTCCTCGGCATGATTGGCGATATAGGCGAGCTGGTCGGGGAACAGCCGCGGGTTGATGGTGTGGAGGATGCCGCCCATCCCGATCGCGCCATACCAGCTGGTCAGGTGGTGCGCGTGGTTCATCGCCAGCGTGGCGACGCGGTCGCCCTTGTTGATGCCGAGGCCGGCGAGGCGCTTGGCCATCCGCCGCGCGTCGCTCGCCACCCCGTGCCAGTTGGTGCGGGTGATCGTCTCGTCCGCCCAGGCGCTGACGATCTCGCGGCCGCCATGCTCGCGCGCGGCATGGTCGACGAGGCGCATGACGCGCAGGGGCCAGTGCTGCATGGCGCCGAGTGGATGCATGTGTGTCTCCTCCAGGTGAGGAGAGTGGCGTCATCCCGGCAGCGAGGCAAGCGCCCTTAGAAGGGCATCTGGAAGCCCGGCGGCAAGGGCAGGCTCGAGCTCATCTTCTGCATCTCGGCGGCAGCGGCCTGGTCGGCCTTTGCGCGCGCATCGTTGAAGGCGGCGGCGACGAGGTCCTCGAGCATGGTCTTCTCGGACGGGACCATCAGGCTTTCGTCGATCGAGATGGCGATGATCCGGCCCTTGGCCGAGCAGCGCACCTTGACCAGCCCGCCGCCCGACTGGCCCTCGACCTCGATGCTGTCGAGATTGTCCTGCGCCTTCTGGAGTTCGGCCTGCGCGTTCTGCGCCATCTGCATGATTTCTTCGAGACTAGGCATGGTTGGCGTCCTTGGCTGATACGGATTCGAGGGTTGCGCCCGGATAGGCGGCGAAAACGGCGGCGACCGCGGGCTCGGCGAGGATCGCGTCGCGGGCGCGCTCCTCGGCCATCTTTTCCTGCGCATGGAGCGAGGGCTCGGCCTCGCCGTCGCCGAGCGTCACGGTCCAGCGTGCATCGAGCGCCGCGCGAATGTCGTCGGCAAGCTCGCGGGTGAAGTTGGGGCCCAGCGGCTGGAGTGGTTTGAGGACCAGCTCGGGCGGCGCGTAGCGGATGAGGCCGACCTGGTCGCGAAGCTGGACCGCGCGCAGGGCCTTGCCCCTGGCCTCGATCGCATCGACCAGCACAGCGAAGCTGGCCGGCGCCTCGGGCTCGGCCGGGGCGGCGGGCGCAGGAGCTGGCGTGGGCGCGGGCGCAGCGGTCATTGCCGGGGCGGCAGGCGCCGGTGCGCGCGGCCGCGCGGGAGCGGTGGCTGTCTCTCCCCCACCCTGCAGCCGGGCGATCAGCGCCGCGGGGTCGGGCAGCTCGGCGGCGTGGATGATGCGCAGGAGCACCATGGCCGCGGCCTCGTTGGGATCGGGCGCGGCGGTGACGTCGGACAGGCCCTTGAGCAAAAGCTGCCACAGGCGGTGAAGCTGCGACCAGCCGAGCGTGCCGGCGAGCTCGGCATTGCCCTCGCGCTCCTCGGCGCTGGCGAGCGCGTCGGCGCCGCCGCCCGCCTTGGCGCGTGAGGCGGCGTGGACCTGCTCCATCAGCCCGCGCAAGAGCGCCGTCGGCTCGATTCCCAGCGCCTGCGCTTCGTCGAGTTCGGCGAGCGAGGCCGCGGCATCGCCCGACAGCAGCACGGTTAGCAGCCGGCGGATCCTTCCGCGGTCGGCGAGGCCGAGCATGTCGCGGACCGCATCAGCGGTGACGGTCCCTGCCCCGTGTGCGATCGCCTGATCGAGGAGCGACAGGCCGTCGCGGGCCGAGCCTTCGGCCGCACGGGCGACGAGGGTCAGCGCGTCGGGCTCGATCTCGACCTGCTCAATCTCGGCGATGCGATGGAAGTGCGCGACCAGCGCTTCGGCGGGAATCCGGCGCAGGTCGAAGCGCTGGCAGCGCGACAGCACCGTCACCGGCACCTTGTTGACCTCGGTCGTCGCGAACAGGAATTTGACGTGCGCCGGCGGCTCCTCGAGCGTCTTCAACAGCGCGTTGAAGGCGTTCTTCGAGAGCATGTGGACTTCGTCGATGATGTAGATCTTGAAGCGCGCGCTGACCGCCGAATAGCGCACCGCCTCGATAATCTCGCGGACGTCGTCGACGCCGGTGTGGCTGGCGGCGTCCATCTCGGTGACGTCGATGTGGCGGCCCTCGGCGATGGCGCGGCAGGGCTCGCACACGCCGCAGGGATCGATGGTCGGGCCGCCGTTCCCGTCAGGACCGATGCAGTTCAAGGCCTTGGCGACGAGGCGGGCAGTCGAGGTCTTGCCGACCCCGCGCACCCCGGTCAGCAGGAAGGCGTGGGCGATGCGGCCCGACGCGATGGCATTGCCGAGCGTGCGAACCATCGCTTCCTGACCGATCAGCTCGGCGAAGCTCTGCGGGCGATATTTGCGCGCAAGCACGCGGTAGGGCGAGGCCGAAGCGCTCTTCTCCAGCGGCTGGGCAGGGAGGTCGAGGCCGAGGCCGGGCGATTCGTCGTCGGTCATCGTCGGCCAATGTAGGCGGCGCTTCGCCCCCGCGCCACTTCTTGCGCTCGCGCCCGCATGTCGCCATATGCGCCACCGGGAGTCGGGCGGACGGGATTGTCGCCAACCTGGTCAGGTCCGGAAGGAAGCAGCCACAACGATTTCGTCCCGGGTCGTTCCGGCTCCCACCCTCCGGCAGTTCAGCCGGGCATCCTCACCGACATCGTCGTTCCCTTGACCGTCAGCTGACAGGCGAGCCGGCTCGTGCGCCTGACATCGTAGGCAAGGTCGAGGAGGTCCTCCTCCTCCTCGCTGGCGGGCGGCTGCGCGGCGAAATCCTCGGGCGAGAGGATGACGTGGCAGGTCGAGCAGCTGATCGACTTGTCGCAGGTGCCCTCGAGCGGCTGCCCGGCGGCCTGCGCGACGTCGAGGAGATTGGCGCCCTCGGGCGCGTCCACCTCGCAGTCGAGGCTGCCGTCGGGCTTGAGGAAGGCGATGCGGGTCATGCGGCGAATTTCCTCTGGGCGTCGGCAGCGCCGCGGATGAGCGTGCAGGCCGCCCTCAGCTCCGCCACGGTCGTGGTGCGGCCGAACCCGAGCCGGACGCTCTGCCGGGCTTCGGTGTCGGTGAGGCCGAGCGCGCGCAACACGTGGCTCGGCCGGCCCGACCCGCTGGCGCAGGCGGAGCCGAGCGAAAAGGCGACCTGCCGGCAATCGGCGAGCAGGCGGGCCGAATCGAGGCCCTCGCGACGGACGTTGAGATTGCCATGGTAACGATGGTCGCGGCTGCCGTTGACGATCCAGTCGGGGCCGAGCGCGTCGAGCGCGGCCTCCCACAGGTTCTCGACATGCGCCGCGTCGGCCGCGCGCCGCGCAACCGCCAGCGCCGCCGCCGCGCCGAACCCCGCGCACAGCATCGGCGAAAGGGTACCCGAGCGCAGGCCCCGCTCCTGTCCGCCGCCGTGAAGCAAAGGTTCGACCGCGATGCCGTCGCGGATCCACAGCGCGCCGACCCCCTTGGGACCGTGGATCTTGTGCGCGCTCACCGCGACGAGGTCGGGGCCGACGGGGATCGCCATCCGCCCGAAGCCCTGCACCGCGTCGCACAGCATGAGCGCGCCCGCCGCGTGCGCCAGGGCGGCGATTTCCGCGATCGGCTGGATCACGCCGATCTCGTTGTTGACGAGCATGGCAGCGACGAGGCCGGTCGGCTGGCGAAGCGCCTCGCGGAGTCGGTCGAGGTCGACGAGGCCGTCGCGGCCGACGCCGAGCACCTCGACCTCGTGCCCCTCTCCGCCCAGCCATTCGACCGTGTCGAGCACGGCGGCATGCTCGGTGGCGAGGGTGAGGATGCGGCCACCGGTGCCGCGTAGCGCCATGTTGAGCGCCTCGGTCGCGCCCGAGGTGAAGACGACCTGCCCGTCCGCCGGCAGGCCCGCGGCGACCTGCCCGCGCGCATGCTCGATCGCGGCGGCCGCCTCGCGTCCCCAGCGGCTCGGGGAATGGGGGTTCGCATAATGGTCGAGCCACGGCAGCATCGCCGCCTTGGCCTCGGGCGCGAGCGGGGTCGTCGCCTGATAGTCGAGGTAGATCATGCGGCGGCGGCGCGGGCGGCGATGCCAGTGAAGGCGGCGAGGAAGGCGTCGATGTGCGTATCGCTCGTTTGCGGCCCCATGCTGACGCGCAAGGTGCCGGCGGCGACGTCTTCGGGCACACCCATGGCGGCAAGGACCCGGCTGGCCTTCAATTTCCCGCTCGAGCAAGCCGATCCCGCGCTGACCGCGAAACCGGCAAGGTCGAGCTGGATCAGGAGGCCGTCCTTGGATGCGCCGGGAAGCGCGATGGCGCTGATCGCGGGCAGGCGCTCGGTGCCCTCGGCGATCACGGTGCCGCCTGCCGCTCTGACGCTCTGTTCGAGACGGTCGCGAAGCCCGGCGAGGCGCGGCATCGCGTCGCGGTGGGTGCGCGCGGCCAGCGCCGCCGCCATGCCCGCCACCGCCGGCAGATTCTGGGTGCCGCGACGATAGCCTTTCTCCTGCCCACCGCTTGGGCTGAGTGTCGCAAGGTCGCGGACGAGCAGGGCGCCGATCCCCGGCGGGCCGCCGAACTTGTGCGCGGAAATGGCGATGAAGTCGGCTTGCGGAAGGTCGATCTTCCCCGCGCTTTGGGCGCAGTCGGCGAGGAGCAGCGATCCGGCGGCGCGGATTTCACCGATGATGTCGCCCAAGGGCTGGATGACGCCGGTCTCGTTGTTGACCTGCTGCAGCGCGACGAGGGTCGGCCCTTCGGCCAGCGCCGCCGACAAAGCTTCGCGGTCGATCAGGCCGTCGGCGCCCACCGGCAAGGTCCGCGCTCCCTCGCCCATCGCATACGGAACGATGTCATGCTCGGTCGCGCCCACCGCCCGGCCCCGTACGGCGGCACGGGCAGCGACGATCGACACCGCCTCGCTCGCCCCGCTGGTGATGATGATCTCGTGCTGCCAGCCGAGCGCATCGGCGATGGTGGCGCGGGCGCGTTCGAGCGCGGCCTTGGCGGCGCGGCCCTCTGCGTGGGGGCTCGAGGGATTGGCCCAGCGCCCCAGCGCCTCCACCATCGCCGCCTGCGCCTCTGGCAGCACGGGCGTGGTGGCGGCATGATCGAGATAGATGCGGGGGCGGGCCAAACTTAACTCGTGATTGCTGTTTTGCGGTCCCCGCCTATATAGGCGCCCGCTCGAAGTCCCCATAGCCTTCAAGGAAACCATGCCCGAAGTCATCTTTCCGGGGCCGGAAGGCCGCCTCGAAGGCCGTTTCCACCCGGGCATCCGCCCGCGCGCGCCGGTCGCGCTGATACTGCACAGCCACCCCCAGGCGGGCGGCACGATGAACAACAAGATCGTGCAGCTGATGTACCAGACGTTCGTGAAGCGCGGCTTCGCGACGCTCCGGTTCAACTTCCGCGGAGTCGGCAAGAGCCAGGGCACGTTCGACAACGGCATCGGCGAACTTTCCGACGCGGCAAGCGCGCTCGACTGGGTCCAGCAGATCCACCCCGAGGCCGAGCAGACCTGGGTCGCCGGGGTGAGCTTTGGCGCCTGGATCGGCATGCAGCTCCTGATGCGCCGGCCCGAGATCAAGGGCTTCATCTCGATCGCCCCGCCGGCCAACATGTACGACTTCGGCTTCCTCGCCCCCTGCCCCTCCTCGGGCATCATCATCCAGGGCGAAGCCGACGAGGTGGTCAGCCCGGCGAGCGTCCAGAAGCTCGTCGACAAGCTGCGCACCCAGCGCCACATCACCATCCATCACGACACGATCCCGGGCGCGAATCACTTCTTCGCGAACGAGCTCGACCTGCTGATGAAGAGCGTCGACGGCTATCTCGACATGCGGCTGAACAAGTAGGTCGTTCTCAGACAACCAGGATCAGGACATTGGCGACGAGGATCAGGCCGGCAAGCACCATCAGCCGGCCCTGCTTCCGCGTGTCCGCCCGGAACGCGAGGCGAAGCCCGAAGCCGACCAGCAGGAAGGCGGCCAGCATGGCGATGCTCAGCAGGGTGGCGGCGGTCTTTTCCAAGCGAATCTCCAGCGGCGAAACGGCTTCTTAACCGCTGATCTCCTACAGGGCACGCATGGTGGGGCCCGAACAGACCCAGAAACTGGCCGATGCCTTCGAACGGATCGAGGGCACCATCCTGCCGTGCATCGCGATGATGCTGGAAACCCTCCTCGACGCCTCGCGCGGGATCGGCGCGACCGATCCCAAGGCGCTGGTCGCCGAACTGCAGACCCTCGCGGCCGAGCTCGAGGAGCTCACCCGAAGCGTCGAACTGGTCTCGCCCGTGCAGCTCGATCCCGGCTCCTACCGGACCGCCGTCGAAGGCTGAGCCTGCCCGGGTGGTGGCAAGCCGCCCTGCCCTTCCCTATACTCCGCCCACCATGCAACGCGACGCGGACTGGAACGACTGGCGCGCTTTCCTCGCCGTGGCGCGAAGCGGAAGCACGCTCGCCGCCGCGCGCACGATGCGGGTCAGCCAGACCACCGTCGCGCGCCGGATCGCCGCGCTCGAAGAAGCGCTCGGGCTGCCGTTGTTCGAGCGGCGACCCGCCGGCTATGCGCTGACCGAAGCGGGCGCGGCGCTGGTCGATCGCGCGCAGGCCATTGAACAGGCAGCACTCGCCGCTGAAGCGCACGGCCGGGCCGCTGGCCGCAATGTCCACGGCGTCGTCCGGATCACCTCGGAAGAGGTGTTCAGCGCAAGCCTTCTCGAGCCGCATCTCCTCGACCTGCGCGATCGCTACCCCGATATCCGGATCGACATCGACAATGGCTCGGCGGTGCGCGACCTCGGCGCCGGCGAAGCCGATATCGCGCTTCGCAGCACCAAGAGCGCGCATGGCGCGGGACTGGTCGGCCGGGTGATCGCGCGCGACGACTGGACCCTCTATTGCAGCCGCGACTATGCCGCGCGGCACGGCGTCCCGTCCTCGATCGACGCGCTCCGCGACCATGCGCTGATTGGCGGCGGCGGCGGCTCGCTCGCGCTTCAATATGGCCACTGGATCGAGCAGGCGGGGCTGGGCGACCGGGTGCTGATCGAGCAGGGTAGCGCCACCGGCCTGCTGAGCGCGATTCGGGCGGGACTGGGAATCGCGGTCCTCCCCTGCCTCGTCGCCGACGCCATGCCCGACCTCGTCCGCTGCGCCCCGCCGATGGTCGACGAGCGGCGGCTGCTATGGCTGCTGACGCACGAACGGGTCCGGCACCAGCCCGCCGTCCGCGCGGTGATCGACTTCCTCTACGAACGCCTGCTTGCCCACGCCCGGGGGCTGCAGGTCAGGGCCGCAGCCTGAGGCCCGTCACTCGACCGTGACGCTCTTGGCGAGGTTGCGGGGCTGGTCGACGTCGGTGCCCTTGAGCACCGCCACGTGATAAGCGAGCAATTGCACCGGCACCGCGTAGACGAGCGGGGCGATGAGCGGGTGGACGTGCGGCATCTCGATGGTCGCGATCGCGCCCTCGCCCGCTTCGGCAATCCCTGCCGCGTCGCTGATCAGCACGATCTGCCCGCCCCGCGCGCGGACCTCCTGCATGTTGCTGACGGTCTTCTCGAACAGCGGCCCCGACGGCGCGAGGACGATCACGGGGACCTGGTCGTCGATCAGCGCGATCGGCCCGTGCTTCATCTCGCCCGCGGCATAGCCCTCGGCGTGGATGTAGCTGATTTCCTTCAGTTTAAGCGCGCCCTCGAGCGCCATCGGATAATCGGGGCCGCGGCCGAGGTAGAGGACGTCGCGCGCGGGCACGATGAGGTGCGCCATCGCGGCGATGTCCTCGTCATGGTCGAGCGCGTGCGCCAGGGCTTCGGGCGCCTCGGCGAGGTGGGCGACGATCTCGCGCTCCTCCTCGGGCGTGATCCGGCCCTTGGCGCGGGCGAGGTTGACCGCAAGCGCGGCGAGCACCGCAAGCTGGCAGGTGAAGGCCTTGGTCGAGGCGACCCCGATCTCTGGCCCGGCGCGGGTGGGGAGCAGAAGGTCGGCCTCGCGCGCCATCGAACTGGTCGGCACGTTCACCACGACCGCGATCTTCTGCCCCTGCTCGCGGGCGTGGCGGAGCGCGGCAAGCGTGTCGGCGGTCTCGCCCGACTGGCTGATGAAGAGGGCGAGCCCGCCATCCTCGAGGATCGGGTCGCGGTAGCGGAACTCGCTCGCCACATCGATGTCGACCGGCACGCGGGCGAAGCGCTCGATCCAGTATTTGCCGACCATGCCAGCGTAATAGCTGGTGCCGCAGGCGACCATGGTGACGCGCTCGACCCCGGCCAAGTCGAAGTCGGCGGCGGGAATGGCGACCTCGCCCTCGAAGGCGCGGACGTAGCTCTGCAGGGTCTGGGCGACGACCAGCGGCTGCTCGAAGATCTCCTTGCGCATGAAGTGCGCGTGATTGCCCTTGGAGATGGTCTCGGCCGAGGCGTGGCTGTCGACGATCGGGCGATCGACGGGATGGTTGGCGCGGTCGAAGATCGACACGTCGTCGCGGCGGACGACGACCCAGTCGCCCTCCTCGAGATAGGCGATGCGCTTGGTCCAGGGGGCGAGCGCGATGGCGTCCGAACCCAGGTAACTCTCGCCCTCGCCATAGCCGACGGTGAGCGGCGCCCCCATGCGCGCGCCGATCACCAGGTCGGGCGCATCGCGGAACAGGAAGGCCATGGCGAAGGCGCCGTGGAGGCGCGGGAGGACCGCCGCGACCGCGGCTTGCGGCTCGGCCCCGCGCTCGATCTCGCGTGCGACGAGGTGGGCGACGACCTCGCTGTCGGTCTCGGAAAGCAGGGTGCGTCCCTCGGCGAGCAATTCCTCGCGGAGCGGCTTGAAGTTCTCGATGATGCCGTTGTGGACGAGCGCCACCGGCCCCGCGATGTGCGGGTGGGCGTTGCTCTCGGTCGGCGCGCCATGCGTCGCCCAGCGGGTGTGGGCGATCCCGACGTCGCCCCCCAACGGGCTTTCGGCAAGCTTGGCGGCGAGGTGGTCGAGCTTGCCCTCGGCCCGGCGGCGCTCGAAGTCGCCATCGACGACGGTACAGATTCCGGCGCTGTCATAGCCGCGATATTCGAGGCGCTTCAGGCCTTCGAACAGTCGCTGCGCGACCTCCTGCTTGCCGACGATGGCGACGATTCCGCACATGGGACGATCCTGTGAAAATGTTCGCCATGGCCGCTAGCGGGCTCCGTCCAAGACGCCAAGCAAATGTCTCTTTCCTCCGCTAAAAGTGGCGCTAGATTGCGCGTATAAAACCGGGGGGTTTTCCATTGATGTTTCTTGCGTTCGCGGCCGTCCAGGCCCTGGCTCCGCCTATCGTGGCGCGTGCCGCCGATCCGTCCGCTACCACCGCTGTCGCGCCGATGCCCGTTCCGGGCGTGCTTCGCGCCGGCACCACCATCGACGTCGAGTTCAGCCAGGCGGCCAGCAGCCGGACGAGCAAGTCGGGCGACCTGGTGGCGCTCAAGACCGTCGGCGACGTGCGCGGAGTCCAGAACGAGTTGCTGATCCCCGCCGGGAGCCCGGTCGTCGCCGAGGTCATCCAGGCCTCGCCCGCGCGGATGATGGGCAAGGCGGGCGAGCTGACGCTGGCCGCGCGCTATGTCGAGGTCGGCGGGACCCGGATCACGCTCAAGCGCTTCCGCTTCGGTACCGGCAACGGCAAGGACAACACCGGGACGACCATGGCCGCGACCGCGCTGATCGGCTTGCCGGGGATGCTGATTTCGGGCGGCAACGTCGACGTCGCGGTCGGCGCCAGGGCCAATGCGGTGGTGGTGAGTGACACGCCGCTCGGCGCCCCTGCCCCGGCGCTCGCTCCGGCGCCTGCTTCGGCCGCCACCGTTTCCACCACTACCGAGACCAACCAACCGACAGGGGGACTTTGAATGCGTAAGATGATGATGGCGGCGAGCCTTGCCGTGCTCGCCGGCGTGCCCGCGAGCGTGGCGATGGCCGAGGACAAGCCCGTCGCCGCCGCGCCGGTGATCGCGCCGCCGCCGCCGGGCATGGGCCAGGTGGTCTTCTATCGCCCGTCGAGCATGGGCGCGCTGGTGAGCTGCCGCGTCAGCGCCAACGGCGCGGTCGTCAACCGCCTGCCGCCGGGCAAGTATTTCGTCCAGCAGGTGAAGCCGGGCGTTTACGACTATTCGGTCAAGTCCGAGGCGACCGACACGCTCAAGGTGAATGTCGAGGAAGGCGAGACCAGCTACGTCCGCTGCGCGATCGCCATGGGCATCATGACCGGCCGCCCGAACCTCTCGACGCAGAACCGCGAGGACTTCGACAAGCGCGGCAAGAAGCTGAAGCTCCAGGAAGCTTGGGTGCCCAAGGACGACAAGGACGAGAAGAAGACCGCCGCCAACTGAGGCAAGCGGTCAGGCGCCTCCGGCTGAGGCCTTTTTCGCCCGCTGCCGTTCACGGAAGCGGGTGGCCCAGCCGGAGAGCTGCTTCTGGTCGGCCCGCGTCACGCCGAGCGATTCCGCCTCGACGTCGCGGGTCACGACCGAGCCCGCCCCGACGATCGCGCCCGCGCCGATGCTCACCGGGGCGACGAGCGCGCTGTTCGAGCCGATGAAGGCGCCCTCGCCGATCCGGGTGCGATACTTGAAGAAGCCGTCGTAATTGCAGGTGATGGTGCCCGCGCCGATGTTCGCCTTGGCCCCGACCTCGGCATCGCCGATGTAGCTGAGGTGATTGGCCTTGGCGCCGGCCCCGAGCGTCGCCTTCTTGATCTCGACGAAATTGCCGACCTTGCTGTCTTGCCCGAGCACCGCGCCGGGGCGAAGCCGCGCATAGGGGCCGATCGCCGCGCCCTCGCCGACGATGGCGCCCTCGAGGTGCGAGAAGGCGTGGATGGTGGCGCGATCGGCGATGGCGACGCCGGGGCCGAAGAAGACGCTCGGCTCGATCACGACGTCGCGGCCGAGCTTCGTGTCGAAACTGAACCAAACGGTGGCGGGGTCGAGCAGGGTTGCGCCCTCGGCCATGGCGCGGGCGCGGCGGCGCTGCTGCCAATCGCGCTCGACGACGCTGAGCTCGGCGCGGCTGTTGATGCCCGCCGTCTGCCAGGGCGCGCATTCGAGCGCGACCGCGTGACGGCCCTCGGCGCCCGCGACCATGACGATGTCGGGGAGATAATATTCGCCCGCCGCATTGTCGTTGCCGACTTGGGCCAGCCAGCCGAACAGATCGGCCGCGCCGGCGGCGAGCATGCCGCTGTTGCACAGCCGGACGGCGCGCTCGGCCTCGCTCGCATCCTTAAATTCGACCATCCGCGCGATCCGGTCGCCCTCGCCGAGGATGACGCGGCCATAGGCGGCGGGGTCGGCGGGAGAGGAAGCGAGCACGACCACGCCGGGCCGGTCGTCGGCCTCGAGCCGCTCAGCCATCGCGCGGAGCGTCGCGACCTCGACGCAGGGCGTGTCGCCGTAGAGGACGAGGACATTGCCCTCGAAGCCCGCAAGCGCCTCGGCGGCCTGCGCGACGGCGTGGCCGGTGCCCTTCTGCTCGGCCTGGACGGCGACCGCGAGATCGCGGCCCGCGACCGCCGCCTCGAGCTGTTCGCGTCCCTTGCCGACCACCAGCACGGTCCGCTCGGCGCCGAGCTGCGCGACCGTATCGAGGAGGTGCATCAGCATCGGCCGACCGGCGAGCGGGTGAAGGACCTTGTGGAGGTCGGAGGCCATGCGGGTGCCCTGACCGGCAGCGAGGATGACGACGGCGAGCTTCTTCATGGGGCGAGGCTCTGGCACGCGGGCCCGAAAAGCGAAAGGCCCCCGCTTCCGCTGGGGAAGCGAGGGCCGTTCAGGTCGTGGAGATCGGTGCTTAGCTGTTGCTGCTGTCGCCGCCGCCGGTCGGCTTGCGGGTCGACGGCCGGCGCGCCGTGCCGGTCTTGGCGCGCGTGGTGCTGCGCGGGCGCGAGGCGGTGCCGGTGCGCGCGGCGGCCGAACGCTTGGCAGTCGTGGCGGCGCCTTCGGCCGAAGCGGCGGCGGTTGAGGCTGCCGCTGGCTTGCGGGCGCGCGACTTGGTCGCCGACGAGGCCGAGCGGCCGGTGCCGGTCGCCTTTTCCTTGACGGCCGAGGCGCGCTGGCTGGCGCTGCGCTTGGCGGTGCTGGCGGCCGAGGAGGCCGAGCGCGATCCGCCGCCGCTGCTGCGGCTCGAGGACGAGGACGAGCTTCCACCGAGAACCTTTTGCGCGGCGTCGGCGACCGCCTCGGCGATCAGCGAGCCAAGGCGGCTGACACTGGCGGCCATCGAGCTCGCCGCGCTGCTGGCGGTGTCGGCGGCATTTTCACCCGCGTCGCGGATCTTGCGGCGGACCGACGGACTGGCGCTGATCGCGGCGGCGGCGGCGGCGAGACCGGCGGCGAGCATCTCCTTGCTCATCGCGGCCTTGGCGAGCTTGTCGAAGGTCTCGTTGAGCGAGCCCTCGCCGTCGTCGGCGTTGTCGGCCTTTTTCTGCTGCTGCGAGGCGCCATTCTGGGCGGCGCCATGCTGGTCGGTGAAGCTGCTGCTGCCACCACTATTGTTGGACTTGGAGGTCTTGGCTCTGGCCACGATAGTTTCTCCCCGTTGCAAGACGTTTGGCGACAAGACGATGCAGCAGCGCAACGGTTCCCGCGTCAAGGGCCGGCGGCCTGGCGCCAATGCGTAAAAGGGACCGCCGCTTGGCTGCGACGGTCCCTTCGACATGGTCAGCGGCCGGAGAGCTCCAGCCCGGGAGACCATTGGCGGGGTGTTTAGACCCGCGGCTCCCGAACGAACTTCACCGATCCTCTAGCTGAACCATGAGACATCGGATCACCTCCTTTCGCTGTGTTGTTGGCACCTGCAGAATGCGCGAACGGAGGGTTCGTTCAAGTCTTGTAATGATCCTTATTGTCGGCAATCTTCGATGCTTCGCGCCGGCTCCGGGCCCGAGCGCAGGACGAGTGGCAACGTCCCCTTCGCATCCACCCACAAACGCCCGCGGCTGAAGGCGATTGCGTCGAGCAGGGGATCACTGGCGAGCACCATGTTGCCGACCGGAAGCAGCCGGTCACTGCCGGTCGTGGCGATTCGAATCGGTTGCGCCGGGACCGCGCCGGTGCGTGAGAAACTCACCCGCCGCGTGGCGCGGATGCAGCGCACCGAAAATTGCGGTCCGCGCGAATCGGAAAAGATCGCTTCGCTTGCCTCGGGCGTTGCGCGCCACGACCAGACGCCGGCGGTGATCGGCCGCGTCCGCCAGTCGGCGGGAATGGCGGGATCGACGGCGGCGACCTGCACCGCCGCGAGCATCATCAGCAGCATAACCGGTCAGCGCGCCAGCTTGTCGACCTTGGCGCGCAGCGCGTCGAGCTCGGCCTTGAGGTTGGCGACGTCGTCGCCGCCACCGCCTTGCGGCGCCGCGGGCTTGTCGGCGGGCTTGGCGATGCCGCTCATCGCCTTGGCGCTCTGTTCGAACAACGCCATCTGCCGCTTGGCGAGATCGGTGAAGAGGTTGCTCCCGAACGCGTCCTTGAACGCGCCCTGGCTCTTGGAAAAGCTCTGCATCGCGGCATCGAGATAGGATGGGACCATGGTCTGCATCGAATTGCCGTAGAGCGCGATGAGCTGGCGAAGGAAGCTCGCGGGAAGCATGGTTGCGCCGCCCCGTGCCTCTTCCTCGACGATGATCTGGGTCAGCGCCTGGTGGGTGATGTCCTCGCCGGTCTTGGCGTCGACCACGACGAAATCGCGGCCCTCGCGGATCATCTGCGCCAGCCGGTCGAGCGTGACGTAGGTCGAGCTCTCGGTGTCGTAGAGACGCCGGTTCGCATATTTCTTGATCGTGATCTTGTGGGAAGCGGCGTTCATCGTCAGTCCTCGGCAGGGTGAGGAAGGACCTAGCACCGCCGTTTGCCGCACCGCAACAAAACCGCGGGCCAAGGCCGCTGCCCCTGTTCCTCGAACATCTGCGACAGGCGGCGTTGCGAAACCCTGAACTGGCGGCGAAGGCGCTCGAGGGCTTGCGCCGCTACCAGTCGGCCGAACCGGCGTCGCCTCCACCCGAGCGTCCGGTCGTCGCCGACGTCGCCGGCACCATGCTGCGCGACTGCGGCGGATCGGGACCGACGGTGGTGCTGGTCCCTTCGCTGATCAATCCGCCGACGATTCTCGACCTCGAATCCTCGCGATCGCTCGCGCAAGCGCTGACCGGGGGAAATAGCGTGCTGCTGCTCGATTGGGGCGCGGCGCGGGCGCGGGCCGGGCTCGACCTGACCGGGCACGTCGAGGAACGGCTGCGACCGCTGCTCGGCGCGGTCGGGCCGGCGGTGCTGGTCGGCTATTGTCTCGGCGGGACGCTCGCGCTGGCGGCGGCGGCGCGCGAGCCGGCGGTGCGGGCGGTCGCGACGCTCGCCTCGCCGTGGCGCTTCGAGGTCTATCCGGCGAGCGCCCGGCAAGCCCTGACCGAGCTCTGGCGCTCCAGCCGCCCGGTCGCCGAGCGACTGGGGTTCCTGCCGATGGAGGTGCTTCAGGCGGCCTTCTGGCAGATCGATCCCGAGCGGATCGTGGCCAAGTTCGCGCATTTCGCCGACCTCGCGTCCGGAAGTCCCGAGGCGCGGGCCTTTGTCGGCATCGAGGATTGGGCCAATGCCGGCGAGCCGCTCCCCCTCCCGGCCGCGGCGCAGATGGTCGAGCAGTTGTTCGGTGCCGGCGCCGAGGGCCTCGGCCCCCTCCCCGACTGCGCGATGCTGCACGTGACCGCCAGCGACGACCGCATCGTGCCGGCCGCGACCGCCGCGCCCGGGCCCAGCATCGCCGCGCAGGCGGGTCATGTCGGGATGGTCGTCGGGCGCCGCGCGGGCGACTTGTTGCACCGCCCGTTGCGGACATGGCTTGAAGGCCTCGCCCCGCGCGGCTAGGGCGACAGCACCAGGCACCCGTAGCTCAGCTGGATAGAGCGCTGCCCTCCGAAGGCAGAGGCCACAGGTTCGAATCCTGTCGGGTGCGCCACTCCTGTATTGAAGTAAGAACGCCATCACGCGCGCCGGCGCTAAGGAATACGGCGTGTTCGAGCGCACGCTTGTTTCCTCGAACGAGGACTGTCTCGGAGGAGACAATCGCCTAGACACTCTAGCTTTCTCCTTGGCGCCTTTTCCCCTTGGGATCGATCGGAGACATCATGAAGGCGACGCTGACGAGCCGATCACGCCCAGCGGATCTTGGCTGACTGGTAAGTTCGCTCAACCGCAGTAAAAGCGCGTTCACTTCCTGAATGTCTTGCGGTGCCAGCCAGCCCTTATTTCGTGATGCCCAAAGCTCGCGTCTGGTGCCCGCGACCACGGCGCTGCCGCTTTCAACAGCCGTCTCGAAGTCGCGGCCGGCCACATGCAACAACCCCTTCACGAACTCCTTCAAAGCAGCACCGTTTCCGTCCGGGCTCAGGTCGTAGACCAGCCGAAGAGGAGTTTTGCCTTCCCCGACAAGCGCAAAAAGCCGTCCTCCGTCCCGCCTGATTTCCCTGATCAATCCGCCTTGGGCCAATGATCGCAGGTGATAATAAAGACCATCTGCGGGGCGGCCGAGGTGTTCGGCCAAGCTCGATACATCAGCCTCTCCCCCGAGCGCGGCAAGCGTGTCGACGATCTCCTGTCTTACCGGCGAGCTCAACAGCCGAATTTGGACGCGGTCCCTGATCAAGCGCGGATTGTGATCACTCACGAGCATGGACACCTGTTGAAATATGTATCACCTATTTCAACATTCGCTGCTTTTGAAGGGTGACTGGCATTGGAGTGGCTTTTCTCTACCTCTTTGTTCCTGTCACTCATCAGCCTCTCGGCGGACGGCGGCTCTCCGGGAATGACCGACCCCTCGGCGCTTCGAGCCGACCTTAGGTTCGCGCTGGAGACGATCGAGCGTCAGCACCCGGACCTGACGCATTCCGTGAAGACGTCCGAGCTAGAACGACAAGCGTTAAGGATCGATCGCCAGCTCGACCATCCCATGGGGCAAGCGGAAGCCTGGGCGAACTTGGCTGAGCTTAATCCTCTGCTGGCGGATGGCCACTTGTTCATTGGGCTGCCGGACTGGCGGGCACGGAGCGAAGAAAAAGTTGGATCGGGCGTCGGGCTGTTTCCCTTCGAGATCAACCTCGACCGCAAAGGATATCCCGTCATTACTGCGGCGCTCGGAGGCTCGGCGTCTCCGCTCGAGGGACGTCGTATTCTCCGGATCGAGGGGCGTGACGCACGCGCCGTTGCTCGATCGCTGATGGCACGGACGCACGGCGACACCCCAGCTTTCCGAAAAGCTCTTCTCGCGCAGCGATGGTGGCTATGGTTTGCGACGCTCTACGGGACACCGCAGAGCTACACGCTCGTGCTCGACAGCGGCAAGCGGCCCGTCATCGCTGATGCGGCCCATTCGCTGCCCGCCATCCTGCGTCGGGACGCCAGTTTCGAGCGACTTTTCATTTGCCAGATCAATCCGGATCGGTCGGCCAAACTGACCGTGTCTTCGTTCGTGTGGGCCGACAAGGAGCGGTTCTTCAGTTTCACCCGCGATTGCTTCTCCAGGATGAAGGCGGCGGGAAGCGATCGCCTGCTGATCGATGTCAGCCAGAATGGCGGCGGCGATGACGACATGTGGAAGGACGGTATCCTCCGCTACATCGCCACGCGGCCATACAAGCAGGGCTCAACCTACACGAAGCGCGAGAAATCAGGAGAAAAGGTAACGGGCACGATCACATCATGGACGCAGCCGGTCGAGGGGGAACCGCTACACTTTGCCGGCAAGGTTGAAGTGCTGATAGGCCCTTCGACTTACTCGTCCGCCGTGTTGTTCAGCAACGTGGTCCGGGATTACCGCTTCGGAACGCTGGTCGGAACGGGGGGAGCCGCACGAACCCGGCAGTCAGGGGGCGTGCAGAGCATCAAGCTTCCCAATACCGGTCTCGTGCTCTCCTATCCGCGCTTTGTGCTCGACCCACCGTCGGGAAGTCAGGCCCCTATGTATCTCCAGCCTGCAGCGCCGGCGCATTGATATCGCTCGACCCGCGGCATTCAGCATCCACGATCCGACGAGGCTGCGACTGCTCCTGGCCGTCAGGAGACCGTCCGGTCCTCGCGGCTGAGGATGGAAAGAGGCCATTCGTTCAGCCGCCGGCCTTATGTCGGCTTTCGACTCATTGCGGACGTTCGCGGGTCCGCTAACTTGATGCTAGATGAGAAGAGATCAGGATCGAGCAACGAGAGAATGGCGCCTCAGCGGTCGTCGCGCTGCCACCCTGCAAGATGACCTCGCCATTTCTCTTACAGGATCTAACTAACGCCGGATTGAGCGCGAGCGTGTCCGAAGTTCTCCCTCCTGACGGTCACCTCTCTGCTGAGGCCCCCCGATCGCGGAGGCGATGCTCCTGCTTAAGGAAGAAGCGCACGGCCCACACCTGCTTAGGCAGGAGCGGGCGCTTCGCGCCAAGCTTACGGCCAACATTCCACGCGGGACGGCCTACCTGACCGGGATCGTAGATTGCATGTCCCATGCTTCATCTCCTCAGGCCAACAGCGGCCGATAAGAAAAAGAGCGAATGGGCTTGTGATCGTGTTTAGCAGAACGGCCGCTTACGGCGAGAAGGAGACCGCCCCTCTCTACGGGTCGAATTGACAGAGCTGCCGCAACCACTGTCCCTCCGTCTCTCATTGGGATCATGAACGGCGTACTCTCGAGCAACTCCCGCAGGCCCCTGCTGCGTATCGGCGACGCAGAAGGTTTCGTTAAGATTTTGAAACCAGAATGGGCTTCCTGTTCTGGAGTTCGCAATGCTTGTTCCCGTGTCATTGGGGAAACTGTTCCGCCGCTTGATGCGGGACGAGGGCGGCAATGCGATGCTGCTGCTGGCCGCGGCGCTTATTCCTCTGCTCGGTCTCATCGGCTCCGGCATGGACCTGACGCGTGGCTATCTCGTCAGATCGAAGATGCAGACTGCCTGCGACGCCGGCTCGCTTGCCGCGCGGCGTTACATGGCGGGCGGGACGCTCGATGCCGCGGCCATCGCCGAAGGGCAGAAATTCTTCAATTTCAACTTCCCCGCCGGGACGATGGATGCGGCTCCGGTCGAGCTCACTTTCGCGCCCGACGCATCCGACGTGTCGACCGTGAACGTCACCGCCAAAACAACCGTGCCAACCACCATCATGGCCCTCTTCGGCACCGACAAGATGGCGGTATCGGTCGAGTGCAGCGCGGACCAGGACTACGTCAACAACGACATCATGCTCGTGCTCGACGTCACCGGATCGATGAATTGCACGGCGGGCACCGGCGACAGCTGTGCCTATGCCGCGACCGAACAGAGCACGTCGCGCCTGTCGCGCGTGCGCTCCGCGACCGCGGCGCTCTACAACAGTCTCAAGGACGCGAGGGGCGTCCGGACCCGCTACGGGTTCATGCCCTATTCGATGACTGTCAACGTTGGCAGTGACCTCCAGCAGAGTTGGATCCGCGAGCCGGCGAATTACTGGCAGAAGACGGGGAACAACTGGGCGCAAAAGTCCGTCTCGCACAACAGTCTCTGGTACAAGACAACCTGGAGCGGTTGCCTCGAGGAGCGCTCGACGATCTCGCAAGGGGGTGGCGCCAGCATCCGCATCTCGTCGGACGTCGCTCAGGGCGATATCGACCAGACGGGCGTGGCAACGTCGCTCCAATGGGCTCCTTACGACCCTGACGGCACCGTCGGCGAGACGGGCGCCTATCCGAACCTCACGACGTTCTGCCCGGCGGCGGCGCAGCGATTGTCGGAATATAACAGCCAGAACAGCTTCCAAAGCGCGGTGAATGCGAGCCTCTCGAAGGTCGGCGGCTACACCAACCATGATCTCGGCATCACGTGGGGCATGCGCTACCTCTCGTCCTCGGGCATGTTCGCGACCGACAATCCAGAGACCTATCGCCAAGTGCCTGTCGCCAAGCACATCATCTTCCTCACCGACGGCGAGATGACGGCCGACAGCAACAATTACAGCGCGTATGGCATCCCGGCGCGGGAGACTCGGATGGTCGCCACCGGCGCGCTGGTCGACCGACACAAAGCGCGGTTCCTTAATGCCTGCAACCGGGCCCGCCAGATGGGCGCGACCATCTGGGTCATCGCCATCGACGTTGGCGCCACCGCCGACATCTCGCCCTGCGCCAGCGGCAGCGACCGGTTCTTCGTCAGCAACGGCTCCGACCTCGACCAAGTTTTCCAGCGCATCGGCAAGGGAATCGGGCGACTGAGGCTGACCCAATGATCGCGACCTTCCGCCGCATGCTGTGCGACGAAGGCGGCGCGAACATCGTCGAGTTCGCGTTGCTGAGCGTGCCTCTCCTGGGGATGATCCTCGGGTTCGGGGATCTCGCCTACCAGACCTACGTCAAGGCCAACCTGCAGGCGTCGTTGAACGACATCGCTCGCACCGCTGTCGTCGAGGATCCCCGGATCGGCGGCACGGGAACGATTGAGGACCGAATCCAGGCCGCAATCAAGGATCGCATGAAGTCGCTCGTCTCGAACGGCACCTACACGTTCGACATCCAGAACTTCAAAAACTTCTCGGCGATCGACCGACCGGAATCGCTGATCACCGACAAGAACAAGAACGGCCAGTACGATGCCGGCGATTGCTGGGAAGACAGCAACCCCAACGGTCGCTTCGATACGAGCGCGGGCCGCGCCGGCCTCGGCGGAGCGGAGGATGTCGTGGTCTACAACGTCGGGCTGAGCGCGCCGCATCTCTTCCCGGTGCTCGGCTTCGTGACCTCGAACCCCAAGTACAGCGTCTCGGCGAGCGCGCTCGTCCGGACCCAACCCTACGCTAACCAGCGGCAACCGGACGTCGTATGCTGAACCTCAATCTCAGATCGTTGCGGGCCGACCAGGGCGGCGCGGCTTTTGTCGAGTTCGCGATTGCCGCGCCCCTGTTCGTGCTGATGCTGACGGGCGGCTTCGAGCTGACCAATCTCGCGCTCACCCATCTGCGCTTGAACCGCGCCGCGGAGACTCTCGCCGACAACGCCAGCCGCATTCCGACCCAGGTCGACGAGTTCGACCTCGGGCAGGTATTCGAGGGCGTCGAGCTCCAGGGGAAGTCGATCGACCTCGAGAACAAGGGCCGGATCATCCTCTCGTCGCTCGAAGACAATGGGAAGGGCGGCAGCGCCAAGGGTCAGAAAATCGCCTGGCAGCGCTGCGACGGCAAGAAGGTCAAGGAGCCGAAGTACGGACGCGAGGGCAAGGGCGCGAGCGACAATGCGCTGAAGGACGGGGTCGGGCCGCCGGGCCGGAAGGTGTCCGCGCCCGCCGGCACCGCCGTGATGTATGCCGAGGTGGTCTACGACTACGAGCCGATCCTGTGGAAGGGCATCATCCCCTCAAAGGAAATCCGCTACGAAGCCGCCTTCAACGTGCGCGAGCGTGACCAGTTGGGAATCACCAACAGCAAGGGCAAGCCGCCGAAAACTTGCTGATCTGCAGGTCGGACGCGGACGTCGGAAGCACTTCGACGCAGCTTACACGACGTCTGTTTCCAAGCATGATGTTTCTTTAGGCGGGCGAACCTGAGCCCATCTCGCGAACATCTGCTTTCAGTCGAAAGCGGACATCAGTGGGCAGCTGAATGAATGACCGCTTTCAGGCGCTCGCTCGTACGCTCTGGCCGTCCGCTATGGGCGCTGACCCGACGCACCGACGCCACATGAACAAGCGTCTGCTATCTGCCTCAGCTCACCCAGAAGCTGCCATTCCGCTTTCCACCAGTCGCCGCCATCCCTTCGGTCCCGGCTCAAGCTCGAGCCGCGTAGCTGATCCTGGCCGTGAGCGGTCCGTCTGCTTTCCGATGGACCGCAGGCAGAAGCTGCCGAACTTCGGTCTTGCGGCGCACGGGGTAATTCTCGCACTTTTGGATGAGGGAAGGCCGGGTCATATGGTGCTGAACGCGAACATGCCGATGAAGCGGCGACGAAGGAATGCTCATGGATAGCTCCGAACGGCTAGTTGAGACCTACCTCAAGGGGCTCGCCTTTAAGGAAGTGCGGTACGAGCCGGACGGCAACGTGCCGCCGGACTTCCTCTGCGACGGCCGGGTGGCGGTGGAGGTCCGCCGGCTCAACCAGAACCACGACGACGGCACGGGGCGCGGTCTGCGGGGCCTGGAGGAGGTGGCAATCCCCCTCTGGCGACGCGTCCGAGACTATCTCACCGGCCTAGGCGCTGCGCCTGCGTCGGATCAGAGTTGGTATGTGTTTTATAGATTTGGTCGCCCGCTCCCGGATTGGAAAACCATCAAGCGCGAGCTCGACGCACTGCTCGTACCTTTCATGGCACACCCCGACCCTCAGCCTTTCGAGGCGGAGCTGACCGGCGGATTTTCGATCAAAGTTTTCCGTGCCCCGACACCGAAACCCTCCTTCTTTCGACCTTCTGGCCATAGCGACGAGCAGTCGGGAGGCTGGTTGATCGCGGAGATCGAGAGCAACCTTGCGCACTGCATTGCGGAGAAGACCGGGAAGATAGCCCCTTACCGCGCACGCTATCCGGAATGGTGGCTCGTCCTTCCCGACCAGATCGGATACGGGCTCGACGACTTCGAGCAGGAGCTCTTCTTCGATCAGGCTTCGATCACGCCCGGTAGCTTCGACAAGATCGTGCTGCTCGACCCGCGCGATGTTGGACGAGTCTTTGAGGTCTGGCCTTAAGAGCGCTTTGGGACCAGCTTCGGTCTTCAGCCCCGAATCCATCCGATCGCCAGGCGTGACGATTTCGGTATCGATCTTGTCCAACTTTCGCATCTTAAGCGCCTAGGCGGCGGGTAACATCTGGACGAACGGCCGCTTATGCCACTCGAGCGCCCGATCCGTCATCCACCAACAGCTGGCCTGAGACGGTGCCGAAAGGGGTTGGGTCGCGGCTAAGGGTCGTGCAGCCTGAGCGTCCGGGAGAGGGCGTTGAGTCGAAAGGCACGACCTGGCCGAAAGCGCCTGACAGTTATCAAGAACGCTCCAACGATAAGCTGACATAGGACGCGAACAGCCTTGATAGGCTGACGGCGTGAGTTCAACCTTCACCGTCGCCAGTGGCTTCCCGGCGTTCCGTCGTCGTCGAGGAAAAGCATATGATGTCGGAGTGGCTGGCGATGCCGGCGGCCTTTGATTGGATAAGTGGCGGTGGTCTCCGAAAGCGCCGCCGACTCCATTCGCGCGGTCGTGTGCTCCGGCATCATATAGTTCCCGTAGACCCACTCGAGCGTGCTGCCACGCGGCTCAAAGTTTCGCATCTGCTCTGCATTCAATCGATGACGCAGACCCTCCACGGCATTCCCGCCCGTCGTTTCATAACCGACATGGAGAACACCGGGCCGGTCGTGCAGCTGTCCCGCCTTGTCGGCGACCAGCGACCGGAAGTGCATCGCCTTGCGCCGTGCGGCCTCCTCCGATGCGCTGATCCAGCCGATCACGCTGGCTCGAGAAACCGCCGTCGCATGAAAGGTGCGGCCGGGCGCCGGCGTCCATTCGCCCGCCATGCGATAGTCGACGGCATCCATATAGTCGCCCATCACCAACTCAATCATCCGGCTTGCACCGAAGATGATGTCGTCATAGCGAAGCAAGGCTCGCAGCGGCCTGAGATCCGCACGTTCGATTCTGCCTCCGCCGGCCGCATCTTCCCATTCGCCGGACCCGCCCAAAAGAAAGTTGGCGACCCTGTCGGCGAGGTATCGCTCGGGGAGGTTGATCAACTCGTCTTGGTAGATCGTCTCCACCCGGATCGACACTCGGGCCCGCTCGGCTTCCTCGAGCGCCAAACGAGCTAGGACGTCGCCGGCGGCGCGCTCCCGTGCCATATAGTCGGATCGGCCTGTGCGCGTGCATTCGACCGCCCAGCGGCTGCGTCCGCGACTGATATGGAGATCCGGTGTCCGGTTGGGCGGATCCTCGGGCACGAACCGGACATCGCTCCAGCCGCGCGAGCCGTAGGCGCCCGCTACCAGCAGTTCATAAAGTGCCTCGTCGGGGGTCGAACGATTATTGACCATCATGCGCGCCGCTCGCTCTTCGGCGCCTACGACGCGCTTCAACGTCGGCAGGAGCTGGCCGAGCCGGCGGAAAACGGGAGCGATCCGATACGCCTCATGCTCGACTAGGTTTGCGCGATCGGTGGCATAGGCGTTTGCCTGGAATATGTACCAGGCAATTAGATCGCGCGGATCGTAGAGTGCAGGCCTGGCGCCAGTCGGCCAAAGGTCGCGAGCGGGCTCGAACACCGCGCGGACGCGGTCCATGCGGGTGGTCCAGTCGGCGAGCGGGACGGTCGAAACGAGCCAGTTGATCGCCGCGAGCGATGTCTCGTCGCGCCAATCCTGTCCCTCCCTGGTGGCGATCCACATTGGATTTCGCGCCATGGTGGTCGTCTCGTCCTCGTTTCTGCTTCGAGCGCGTGATCGGCGCGAAACTAAATTCGCTTCAGCTGCCAATCGTACCGCATACCCTCAAACACCGTCGTTGCCACATGGTCGGGAAACAAGCGACCGGCGATCTTGCGCCGGTTATCCCAGCCGGGCTGGGTGTCCTCCATCACCATTTCGACTAAGCGACGCCCACCAGCGGTCATGTGGTCAAGGATGTCGACGATGAAGGCGTGCATCGCCAAATAGTCGTCCACAACCTCCTGCGGCCGGTACCGGTCGATTAACCTTTTCCAGTGCTGGCGCATGCGATCGCCCCCCGTCTTGTAGAGCGGGCGCTTCCCATGGAAATAGACTACTTCGAGCGCGTCCCGGACCGGATCGACATTGCCGTGGATGATGTCGTTGCGTCGGTTCACTACCGTCCAATACCGCCCGAAGACCGGATCTTCCTGTGCGAGCGGCCTAGCGAAGCCCGCGCACCGGTCGGCTATCGCGAGGAGCTTTTGATTGAGGGGGCTCCTGACGAATGCGTTGAACGCGTCCGCGTCGCTCTTCACCTCCGGCTTGATCAGCAAGGCGACGATGAGACCGATAAAGGACTCGAAAAGGACGGGCATCAGCACCGACAGCTCCGTCGGCGCGGTCGTGACGGCCTTCATCCACCCGGCATGCGACTTACGCCGCTTTTCAGCCAGCAGTGCCTGGGTGGTCAACTTATCGGCGAGTATCTTGCGCTCGATCTTCGGCAGCGCTGTGGTGATGTCGTCATAGAGTTCCGCGCAGCGATCGGCGATCGCAAGGAATTGGTTGGGGAAAATGTTCCATTTTTCGAGGCTGGCGGCGAAGCGCCCCTTGTCTTGGCCAACCCTCCCGAAATCGGCGCGCAACGCCTCGATGAAGGCGACGCATTGCTCGTCGGTAACGTTGATGTCGAAATGGACATGGACCTCCTCCGACGCTCCAACGAACTGGAGGTTCGCACCGCCCGCCTTCAGATAGTAGTCCCAGTGGAACAGGTTGTCGGAATCGTCCCGCGCCAGCATCGTCTGGAGACCGTTCGGCGCACCAAATCGGGCGTGCAGATAGGTGTAGGCGTCGAAGGGCGAGACGCTCTCCTGCAGAACGAGCCCGGCTTTGCGTCCCCGCGTTGCCGCGCGCCTCTTCCTTACCGCCCTCACGCGCCCACGCAGTTCAGCGAAATAGGCTTTTTGTTCGTCGGGCGTAAGAGACCGCCAGCTGGGCGGGTCGAGATAAGAAGCCAAGGTAGCCTTCTTCGACATCGCATCCTCCCTGAAGTCGGGATCAACACCATCGCAAAGATCCGTCGCTCGCTTCGCTGGCCGTTCTCACATACACAAGCATCCGCTTTCGGGCTCGTTCGCTGACCATTTGAATGGCCGAGATGGGCGCGAAGCGAACCCTCAGCGGCTTAGCTGAACCGAGATTTCCAAATGATCTGAATGCCCATCATATATATGCCGGGCGCGCCACTCATTCATATCGCAAGCATGCCGGGTCGCGGAGGCCCGGTCCTCTCCATCGAACGAACGCAAACGCCTCAGGAGGCGAACCCTCGGCCGACTAAGGACCCGTCCTCGGTGACGATTGGTTTGGTGTCGCGATCTGGTCGGGCCGGCCGCGCGATCCGCGCGCGTGACCCGCTTCCTGTTGCTCCATATGGTCTGATCTCGACCTTGCGCTTCGGGTCGAGCAACTTCGAAGGCGAAGCGAATCCCTGGCACTCGAAGCATAATGTCGTAATCTGACGTTTCAGCGTCCCCGGGGTCTGTAGCTTGAGCGCCCAACCGAAATTCACGCCACTTCGCTTCGACAGCGAGAATCTCGACGAAAGCGAGCAGTTCGCCGACTTCGCGGCGGCCATGGCCAATTTCGACATGTCGCGGCCCGGTGTCGGTGCGTTCGACGCGCGGGCCCTCGTGTGGCGGATCGGATCGCTTGTCGTGACCCAGTTCAACTCCGACTCCGCCGATTACGACCGTTCGAGCGAGCGCCTGGCGCGAGATCATGTCGATCATTTCTACGTTAATCTCCACATGGGTGGCCGGGTCTGGGTCACGTCCGAAGGGCGGAGGAGGATGTGCGGCCCGGGCTCGCTCGTGGTCGTCGACATGCGCCAGCCGTGTCGGCTCGAGACCAAATCGCTGCGGGCGGTCTCCATCGCCATTCCGCGCCACCGGTTCATCGAGCGGATCGGTGAGCTCGACGTTCACGGTCTCGTCGCGCATGAACGGCTTGCGCCCCTGCTCCACGCCAGCCTGCGCACGCTCTGCGCCACGCTCCCTCGCCTCGACCTGTCGCAGCAGGACGCGATCGAGCGGATGATCATGGACCTGGTGGCGGACACACTGCTCGACAGCCTGCGCGCGGCGGCGGCGCAGAAGGCCCGGGAAGAAGCGCTGGCGAGCCGGCTTCGCGACCATATCGAGCGCAACCTCGGCAACGATCTCAATGTCGCGACGATCTGCGCCGCGCTCGGTGTCTCGCGCTCGGCGCTCTACCGCATCTGCGGCGATAGCGGCGGCGTGCTCCGTCAGGTCCAGGCGCGCCGCTTGCAGCGAATCCACCGGCTGCTTCGCAATCCCGACGAGACCCGCGCGATCTCCGAACTCGCACGAATGACGGGGTTCATCGACAAGTCGCATTTCACGCGAGCTTTCAAGAAGGCCTACGGGTTGAGCCCCGGGGCGTTTCGCGACCATTGGGCGAAACCCAGAACCATCGCGGACCCGGCAACCGCCTCGAAGGACGACGCGCCGCACCTGTTCCGGACATGGCTTCGCGCGCTCAACTGAGGCTCCTCCCGGGCCGCGTGGAGACGCGCGGACCACGCCATCGGAACGCTTGACCAATCGACGTCGGAACCGGCCGCCTCGTACAAATCGAGCCCGAACCCCGGCGCCTGGCCGGGCGCGATTGCCGGCCGTGACGATGACGGCTGCCGGTCGCAGAAGTGGAGCGCGCGTCATGAACATGAAGACAAAATTGGTCGCCACGGCCTCGGCAACCGCGCTCGCGGTCCTGTGGAGCGCACCCGCCTCGGCCCAAGCCACCAATGTCGTCTGCGAGCCCGGCGCCGGAGCGGCGTTCGGGCCGGGATCCACGGCCTGCGGCGACCAGGCTTCGGCGGTCGGGGTACAGAGCAGCGCCGTCGGCTTCCAGGCGCAAGCGGTGTCGGATCTGTCGACGGCGATCGGCGCCGTCGCGACCGCCAGCGGCCTGGGCGCGACCGCGCTCGGGTCCGGCGCGGCCGCCAATGCGATCGGCTCGGTAGCCCTCGGCCAGGGGTCGGTCGCGGCGTCCCCAAACTCGGTGTCGGTCGGAAGCAATTCGCTCAAGCGCACGATCACCAACGTTGCGACCGGCATCGTCAGCGGCACCAGCAGCGATGCCGTCACCGGGGCCCAGCTCTTCTCGGTCACCCAGGACATCGCGGCCATCAACGCCCAGGTCGACGCCCTCCCCATCGATGCCAACAACAGCTCGGCCCTCGCGGCGCCTGCGGCGACCGGCACCGACTCGCTCGCGGTCGGATACGGCGCCGCCAGCGGCGGCAATAATGGGACGGCGGTCGGGACCGGCGCGTCGGCGGCCGGGATCGGGTCAACCGCCCTCGGCAACGGAAGCCTGTCCGAAGGCAATGCATCGGTCGCGGTCGGCGCATCGAGCTATGCGTCGGCCGGCGGTGCGGCCTTCGGCGTCAACAGCAACGCATCCACCCAAAGCAGCACCGCGCTTGGGTACGGGAGCGTTGCGACCGCGACCAATTCGGTGGCGATCGGCGCCGGCTCCCAGGCGACCCAGGCCTACACCGTCTCGGTCGGTCGCGTGGGATCGGAGCGTCGGATCGTCAATCTCGCGGCCGGGACGTCAGCCACCGACGCCGTCAACAAGGGACAACTCGACCTCGCCATCGGCGGCCTGCCTCTGGCGACCACCAATCCCTCGAATTTCGCCTTTCCGGTCGCGACGGGCCCGAGCAGCCTCGCCCTTGGCTGGGGATCCAGCGCCAGTGGCGGCGTCAGCACTGCGCTCGGCACCACGGCGACCGCGAGCGGAGCTTATTCATTGGCAACGGGCGCGAACAGCCAGTCCAGCGGGCGCGAAGCCGTCGCGTCGGGCTTCCAGGCTTTCGCTTATTCCGACTTCACCGTGGCGATCGGGGGCCACGCCTTTGCCAACAACGTCGGCAGCATGGCGCTGGGCCAGAATGCCCGCGCCGATGCGGACGGGTCCGTGGCCCTCGGGATGAACTCGGTCGCGAACCAGGCCAATACGGTGTCGGTCGGGACCGCGCAGGCGGGCCGGCGGATCGTCAACGTCGCGGCGGGCACCGGAGCGACCGACGCGGTCAATCTCGGCCAGCTCAACGCCGCGATCAGCGCAGTCAATGCCGGGACGGGCCTGATCGCCGGCAACAACGCCAGCAACCTTCCGGCGGCTGCGGCGACCGGGGCGGATGCCGTCGCCCTCGGCTATGCCGCAAGCGCAAGCGGCCAGAACAGTGTCGCGGTCGGAACGCAGGCCTCGAGCACCGCCGACGGCAGCGTCGCGCTCGGCCAATTGTCGCTCGCCGACGAGGCCAATACGGTGTCGGTCGGGCGGCAAGGCGCCGAGCGGCGGATCGTCAATATCGCGGACGGGCGGATCGCCAGCGGGTCGCACGACGCCGTCACCGGCGGCCAGGCCTATGCGACCAGCCGTCGGATCGCCGACATCTTCGGCGGCGGCGCCGGCCTGGACAGCGCCGGCCAGCTCGTGGCGCCGACCTTCGTCATCCAGGGGGGCAATTACACGACGGTCGGGGGCGCGTTCACCGCCCTCGACGCGAAGGTCAGCAACAACGCCGCCGGCATTGCCGCGCTGCAGGGGCAGATTGCGAGCGGCACGGTCGGTCTCGTCCAACAGGATAGCGCCACCGGACCGATCACCGTCGGCGCCTCCAGCGGCGGGACGTCGGTCAATTTCGCGGGGACCGACGGTCCCCGCACCCTCGGCGGCGTCGCAGCGGGCGCCGTTACCGCTGGCAGTAGCGAGGCGGTCACTGGCGCCCAGCTTTATGCCACCAACCAGAATGTGGCCGCGGCGCAAACCGCCGCCGCGGGGGCGCAGGCGACGGCCAATACGGCGCTTGCGGACGCCGCGTCCGCGCAGGGCACGGCAAGCCAGGCGCTGGTGAACGCGGCCGCGGCGCAAGGCACCGCCGACACGGCCCGCAGCGAAGCCGCGGCCGCGCAAAGCACCGCCACCTCCGCCGTCGCCAGCGCGGCGGCGGCCCAGAGCACCGCCAACCTAGCATTCGCCAATGCCGCCGCGGCGCAGACCACGGCCGATTCCGCCCGCGCCGAAGCTGTGACCGCCCGGGCCGAGGCCGCCACGGCGCAGGCGCGTGCCGACGACGCCTATTCGCTTGCCAATCAGGCTCTCGCGGCAGGCGGCGAGAACCAGCGCACCGCCGAGCTGGCGCTGGCCAATGCCGCCAACGCGCAGTCGGCGGCCCAGGCCGCGCAGACTCGCGCGGACACGGCGCAGCAGGCGGCCGATGCCGCGCAGGCCGGGGCAGATCTGGCCCGGTTGGTCGCCAACAATGCGCTCGGAACGGCGCAAGCGGCGCAGACCTCGGCCGACCGCGCCCTCCAGCGAACCGAATATATCGCAGTGAACGCGAGCGGCGCCCGGCCGACCGCAACCGGCACGAATGCCATCGCCATGGGCTCCGGCGCGACCGCGAGCGGCAATAACAGCGTCGCGCTCGGAACGATGGCGCTCGCCGAAAACGGGGCAGCCGTCGCGATCGGTGCCGGTAACCATGCTTCGGGCGCGGGCGCGGTTGCGATCGGTGATCCCAATGTCGCGACCGGGCGCGGGGCGGTGGCGATCGGCGCCGACAATCAGGCGACCGGTCTCGCCGCGGTCGCGATCGGCGCGGATAGCGTCGCCAACGGCCAGTCCTCTGTCGCCATCGGACTCAATGCCCGTGCCAACGGCGCCGGAAGCGTTGCGATCGGCGACAATGCGCAGGCAGGCCGTGCCGGCCAGATCGCGCTCGGCAGCGGCTCGTCCACTTACACGCTGTCGGGGATCGGCTCGGCGTCCAGCCTCGCCGCGCAGTCGGGATCGGTCAGCTACGTCACGTCCGACCGGAACGGGAACCTCGCGCTCTCAGGCTTCGGTCCCGGCGACCTCGTCGCGCTCGACACGCAGATGCGCCGCGATCGCGACGATGCCCGGTCCGGCATCGCCGCCGCCGCCGCCCTCGGCTACGCGCCGATGCCCTCGGCGCCTGGTCGCACAAGCTACGTCATGAACGGGACCATGTTCCGCGGTCGCGAAGCGCTTGGCGGCTCATTCGCGCACCGGTTCAACACCGAAACTCCTTTCGCGGTCACCGGCGGCTTTGCCTATGGCGGCAACAAGAACAACGTCGTGAGACTGGGTGTCGCTGGCGAGTTTTGAGCCCGTCCGCGCGATAACGATCAGGCGCACAAGAGATCGCGCCTGGTCCGCCGACCGAGCGTTCGCTACGGGTTAAAAGCGGACGTTTGGAAACGCATTTTTCGTGGATTCGTCGTCGACCCTGAAGAGCTCAATCAGGACTTCTACCGTGCCAAAGCACGGCACCTGCCGCCGCCGCGGCGGCTGGCGAGTTCTTCGCTGGCTACCTTTTGCAGCGCCGCCGCCTGCTGGTCGCTCAAGCCGAGCTCGTCAGCGGCAACCTCGTCCTTGCCTAACGTCGTCGGATCGATTCCGGTGATGGCTCCGAACACCACCAAGGCTTCGAGATAATAGCCGGCCACGCTGCCGTGATAATGGTCATAGGCCCACAAACCGAGCTGTCCGAAGGCAATGCCGTCGTAGGGATTGGGGTCGGCCACGCCGGACTCGAAAGCGCGGGTCCAGGCGGCACCGACGGGCAGCACCTGCTGAACCTGCGGAACGTCGCGGCAGACCTCCTCGCTGGCCTTTTGCAGGTCTCCCGCCATGCTCGCGATCGTGGAGCCGGACCAGCGCGAGCCCGGCTTGTAGGTGAGATCGGCGCGGCTCCAGGTCGCCATCAGATCGATCTGGACCCTGGGATTGCGCCGGGTCAGCAGCTCGGACAGCCGCCTCGTGTCCTTCAGTGTCGTCGCCGGGTCGCCGGGCTTCTCGCGATTGAGGGTGCTGAATTCCTGCAGCACGACGACATCCCAAGGCTTGTCGAACAGGCTGCGACGTTCGTCGTAATGGAAGCCGAGCGACTTGCCGCCCTGCGTCTCAAGGCTGACGACGTAGTTGAGGCCCGCCTGCTCGGTGAACGCCTTGAACAGCGCCGGCACGCCGCCGTAGCCGGCGCGGTTGAGATCCGTCACCGACGAGGCGCGCCAATTGCGTACGGCCGAGTGCGCCCCTTGCGTAAAACTGTTGCCGATGAACAGGATCGTTCGCGGCGGCGCTTCCGGTTTCGGAATTTTGGCGCCGGCCGGCGAGGCCAACAGCGCCGCCGCAACAAGAAGCACAGTCGCGAACTTCATCCTCAAAGCTCCGTCGTCAGCGAGGTGTAGATGTAGCGGCCATAGGGATTGTAGAGCGAGCCCAGATAGCCCTCGGAGGTGAGCGGCGGCTTCTCGTCGGTGATGTTCCGCGCGCCGATCCGCCAGCGGACGCTCGCCCCTTCCTTGCGTTGAAGCAGACGGGCCTCGACGTAGAGGTTGGCGGTCAGCTGCGACTTCACCCGGTACGGATTACCATTGGCGTCGACGAAGCCGGTCTCATCGACCGCGCCCGTGTAGCGAAGGAAGCTGCCGACCCGGAAGCGGCCGAGCGACCAGCTCAGCGACGCGGTTCCGCGCCACTTCGGCCGACCATTGGCTTCGATCAGGTTTTGCGTCTCGGGCAAGGGCGTTCCCGCGTTGATCAGGCCCTGCGACCGGGCTGCGACGAGTGCCTCCACCGCATCTCCCGGCGGGCGCGAGAACTTGAGTAGCCGGGAGGCATTCACCGACAGGTCGAACCGACCGAACTTCGTCCGCGGGGTGGTCCAGTAGGCGCCGAAGTCGAGCCCCTGCACTGTCTGCGGTAGGAGGTTGATGAACTGGTCCCGCACCGCCACGATCTGGCCGACCGGCGTGATGTTGGTCCCGGCAAAGGCTGCGATGTCGTCGGCATTGGCCGCCGCCCGGACCACATTGGGATTGGACGAACCTTGCAGGCGGAGGAGATAGTCGAGCGCGATCGCGGTGTCGTTGCCGAGGATCCCGACGATGCCTTTCTGTCGGATCGACCAATAGTCGACGGTAAAGGTCATCTTCCCAAGGTCGCGCGGCAGGAACCGCGGCTCGAGCACCGTTCCGATATTGTAGTTGGTGCTGGTCTCGGGCTTGAGGTCCGGATTGCCCGACACCCGCCGCGAATAGCCGACATTGTTGCCACACGCGCCGAAGCTGGAGATGCGCCCGGTGCGAAGATCGGCTTCGCAGCGGACGAAGTCCTGGGTTGTGGACAGGCGGGCATATTCGACGGCGTTCACCTGCTCGAGGTTGGGCGCCCGGAAGCCCCGCGAGTAGGAGCCCCGCAGGCGAATGCCGTCGGCGAGGTCCCATGCAGCGGCGACCTTCGGCCGGGCGACGCCGCCGAAGTCGCTGTAGTGCTCGTAACGCCCGGCAAGCTGAAGATCGACGCGCCGGAAGGCCGGGATATTCATGTCTTCCGAAACGAGCGGCACCGCGAGCTCGGCATAGGCGGCGGCGACGGTGCGCTTGCCGTAGGTGTCGGGGTTGTCGCTGACCGCGGCCGCATCGCTGATCGTGACCTCGCCCGTCACGGCATCGACGAAGGGTGACGAGCCGTCGACCGCCGCATCGCGATCATCGCGCTGGGTCTCGCGGCGAACCTCGACGCCGAGCGCCAGCCCGACATTGCCCGCGGGAAGCGCGAACAGGCGCGATCGCGAGGCGCGCAGGTCCCACATCGCCAGCGTCGTCTTGGAACGCCGCTTGAGCTGGAACCCGATCGCATCGAGGGCGACCTGGCTGCTGGGCGTGCAGTCGCCGTAGCTCGGCGTCGCGGTGCACCCGCCGTTGAACGGATTGTAAGCGTCTGGCGTGCTCAGCGCGAGGCTCTGCTGCAGTGCCGAACTGCGCACCGCGAAGGAGGAATCGGTCGCCTTGGCGTCCGAGTAGACGAAGGCGCTGTCCCAGCGGAACCCGAACGTCTCGCCCTTGATGCCGAGGAGCGCGCGGCGCTGCTCACCCGTGACGTTGACCCGCTGCGGACCGGCATCCACGAAGCGGTAATTGGTGAGTGTGACCGGCAGCCCGGCGGCCGGCACGTTGGTCAGGCCCGGAATACGGTTGGTGTTGGGCTGACCGTTAATCGTCGTCGGGCCGAACGGATTGTAATAGTTGCTGGCCGGGATCGTGATCTTGTTGAGGTTGATCACCGGTGGCTGGATGCGGGTGGTGTCCGAATAATAATAACCGAGCTCGCTGAAGAGGGTCAGCCCGTCGGTCAGTTCGTAATTACCCGACGCGAACGCATTGACCCGCTTCACCGCCGGCAAGACCGTGGTCCCGATCGCGGTGTCGTAGCGGACGTCGCGAAACGCGCCGCTGGTCGCGAGCGCGGTGTTGACCAGGCAGAGATCGGCGGTGAGCGCATAGGTGCAGCCACCGAATTGCACCGGCCGCACCGTGAAGGAGCCTGCGGCGGAGGTGAGGTTGGTCGTCCCGCGCCGCGGACGCCCGCCCGTGACCGGCACCTGCAGCGCTGGATAGACGCCGCGCGTCGCACGCGCATCGGGAGCGGTCAGGCCGGCGAAGTTCGGATCGTCGGCGAACAGCGAGCGCAGGTCGGCGGAGGCGGTGAAATCCTGGTCTTCGGCGCGGAGGGCCTCGCGCTGGGTATATTCGATCGAGACGGTGACGTTGCCGCGGCTGAAGTTCTTGCCGAACAGGCCGCCCGCCTGGAATTCGCGCAGGTGCGTGCCTTCGGCGCCGCCATATTGCGCCTCGAGGCGCAAGCCGTCGTAATTGGTCTTGAGCACCGTGTTGACCACGCCCGCGACCGCGTCGGAGCCGTAGAGCGCCGCCGCACCATCCAGCAGGACTTCGAGCCGGTTGAGGCCGAGGGTCGGGATGGCATTGCTGTTGTAGCTTAGGACCGGAACGGTGCCGGTGTCGGACAGGCCCTGGCTTGCCGGGTGCGTGACGACGCGCCGTCCGTTCAGCAGCACCAGCGTATTGCCGACGCCGAGCGAACGCAGGTTGACCGAGCCGACGTCGCCGCGCGCGGCATTGCTGGTCTGCGCATTGTTGCCGGGATTGAAGGTGACGTCGCCCATCTGCGGAATGGCGCGGATGAGCTCATCGCCGCTGACCGCGCCGATGGCGTCGAGCTTGTCCTCGTTGACCACGACGACGGGCAAGGCCTCGGTGACGCGCGCGCCGACGATGCGGGTGCCGACGACGACGATGTCCTTGGCGGGCTCCTCCCCGTCGGTTGCGGGCACCGCCGGATCCACTTGCCCTGTCGGGGTAACGACGGATTCTTCCTCCTCCTTCGGTGCCGGTGGAGCCGGCTGCGCGACCGGCGCCGGTTGCGCCGTGACGGCCACGGCTTGCGCCGCGAGCGGGCTCGACGCCGTGCCGAATACCGTAGTCAGCAGCAGAAGCTTGTAGGACATAGGTTCTCCTCCCCGTTCAATCTTGCGGTGCGACACCCAGGGCCTGGATGTCGCTTTCGATTTCCTGTCGTGCGGCCGACGTGCCGCGCGGGGCGGCACCCGCATGACCGTCGAGCGCGGCGGCGAGCTGCTCGCGGTCGAGCGCACCGTCCCAGCGCGCGACGACCACCGTGGCCACCGCATTGCCGATGAAATTGGTGAGGCTTCGGCACTCGCTCATGAAGCGGTCGATGCCGAGGATCAGCGCCATGCCGGCGACCGGGACCGAAGGCACGATCGACAAGGTGGCGGCCAGCGTGATGAAGCCCGCGCCGGTCACCCCGGCCGCGCCCTTGGAGCTAAGCATCGCCACCAGCAGCAGCGCGATCTGGTCGCCGAGCGAAAGGTCGACATTGGTCGCCTGCGCGATGAACAGCGCCGCCAGCGTCATGTAGATGTTGGTGCCGTCGAGGTTGAAGGAATAGCCGGTCGGCACGACCAGCCCGACGACGCTGCGTGAACAGCCCGCCCGCTCCATCTTGTCGATCAGCGCGGGAAGTGCCGCCTCGGACGAACTGGTGCCGAGAACCAGCAGAAGCTCGGCGCGAAGATAGCGGATGAGCTTCCACAGCGAAAAGCCGGTGAAGCGCGCGACGAGGCCGAGCACCACCACGACGAAAAGGAAGCTCGTCAGGTAGAAGGTGGCGAGGAGCTTGCCGAGGTTGGCGAGCGTCCCGATGCCGTAGGCGCCGATGGTGAAGGCGATGGCGCCGAACGCCCCGATCGGCGCGGCGCGCATCAGGATGCCGACGAGCCGGAAGACGACGAGGCTGAGCCGCTCGAGCAGGTCGGTGACGGGCCTCGCGGGCTCGCCGACCAGCGCCAGCGCGATGCCGAACAGGATGGCGACGAACAGGGTCTGGAGGATCGATCCCTCGGTCAGCGCCGAGACCATCGTCGTAGGGATGACGGCAAGCAGGAAGGCGGTGATGCTGCTCTCGTGCGCTTTCTCGGTGTAGGTCGCGATGGCGCCCTGGTCGAGGCTGGCGGGATCGATGTTCATCCCCGCGCCCGGCTGGACAACGTTGGCGACGATCAGGCCGATGATCAGCGCGAGAGTCGAGAAGAAGAGGAAGTAGGCGAAGGCCTTGCCAGCGACGCGGCCGACCGCGGCCATCTCCTTCATCCCCGCAATCCCGGTGACGAGGGTCAGGAAGATGACCGGCGCGATGATCATCTTCACGAGTTTGATGAAGCCGTCGCCGAGTGGTTTCAGCGCTTCGCCCGTCTCGGGCCAGTAATGGCCGACGATCACGCCGAGCGCGATCGCAACCAGCACCTGGAAATAGAGGTGCCGATAGAATGGCCGATGCTCCGCCGCTGCCGGCGATGGCTCCGCGATGGTAACGATGATGTCCTCCTCGAGGCGGACGCGGAATACTTGTCAGCGGCCGCCGCCCGTGCATCCTAGCCGCCGCGGAAGGCGGCACCATGCGAACGAGAAAATCACCCTAAATGTCTGATTTCACGGTCTTTCGAGATTATCGGCCCTTGATTGCCACCCGAAAACTGTGCGGTTTGCCGCGCATTCCCGCGACCCGATGTGCGGAAATCCGCACAAAGTGATGTCGCGTTCGCGGCGAGTCGTGGTGGCGCTTACAGGGATCATCGTCCTGCTCCTCGCGCTCGCCTTCGTCGCGGCCGATCGATGGAGCAGCATCACCGCTCGCGAGAATGCCGAGATCGCGGCCCGGGCAGCCGCGCGCGCCAACCAGGGACTGCTGGTCAGCGAGCTTCAGAAATTCCGCCTGTTGCCGCTGGTTCTTTCCGAATTCCCGGACGTGGCGGAGGTGCTTGCCAACCGCAATCCGCAGGCGGCCGCCCACCTTAACGGACAGCTCGAACTGCTAGCCGAACGGACGGACGCCGCCGTGATCTACCTGATCGGCAGCGACGGCGTGACCCGTTCCGCAAGCAACTGGCGCCTCCCGACGAGCTTCGTGGGCCAGAACTATGGCTTCCGTCCCTACTTTCGCGGCGCCATGCGCGAAGGGGCGTCGGAGCTGTTCGCCCTCGGCACGGTCAGCGGCCGTCCTGGCCTTTATCTCGCAAGGCGGGTCGATCAGGGAGGCCGGGCGCTCGGGACCATCGTCGTGAAGGTCGAATTCAGTCGGCTCGAGCGGGCCTGGGGCGCCAATGGCAGCATCGGGCTCGTCACCGACCCCCATGGAGTGATCCTGGTCACCAGTCGGCCCGAATGGCGCTTCCAGGCCACCACGCCCCTCTCCCGCCAGGCACTCGACGATGCGGTCCGCACCCTTCAATTCGGCCCCTCCCCGCCCGCGCGGGCGCCGCTCACCTTGTCCGGATCGGAAGCCATCGTGGGTGCGGGCCAGGAGCAGGAGCGTTACGTCGCGGCCGCACTCCCGGCCCCGATCGGTGGCGGCCGGCTGACCGCCATGGTCGCGCTCCAGCCCTTCCTCGACGATGCTCGCCGCGTCGCCATGCTATGGGCGTTGGCGATCCTACTCGTCCTCGGGGCCACCATCGCCTTCCTCCTGCGGCAGTGGGATCGTCAGCGCCTTCTTCTCGAGTCGCGCGCGATGCTTTCGCTCGAGGTCGAACGTCAGACCGCCGAGCTGCGCGATACGAACGATCGCTTGCTGATCGAGTCGCAGGAGCGTGAGGAGGCCACGAACAAATATGTGGCGGCGCGAGAGGACCTGGCCCGCGCGAACCGGCTCGGAACCCTGGGCCAGATCACCGCCGGCGTCGCCCACGAGATCAACCAGCCGGTGGCAGCGATCCGGACCTTCGCCGAAAATTCCACGAAGCTCATCATCCGCGGTCGCGCCGACGACGCGCAGCTCAATCTCGAGCGGATCGTCGGCCTGACCGAGCGCATTGCCTCGATCACGTCGGAACTGCGCAGCTTCACTCGGCGCAAGACGCCGGTCCCGGTGCAGGCGACGCTCGGATCGATTATGGAGGGCGCCTTGCTGCTACTCGGCGCCAAGGCCTCGTCCCAGATCGAACTCGCGGTGTCCGACGTGGATCGCCAGCGGGTCCTGGTCGGCGACCGCGTGCGGCTCGAACAGGTGCTCATCAACCTTCTGCGCAACGCGCTCGACGCGGTCGGCAAGCGCCCCGGTTCGATCCGCCTTGCCGCGCACGCTGATGGCGAGCAAATGCTGATCACCATCGCCGATCAGGGGCCCGGGATCGATCCCGCCATTCGCGAGCGCCTGTTCACGCCCTTCGAAACCGCCAAGAGCGGCGGCCTCGGCCTCGGTCTCGCCATCGCCCGCGACATCGCCCGCGAATTCGACGGAGACCTTTGGCTCGATCCGGCGGAAGGTGCAGGCGCGACCTTCGTCGTCGCGCTAAGGATCGCCCGATGACCACGCCGACCGTGCTGTTCTCCGAGGATGACGACGCGCTTCGCTTCGCCACCGCGCAGGCGCTCGAACTGGCCGGCTTTACGGTCCAGTCCTTCAACCGTGCCGAGGCCCTCCTCGCCAGCATTACGGGCGTGTTCGACGGCGTGATCGTCTCCGACATCCGGATGCCGGGAATGGACGGTTTGGAACTGCTGGCAGCCGTGCGCAGCATCGACCCCGGTATCCCGCTGATCCTCGTTACAGGGCATGGCGACGTCCCGCTCGCGGTGAAGGCGCTGAAGGATGGCGCCTATGATTTCCTGAGCAAGCCGTTTGCGATCGATCACCTCACTTCCTCGGTGGAGCGCGCGATCGAACACCGCACTCTTCAAATCGAAAACCGACGCCTTCGCGCGGCAGCCGATCTTGGCGATGCACGCGATCCCTTGCTCGGAACAAGCATCGCCATGGCACGGCTCCGAGCCTCCATACGGCAGCTGGCGGCAGCCGACGTCGACGTGCTGATCGAAGGCGAGACCGGCGTCGGCAAGGAAGTCGTCGCAGCGCAGATCCATCGCTTCAGCAAACGCGCCGGGCGGCCCTTCATCGCGGTAAATTGTGCGGCGTGGGTCGACAGCAGCTTCGAGGTCGAACTCTTCGGCCACGCCAGCGAGGCGGTGGCTCACCATCGCTCGGCACGGCGCGGAATGATCGCCGCGTCGAGCGGAGGCACCCTCCTGCTCGACGAGATCGACAGCCTCCCGCTCGCGATGCAGGCTCGGTTGCTCCGGGTGATCGAGGAACGGGAAGTTCAGCCGCTGGGTGCCGAGCGTCCCGAAGCCGTGAATCTTCGCGTCATCGCGACCAGCAAGTCCGATCTCGAGCAGGCCGCGCGGGCTGGCACCTTCCGCCTGGATTTGGTTCATCGATTGGCGACCACTCGCCTCCGCGTCCCGGCGTTGCGGGAGCGCGGCGACGACATCCGCTTGCTATTCGACGTCTTCGTCGAAGAAGCGAAAGAGCAATTCGGTAAGCCGGATTTCGCGGTGCCGGCGGAGCATCTTGCTTCGCTCCGACTGCACGATTGGCCAGGGAATATTCGTGAGCTTCGAAATCGCGCATTCGCGCTCGTCTTGCATGATGGCGAGAACGGTGGCGCTCAAGAAGAGGCCGCAGACGACCTTAAGAGCCGTGTGGCTTTGTATGAGGCTGCGCTGATCAAGGAGGCGTTGCTTCGAAGCGATGGACGAGTCGGCGAAGCGATCAAGCGCTTGGGCCTTCCGAGGAAGACCTTCTACGACAAGGTGAGCAGGCTCGGTATCGACATTACCGCGCTCCGACGTCCCGATCTTAAAGAGCCGATGCGATGATAGTCTCAGGAATCGTCTTGCGGTCTGCAATGCCGGTTGCGGCCGCTCCGCTCGCCAGCATCAAGTGCCAGTCAGGCGGGGCCGACCTCAGCTTCCGCGGACCTCAGTGGCCTAGTCGTATCGAAATTTTCCAATGATCTGAGTGCCCACCATATTCATGCCGGGCGCGCCACCGACCTTCATGTCCTTGGGCCGTAAGTGGCGGGGCGTGGCGCTGCGGGTTTCGGCCAAACCCTGACGCGGCATCTTTTCCCGAAGCGACCGGAACGGCGGCATCAGCCACTTCGTTGACGCTGCACCGCTTTCGAAGGACGCTGACATGACCGACAAGCCTGTGCCGCCAACCACGACCGACGCCGGCATCCCGGTCCAGAGCGACGAACATTCGCTCAGCCTCGGCGCGGACGGGCCGCTGGTCCTCAACGACTTCTACCTCATCGAGCAGATGGCGAATTTCAATCGCGAGCGGATTCCCGAGCGGCAGCCGCATGCCAAGGGCTCGGGCGCGTTCGGTCATTACGAGACCACCGCCGACGTCTCGCGCTACACCAAGGCCAAGATCTTCCAGCCTGGCGCCCGGAGCGAGGCCGCGATGCGCTTCTCGACCGTCGCGGGCGAGCGGGGCAGCCCCGACACCTGGCGCGATCCGCGCGGCTTCTCGGTCAAGCTCTATACCGAGGACGGCAATTTCGACATGGTCGGCAACAACACGCCGGTCTTCTTCATTCGCGATCCGCTGAAGTTCCAGCACTTCATCCGCAGCCAGAAGCGCCGCGCCGACAACGGGCTGCGCGACCATGACATGCAGTGGGATTTCTGGACGCTGAGCCCTGAAAGCGCTCACCAGGTCACCTATCTGATGGGCGACCGCGGCATCCCCAAGAACTGGCGCGAGATGAACGGCTACGGCAGCCACACCTACATGCTGATCAACGAGGCCGGCGAGAAGTTCTTCGTCAAATTCCACTGGATGACCGACGTCGGCAGCGAGAGCGGCAACGCCTATCTCGGCCAGGACGAGGCCGATCGGCTGGCCGGCACCGACGGCGACTATCACCGCCGCGACCTGTTCGATCATATCGCCAAGGGTGACTATCCGAGCTGGACCCTCAAGTGGCAGATCATGCCCTTCGAGGAAGCCAAGACATACCGGATCAATCCGTTCGACCTGACCAAGGTCTGGCCGCACGGCGACTATCCGCTGATCGAGGTCGGCAAGCTCACGCTCACCACCAACCCGGTCGACTGGGACACGCAGATCGAGCAGCTCGCCTTCGAACCCAACAACATGGTGCCCGGCACCGGCCTGTCGCCCGACAAGATGCTGCTCGCCCGCGGCTTCGCTTATGCCGACGCGCATCGCCACAGGCTCGGCGTCAACTACAAGCAGATCCCGGTCAACGCGCCCAAGTCGCCCGTCCACAGCTATTCGCGCGGTGGCGCGATGCGGGTGCAGAACGCGCTCGACCCGGTCTACGCGCCCAACAGCTACGGCGGCCCCGCGGCCCAGCCGCAGGTGGGCGGCGAGGCGACCTGGCATGCCGACGGCGAGATGGTTCGCGCCGCCTATACGCTGCGGCAGGATGACGACGACTTCAGCCAGCCCCGCGACCTCATCCGCAAGGTGATGGACGAGGAACAGCGCGGCCGGCTCGTGCAGAACATCGCCGGGCACCTTGCCGACGGGGTCAGCGAACCCGTCCTCGTCCGTGCCTTCGAATATTGGCGCAACATCGACGAGGAGACCGGCCGCAAGGTCGAGGCCGCGGTCCGCGACCTCCTCGGCGGGAAGTCGGACGAGCCCGGCATGGCGTCGGCCGAGGCCGTGCGCGAGCCCGAGCTGGCGAAATAGCCGCCAGCCTCGCGCCCTCCCCTTTTCTTCAACAGGAATCGACCATGTCCCTCGACGCGAAGAACGTTGCCCTTCTCATTGCCCCGCGCGGCACCGAAGACCCGGAATTCACCAAGCCCAGAGCGGCGCTCGAGCAAGCCGGTGTCACGGTGACCGTCGTCGGGCTGGAAGCCGACGATGCGCAGACGGTGAACAATGACCTCGACCCCGCCTCGACGATCAAGGTCGACACGACGATCGACGAGGTCGATCCTTCCGATTTCGACGCCGTCGTGGTGCCGGGTGGGACGGTCGGCGCCGACAAGCTTCGCTCCTCACCAGCCGTGGTGACATTCGTCGGCGCTTTCCTCAAGGCCGGCAAGCCGGTCGCGGCCATCTGCCACGCGCCGTGGGTGCTGATCGAGACCGGCGCCCTGCGCGGTCGCACCTTGACCTCCTATCCGACCGTCCAGACCGACGTCCGCAACGCCGGCGCGACCTGGGTCGACCAGGAAGTCGTGGTCGACTCCAACCTCGTCACCAGCCGCAATCCGGACGACCTTCCCGCCTTCTGCTCGGCGATCCTGAAGCAGCTCGCCGGCTAGGTTCGCGCGGCGAGGCTCTGGCGGGCTGCTGACCCCGCAGGCCCACCCGTCAGGCCCGTCGCCGGACGAGATGCTTTCCGTCCGGCAGCTGCTCGAACACCCATTGCTGGCCCGTGAAGAGCCGGATCACGTCGGCCGCCGTCCGGGCATGGCCGCCCGGCTTCACCGTTGTGAAGGTCCCGCCTCCGGCCAGTGCGAACGGCAGCAACAGCTGGTCCGCGAGATACGGTCCGGCAAACGCATCCGAGGCCAGAAAGCCCGCCATCCGGGTCGCCGCCGTCTTGGCCAGTGACTCCGCCGACACCCCGAGCTTGCCGAAGCCGGTGACGACCTCGGTCACCTGCTCGAACTCGGCTTCGAGCAACAGCGCGTTGCCGGGCCCCTGATCATCCTTCAGCTGCCGAACCGTGAACGCATCGTCCGGCCAGTCCGGCAACACCTTGCGCGCCGCGGCGAGCTCGCGGTCGGCGATATCGAACGGCAAGCCGGCAAAGATCGCGGTCGCGGACACGGCGCGGAGGGCGCCGCGCTCGAGGCAGTCGATGGGCACGAGCTTGCTCGGCTGGATGTCGATCTCGATCCGGCCTCCGCCGCGCGGATAGAAGCCATGGCGGTCGAGACGAAGCGCGATCCGCGCGCCCATCCGCCGAAGCACCGGGACGAAGGCCCTTTCGATAAATTCGAACGGCGGGGCCATGACATTGTGCGTGCCCCCTTCCAGCACCAGACGCGACGGCGCGTCGGCGAGCAGCAAGGGCATCACCACGGTCTGGAAGACAAGGTTGGTGCTGCCCGCCGTGCCGACCGCGAAGCGATATTCGCCGGGCGTGACCGCGCGCGGCGTGAAGCTCATCTCGGAGGAGCCGACCGCTACGCCCTCGGCGAAGGCACCGCCGATCGCCAGCGCGGCTTCGATCGCGGTCACGTGCTGGCGCATCAGCCCGGGCTTGCTTCGCTTGCCCCGGACCCGCACGATCCGGAACGGCTGCCCGGTGGCGAGCGAGAGGGCGCACGCGTTGCGGACGACCTGCCCGCCCCCTTCGCCTTCCGAACCATCGATCTCGATCATCTGCCTGATCATTTCCTTTAAGACTGCCGGGAGCAGTGGTTAGAGAGGCGTTTGCGTGAAAGGCTCAGCCTTTCACGCAAACCACCTGCTTGAGGGTGTGGACGATCTCCACCAGGTCCGCCTGCGCGGCCATGACGGCCTCGATCGGCTTGTAGGCCTTCGGGGTCTCGTCGATGACGCCCGCGTCCTTGCGGCACTCCACGCCCGCCGTGTCGGCAATGTGCTCGTCGAGCGACACCAGCTTCTTGGCGGCGGTCCGGCTCATCACCCGGCCGGCACCGTGCGAGCAGCTGTCGAACGATTCCGCGTTGCCGAGTCCACGCACGATGAACGACTTGGCGCCCATCGACCCGGGGATGATCCCGAGCACACCCTTGGCGGCCCGCACCGCGCCCTTGCGGGTCACGAGCACGTTTTCGCCGAAATGCTGTTCGCGCGAGACATAGTTGTGGTGGCAGTTCACCGCCTCCAGCTCGGCATCGAAGGGCTTCGCGATCTGCGTCCGAAGCGCGCGAATGACGTTGGTCATCATCATCCGTCGGTTGAGCGCGGCATAGTCCTGCGCCCAGCCGACCGCCTCGACATAATCGTCGAAATGATCGGTCCCCTCGGGGAAGTAGGCGAGGTCCTGATCGGGCAGGTTGATGTGCCACTTGCGCATGTCCCGCTTCGCTAGCTCGATGAAGAAGCTACCGATCGCATTGCCCACGCCCCGGCTTCCCGAGTGGAGCATCACCCACACGCGCTGGTCCTCGTCGAGGCACAGCTCGATGAAGTGGTTGCCAGTGCCGAGCGTCCCCAGATGCACGAGGTTGTTCGTGTTCTTGAGACGCGGATGCCGGTCGCAAATCCGCGCGAAGCGCTGCGCGAGCGTCGCCCAGGCCTCGATGATCGCCGGCGGCGGGCTGCCCCACGAACCGTGATCGCGCTGGCCCCGCCCGACCGACCGGCCGTGCGGCACCGCCTGCTCGATTGCCGAGCGAATGGCCTCGAGGTTGTCCGGAAGGTCGCTCGCCACCAGCGAGGTCCGCGCCGCCATCATGCCGCAGCCGATGTCGACCCCGACCGCCGCCGGGATCACCGCGCCCTTGGTCGGGATCACCGAGCCCACGGTCGCGCCGATGCCGACATGGACGTCGGGCATCGCGGCCACATGCTTGAACACGAACGGCATCTGCGCCGCGCGGGAAAGCTGGGCGCGGGCTTCGTCTTCCACCGGCACGCCCCGCGTCCACATCTTGATCGGAACGCCGCCCTCGACGTGCTGATAGTCGTACAAAGTCTCGGTCATCCTGACCTCCTGAAATCATCTTGGTGCCCGCGACATGGAGTGGCGAGACATTTCGCGCGTTTGAGGTCGCCCGGGTCAGGGAGGCAGGATCTGAACCTGCGACGCCCGGTTTCCAAAACCGGTGCTCTGCCTGGCTGAGCTACACCCTGTGAAATCCTCTGGGGCGGCCGGCCCATTCCGACCGCCCCGGCTTCCGCGATCGGCCGAGATGTTCGCCTCGACCGACGAATATTCATGAGCACGGGGCGTGCCAAAGGATCGCTAAGATCGGTAAAAATCGCGTAAGTGTCTGTTAGTGCGTGATAATATTCTTGCGACGGAAGGCTAAGCAGCGAGACCTTCCCTCGCTTCATCTTATCTCTTAGGATTGCCCTTTATCTCTGGAGATAAGAATGAAGCCGCTGGTGGTGATCGGATTTCTCGGCTCCACGCTCGATGCGAGCAAGTTCGGCCCGTCGCGGTGGAACAAGTGGCGTCCGACGGTCGGCCTCACCATGCACGAGGACCTGCGCGTCGACCGCCTGATCCTCCTCCACGGCACCGCGCACCGCCGGCTCGCCGAGGCCGTCACCGAGGACATCGCGTCGGTGTCACCCGAAACGCAGGTCGAACCGCGCCTGCTCGACTTCAACGATCCCTGGGACTTCGAGGAAGTCTACGGCAAGCTCCTCGACTTCGCCCGCGCCGAGCCGTTCGATCCCGAGATCGAGGACTACCTCGTCCACATCACCACCGGCACCCATGTCGCGCAGATCTGCCTGTTCCTGCTGACCGAAGCGCGATACCTGCCCGGCAAGCTGCTCCAGACGCAGCCCGAACGCGGCACGGCCAGCCCGGTCGGGAGCTGGACGACCATCGACCTCGACCTGTCGCGCTACGACAGCATCGCCACGCGCTTCGCAGCGGCCAGCGCCGAGAGCACCTCGTTCCTGAAGTCGGGAATCGATACCCGGAGCGCCACCTTCAACCGCATGATCGACGAGATCGAGCGCGTCGCGCTGCGCTCCAAGGCGCCGGTGCTGCTGATGGGCCCGACGGGGGCGGGCAAGAGCCTGCTGGCGCGGCGCATCTACGAACTGAAGAAGCTCAAGCACCAGGTCGCCGGCCCCTTCGTCGAGGTGAATTGTGCGACGCTGAAAGGCGACGGCGCGATGTCGGCGCTGTTCGGGCACCGCAAGGGCGCCTTCACCGGCGCCGTTGCCGAGCGGCCGGGCCTGCTTCGCGCCGCCGATCGCGGCATGCTGTTCCTCGACGAGATCGGCGAACTGGGCCTCGACGAACAGGCGATGATCCTGCGCGCAGTCGAGGACAAGCGCTTCCTGCCCGTCGGCGCCGACAAGGAGACGGCGTCCGAATTCCAGTTGATCGCGGGCACCAACCGGGATTTGGGAGAAGCCGTCGCGAACGGCAGCTTCCGCGACGATCTCTATGCCCGGCTCAATTTGTGGACGTTCACCCTCCCGGGACTGGCCGACCGCCGCGAGGATATCGAACCCAATCTCGACTATGAGCTCGATCGTTTCGCGGAACGCGAGGGAGAGCGCGCGAGCTTCAACAAGGAAGCCCGCCAACGCTATCTTGCCTATGCGACGGGCCCGGAGGCGAGCTGGCCCGGCAATTTCCGCGACCTGGCGGCGAGCGTGACGCGCATGGCGACGCTGAGCCCCAAAGGCCGGATCGACCTTGCCTGCGTCGACGCCGAAATCGCGCGGCTGCAGCGAAACTGGTCGGGCCAGGCCGGCGCGGCGGCCGACGACCTTGCGAGCCTGCTCGATGCTGAAGCCCTCGCGGGGATCGATCCGTTCGATCGCGTCCAGCTCGCCGAGACCGTCCGCGTCTGCCGCCGCAGTCGATCGCTCTCGGAAGCCGGCCGCGCGCTGTTCGCCGCCTCGCGGAGCCGACGGACCTCCGCCAACGATGCCGACCGCCTGCGCAAATATCTTGCCCGCTTTGGCCTCGACTGGGCAACGGTCACCGCCGGCTGACCACGGGTACGCCGGGCACCGGGATCGCGGCGGCATTGCCGATTTGGCGTTTCGCTGCTATCGGCCGCTCCGCTCGATAGGAATCCGAGCAAGGAGAAAGACATTGCTGGTTCTTGCCGCCACCCGCGGTGCGACGAGCCCCTTCCTCCGGCCTTTCGCGTAACCGTCCCACGACGCGCGCGGCACGCCGGAACCGGGCTGCCGCACCTCCCTGACTGAACTGAGGAAGCCGCGCGCCCTTGCGCGTGCCGGCTCGTGGGAAATTCATGAACGAACATTCGATCGTCCGGAGCATGGTGCTTCGGACCGCCGGCGGCTTGCCGGAATCATCCCCGCTCGCGGCCGCGTTGCTCGAGTGGGCAACACCGCATCGCGATTGGCTGACGCCTGGACGTGTTGACGACCTCGACTGGCCGGCGCTTCTCGCCAGCCTCGCCGAGCCGCGCGCGGTCGAGGAGCCGTCGCAGTCACTCGATCTCGTCGGCGCGCTTGCCGCGCTGTTGGAACTCCCGCCTTTCGACGCGGCCCTGCTGACGGCGATGGTCGCGTGCGACCGACTGCCGCGCGTCACCCTGCTCACCAGGATCCTGGGCAAGCACGGACACCATCTGCCGACGCTCCTTGGCGAGGTGGCCGGCGCGCCGCCGAACGAGGCGGAGCGCCTGGTGCGGCGCAGCGCGCCCATTCGCCTCGACCTCGCCGAGTTCATCCTGAACCGGCAGGGCGAGCTGGAGGTCATGGTGAGCTGGCCGCTCGAGCGCTTGCTCGATCGCGCGCCCAATGGGGGTGCCGAGATGCTCGAAACCCTGGTCGGCCAACGCCAGCCGCCAGTGCTCGGCCTTGCCGACTTCGCGCATGTCGCCCACGCCGACTTTCTGGTGCGCCTGCTTCGTGGCGCGGTGAGCCAGCGCGAATGCGGGATCAACGTCCTGATCCACGGTCCCCCGGGCACGGGCAAGACCGAGTTCGCCCGTACGCTCGCACACGCCGCCGGCGCGACGCTGCACGGGGTCGGCGAGGCTGACGACGATGGCGAGGAGCCTAGCCGCTGGGACCGCATCGCAGCGCTGACCCTATCGCAGCGGCTCCTCGCCGGGCGCGGCAATGCGGTCCTGCTGTTCGACGAGATGGAAGATCTGATCGGCGACGCGCGCCCGTCCGGCGGCGACTGGGTCTCGCGGCGCCAGGGAAGCAAGGTGTTCGTCAACCGATTGCTCGAAACCAACAAGGTTCCGGTGATCTGGACCACCAACGCCATCGGCAACGTCGACGGGGCCATCCTCCGGCGCATGAGCTTTGTCCTCAAGTTCGACCTGCCGAACCGGCGGGCTGCCGAGGCGATGCTGGCGCGCGTCACGCGCGAGGAAGCGGTCGCGCCCAGCCCGCGCCTCACGGCCCTGCTCGCCGCGGCCCCCGAGACCGCGACCGTACTGCGTGTCGCCTCGCGGGCCGGGCGCCTCGCCGGTGACGTCGATGGCGGCGCCACGGCCGCGGAAGCGCTCGTCCGGGCGCTGCGCGGAGGTGATCTTGCCCCGCCCCCGCCTGCGGACTTCGACCTCGATCTCCTCGAAAGCGACCATTCGATCGCCAGCCTGTTCGGCTCGATCGGCCGACACGATGCCGTCGCCATCCTGTTGAGCGGGCCGCCGGGCACGGGGAAGACAGCGTTCGCGCATCATCTTGCCGAAGCGATCGACCGCCCGCTGCTCGTCAAGCGGGCCTCCGACCTGCTCTCCAAGTGGGTCGGCGAGACCGAAGCGCAGATCGCGGGCGCATTCGCCGAGGCACGGCAACGCGGCGCACTGCTGCTGTTCGACGAAGCGGACTCGCTGCTGTTCGATCGTGCAACGGCGCGAACCAGCTGGGAGGTCGGGCAGGTCAATGAACTGCTCACCTGGCTCGACCTGCACCCGCTTCCGGTCGTCGCGGCCACCAATTACGTCGAGCGACTGGATCCGGCGACCCTGCGCCGCTTCGTCTTCAAGGTCCGCCTCGATCCGATGAGCCCCGCGCGCGCCGCCCGCGCATTCGAGCGCTTCTTCGGCATGCCGGCACCACGCAGCCTCGGCGAGGTCTCCGGCCTCACGCCGGGCGACTTCCAGGTCGTCAAACGCCAGCTGCGCTTTATGCCCGCGAGCGGCGGGCAGGAGCTCGTCGACCGCCTCCGCGTCGAAGCGGAGGCAAAGCGTGGCCGTTCGGTGAGGGTGGGTTTCTGACGAAGGGGCTCGCGAGGCTTTGCTGCCGAGCGGATCACAGGTCCGAGCGGCGAAGGCCGGGCCTCGTCACCGCACCACTCAGTGCGGCACGACGCCGATCTCGACCCCCGTCTTGTCGTGCAGCGCGAACCGGCTGACGAGGTTCGCACTGGCCCGGTTGACGCCAATCGTCTCGACGGTCCGGCCCTCGCGGCGCAGGCGCGCGATGACCTTGTCCAGCGCGCCGACGGCCGAGATGTCCCAGAAATGCGCGGCCGTCATGTCGATGAGGATATTCGGCGCGCTCTCCTCTACCTGGAAAGCGCGGACGAAGCGATCCACCGACGCGAAGAAGATCTGGCCCGAGACCCGGTAAGTGGCGGTGTACCCGTCCGAGGAAATGGTCCGCTCGACCGCGAACAGGCGCTGCACCTTGCCGGCAAAGAAGATGCCTGACAGCAGCACACCCGCGAGCACGCCCATCGACAGGTCGTGCGTCGCGACCACCACGACCACCGTCGTCAGCATCACCACCGACGATGGCCAGGGGTGATGACGGAGGTTGGGAATCGAATTCCAGCTGAACGTCCCGATCGACACCATGATCATGACCGCGACCAGCGCGGGCATCGGGATTTGTCCGACGAACGGCCCCAATACGGCGAGCAGGAACAGGAGGAATGCGCCGGCGGTGAAGGTCGACAGGCGGCCTCGCCCGCCGGAGGTGACGTTGATGACCGACTGGCCGATCATCGCGCAGCCGCCCATGCCGCCGACGAGCGCGGCCGCGATATTGGCGGCGCCCTGCCCGCCGCACTCGCGGCGCTTGTCGCTGTCGCTGTGGGTCATGTCATCGACGATCTGCGCCGTCAGCAGCGACTCGAGGAGCCCCACTGCCGCCATCGCCAGCGAATAGGGCAGGATGATCCGGAGGGTCTCGAGCGTCAGCGGTACGTCGGGAAGGGCGAAGCTCGGCAGGCCTTCGGGCAGTTGCCCCATGTCACCGACACTGTTGACCGGCGCTCCGGTCGCGATCGAGATGACCGACAGGAACAGGATGGCGACCAGTGGCGACGGAACGGCCCTGGTGAGGCGCGGGAGAAGGTAGATGATGGCCAGCCCGCCGGCGACCATCGCATAAGCCTGCCACGTCACGTTCGTCAGCTGCGGCAGCTGCGCCATGAAGATCAGGATCGCGAGGGCGTTGACGAAGCCGGTGATGACCGAGCGCGACACGAACTGCATCAGCAGGTCGAGCCGGGCCAGGCCGGCGACGATCTGGATGAGCCCCATCAGGATCGTCGCCGCGAACAGATACTCGACGCCGTGCTCGCGAACGAGCGGTCCGACGAGCACGGCGACGGCGGCCGTCGCGGCGGAAATCATGCCCGGGCGTCCGCCGGTGAAGGCGACCACCATGGCGATCGCCACGGACGCGTAGAGGCCGACGCGCGGATCGACCCCGGCGATGATCGAGAAGCCGATGGCTTCGGGGATCAGTGCGAGCGCGACCACGATCCCGGCAAGCAGCTCGTGCCGGGGGGAGGCGTTGCCGCCGAGCCATTGCTGGCGAAGGCGAGCAGAAAGGATGGTCATTGGATTTTCCACATCAGAACGCACGGCGCCCCTGAGGCGCTGGATGGTGAGGTGCGTGATGTTGTCCGGCGGATTGGCGGCCGGAATAGCCACCCGGAGTTGCACCGGGTCCTTGCGAATGTCCGCGCCCTAGCCGGAATTGCCCTCTGTGGCCAGACCGGCCGCGGGGCCCTGGTCCCCTGCCCTCAGGCGGTTCCCCGCTCGACCAGCGTCGGGGGAAGGACGATGCTCGGCGCATCCGCGCCGTCGAGGCGGCGCATCAGGCGGTCGACCATGGCGAAGGCACCCGCGCGAATGTCCTGGCGGATGGTCGTCAGCGGCGGCGAGGTCTGGGCGGCAAAGGGCAGGTCGTCGAAACCGATCACCTTGACCGTCCCGGGGACGTCGATGCCGCGTGTCCGGAGCCGTGCGAGCGCCGCGACCGCGAGCATGTCGCTGGCGGCGAAGATGGCGTCGCCGGGGCCGAGCGGCCGGTCGAGATTGCCGGCGACCTCGGCCTCGAGCCGGTCGGCCGAAAGGTGGTTGGTGAGCGGGGTGATCGCGACGCCGTGGCCTTCGGCGGCGTCAGTCGCCCCGGCGAAGCGCGCGGCGAACTCGACCGCGGAGACGTCGCCCAGGAAATAGATGTGGCGCGCGCCGCCCGCGATCAGGCGCTCGGCTGCCAGCTTCCCGCCGAGCCGGTTGTCGGTGCCGACGACACAATGCTGCTGACCCTGCGCATGGTCGCCCCACACCACCATCGGACGGAAGTTCGCGGCGGCTTCCTCGATCCGCTCGAGCTGGTCGGACTGGCCGATCACGATCACGCCGTCGATCATCCCCGAGCCGATGAAGCGGTCTAGCCAGTCCTCGTCGCGGTCGGGCAACACGCGGCGGAGCATGAGGTCGTAGCCGCGTTCGGTGAGCGCGTCGGCGAGATGGCCGAGCAAGGTCATGAAGAAGGCATCGCTGATCTGCTGGCGCTGGTCGTGCCCGAGCGGGATCACGATCCCGATGACGTCGGTCTTTTGCCGGCGGAGGCTGCTCGCCATCTGGTTGGGGCGGAAGCCATGGGCACGGGCGAGCGCGACGATGCGGTCACGGGTGGCGTCGTTGACGAGGCTGTTGCCCGCGAGCGCCCGGCTGACCGTGCCCGCCGACACGCCGGCGATCTTGGCAAGATCGCTCAGCGTGCGGACGGGGGGCTGGTCGCTGGTTCGGGTCGGGCTCACGGGCGCTCCCTAGCAGGTCAGACCCCGGCAGAACCAGCGACCGCGGGACGAAGCGTCACGGGGCGCGCACCGCACTGGACGAATAGGGTCGCGACCGCGCCGATCACCATGAGGACGCCGCCAAGGATCAGCGCGTGGCGCGGATCCCCGCCAAGCAACGGCTGGTAGATGATCGGCATGGTCAGCGTCTCGATCAGCATCGGGATGACGATGAACATGTTGAAGATGCCCATGTAGATCCCGGTCCGCTCGGGCGTGATCGTATCGGCCAGCATGACATAGGTGTTGCCCATCATGCCGGCCCAGCCGATCCCGATCCCGATCATCAGGACGAACAGCATGAGCGGGCTGGAAGCGGTGGGAATGAGCAGCATCGCCGCGCCCGAAGCCGCGAGACAGAAGGCGTGGACCGAGCGCGCGCCGAGACGCCGGACGAGCGGAATCAGCGCCAGCGCCGCGATGAAGGCGACCAGGTTGTAGAAAGCGCCCATCTGCTGCGCGGTGAGCGTCGCCTCGCGGAAGGCGGCGCTTTGGGGATCGGCGGTGCGGTAGAGCGAGCGCCCGACGGCGAAGGCGATATACTGCCAGTAGACGAACATCGCATACCATTGGCACAGCATCGCCACCGCGAGCTGGCGCATCGGGCGCGGCATCTCGCGCAGTGCCTGGCCGATGTCGCCGAGCGCCGATCCGACCGACAGCGGGCGCGCCGCCAGTGCGGCCTTCTCGTCGGCGTCGAGCGGGAGTTCGGGCACGCGCCAGATCGACCAGACGATGGTGCTGATCGACAGGATCGCGCCGATCACGAAGGCGATGCGGACGATCACCGGAATGCCGTTGCTGTCGATCACGTCCTTGCCGACGAAGGCGGTCAGCAGGGTCGGTGCGAGGTAGCTCAGGGTCTGCGCGAGGCCGGTGAAGGCGCTTTGCGTGAGAAAGCCGGTCGGTCGCTGGTCGGGGGCAAGGCGGTCCGAGACATAGGCCCGGTAGGGCTCCATCGTGACGTTGTTGCCCGCGTCGAGCAGCCACAGCAGCGACGCCGCGACCCACAGGGCGGGCGAATAAGGCATGGCGAAGAGCGCGAGCGAGCAGATGATCGCGCCGACCAGGAAGTAGGGCGTGCGGCGGCCGAGCCGGCTCGAGGTGCGGTCGCTCAGCGCGCCGACGATCGGCTGGACGAGGAGGCCGGTCATCGGCCCGGCGAGCCACAAAAGGGGCATGGTCGCCTCGTCGGCGCCGAGAAAGCCGTAGATCGGCCCCATGTTCGCCTGCTGCAGGCCGAAACTGAACTGAAGCCCGAAGAAGCCCACGTTCATTTCGACGATTCGCGCGAGCGACAGGCGCGGTTTCGCCCCTTGCATCTTTCCTCTCCTCCAACCCGTGCCGGGGCACTGCGAGCTAAAAGTGTCACAGCTGCAGACCTGATGCAAACGATTGCAACATTTTTGTTGCAAACGTTTGCATCGACGCTAGGCCGTAACGAGTTTCGCTTTGGAGGAGTTAAGCGATGAACGTTCGTCTCACCCTCGCCGCGAGCGTTGCGCTCTCGGCGCTGACCTCGCCCGCCTTTGCCCAGACGGCACCCGAATCGTCCTCCGAACGGAAGGACCCGTCGCCGCCCACGGAGCAATCGGAGATCGTCGTCACCGCCGTCGCGCGCGGCCAGAACGTGCTCGACAGTTCGGTCTCGGTGAGTTCGATCGGAAGCAAGGCAATCGTCGACCTCGCGCCGCGTTCGGCCGCCGAGCTCATCCGCCAGATCCCCGGCATCCGCTCCGAAAGCTCGGGCGGCGAAGGCAATGCCAATATCGCGGTCCGCGGTCTCCCCGTGGCCTCGGGCGGCGCCAAGTTCCTCCAGCTCCAGGAAGACGGCCTGCCGATCCTCGAGTTCGGCGACATCACCTTCGGCAACGCCGACATCTTTCTTCGCACAGACTATAATGTCGCGCGGGTCGAAGCGGTGCGCGGCGGCTCGGCCTCGACCTTCGCTTCCAATTCGCCCGGCGGCGTGGTCAACTTCATCTCGAAGACCGGCGACCGCCCCGGCGGATCGTTCGGCCTGACCGCCGGCGTCGACTATCGCGAATATCGCGCCGACTTCGATTATGGCGGCGCGATCGACGCCAGCACCGACTTCCACGTCGGCGGCTTCGCCCACATCGGCGACGGCCCGCGCCGGGTCGGCTTCGACGGCGCGCGCGGCGGCCAGATCAAGGCCAATATCACCAGGCGCTTCAACGGCGGCTACGTCCGGCTCTATGGCAAGTATCTCGACGACCATTCGGTCGGCTACCTGCCCAATCCAGTGCTCGTGACCGGCAGCGACAGCGATCCGAAATACACCAGCATCGCCAACTTCTCGATCAACCGCGATTCGCTGCACTCGCGCAATTTCCAGCCGTTGGTCTCGCTCGACGGCAGCAACAACATCCGCACCTTCGACATCGACGAGGGCATGCACCCCAAGGTCGCGGCGCTGGGCATCGAGGCGAAGTTCGACGTGGGCGGTGTCTCGATCACCGAGCGTGCGCGTTATGCCGATGTCGGCGGCGCGTTCGTCTCTCCCTTCCCCGCCAGCGTGACGACCGCGCAGGCCGCCGCCAATGCGATCGGCGGCGCGGGCTCGACGCTTTATTACGCCAGCGGCGACAAGGCCGGGCAGCAGGTCACCAGCCCCTCGTCGCTCGGCGGGAACGGGCTCGCCGCCAATGTCGTGCTGTTCAACACGCGGCTGAAGAACCTCAACAACTTCACCAATGACCTGCGCGCGAGCAAGGTGTTCGCCTTCACCGGCGGCGAGGCGACGCTCACCGGCGGCTATTATTACTCGCACCAGAAGATCGACACCGAGTGGCTGTGGACCTCGTACCTCACCTCGGTCGAGGGCAAGGGCAATGCGGTGCTGCTCGACGTCCGCAACGCGCTCGGCCAGCGCATCACGCAGAACGGGACGGTCGGCTACAGCGCGTCCTTCTTCGGCAATTGCTGCCGCCGCGCCTACGACCTGGGTTACGACACGAGCGCGCCCTTTGCGTCCCTCTCGGTCGATCTCGGCAGCCTGTCGCTCGACGGAAGCCTGCGCTGGGACTTCACCCGCGCCAAGGGCCGGACCTTCGGCGACGGTCCGGTGGTCACGCGCGACATGAACAATGACGGCGTGATCGTGCCCGCCGAGCAGCTGGTCAGCGTGCTTCCGACCACCGGCGCCGCGCTGGTCGATTACAAGACCGATTATGCGTCCTACTCGGTCGGCGCCAACTACCTCATCAACAACAGCCTGTCGGTGTTCGGCCGGTACAGCAAGGGCGGCCGCGCCAACGCCGACCGCATCCTGTTCAACAGCAACAACGTCGATCCGGCGACCGGCGCGCTGCGCAACGACGCGGTCGCGGTGGACTTCGTCAAGCAGGCCGAAATCGGGCTCAAGTATCGCGCCAACGGTGTCGCTTTCTACGCGACCCTGTTCGACGCCCGCACCGAGGAGGAGAATTACGAAGCCACCTCGCAGCGCGTGTTCAGCCGTTCGTACAAGGCGCGCGGGATCGAGCTTGAAGGCTCGTACCGCAGCGGTCCGTTCAACCTGTCGGCGGGCGCGACCTACACCGACGCGAACATCTCGCGCGACAACATCAGCCCCGCCAATGTCGGCAACCGTCCGCGCCGCCAGGCCAAATGGATCTACCAGTCCACCGCCGCCTATGAGCAGAAAAGCTTCGGGCTTGGCGTCAATCTCGTCGGTACCGGCGACAGCTATGCGCAGGACAGCAACCAGCTGAAGCTGCCGGGCTTCACCACCGTCAACGCCTTCGTCAACGTTCGCCCGCTCCAGCGCGTAACGCTGTCGGTCAACGGCAACAACCTGTTCAACACCAAGGGCTTCACCGAAGCGGAAGAAGGATCGATCCCGGCCAACGGGATCGTCCGGGCGCGGTCGATCAACGGGCGCACCATCTCGGCGTCGGTCCGCTTCGACTTCTGACCCCTCGCGACCGGTCCTGCGCTTGCTTTCGGGCGGCGCGGACCCGCCGCCAGACGAGGACATGATCAAGTGACGAGTGCGTGGACCAGGGCGCAGGTCGCCGCCATCGACGGCGGCCTGGCGGGGACGGTGCCGAAGTTCGAGCCCCGCCGCCGGCCAGTGGGCGGCGAAGGCCGTTATTATTGGGACATGTGGCCGATCCAGCATGCCGACGGGACCGTGGCCAAGCTCGGCACGCGCGAATGGTGGATGGCGCTCTCGGCCACTGACCGCGGCGACCCCGGGCGGCGGCATTTCGAGGCCGAAATCCGCTGGATCGAGCGCCAGGGCGACGCGTGGCGCGATCGCGGCGCCGTCCTTCCCCCGCATGCCGCCCCTTACGAGCGCGAGTGGGCCGGCTCGGCGCTGCTCGACCGGGGGCGCCTCACCCTGTTCTTCACCGGCGCCGGGACGTCGGAGCGGCCGGGCGGCTATCAGCAGCGCCTGTTCGAGGCGAGCGCTCCCGTGTCGGCCGACGGAACGATCGGCCAATGGGACCGGCCGTGCCCATCGATCACGGCGCTGACCGACGATTATTGCGCGGCCGATGCGCATGATGGCGAGCCCGGGCGGATCAAGGCCTTCCGCGATCCCGCCTTCTTCCGCGATCCCGCGACGGGCGAGGACTATCTCGTGTTCACCGCGTCGCTCGCCGCGACGCAATCGGCCTATAACGGAGCCGTCGGGCTGGCGCGGCGCGAGGGCGAGGGCTGGGCGCTCCTGCCGCCGCTCGTCCACGCCGACGGGGTCAACAACGAACTCGAGCGCGCGCACGTGGTCGCGCATGGCGGTTTCTACTACCTTTTCTGGGTGACCCAGCGCGCAACCTTCTCGCCCGACCTGACCCCCGGCCCGACCGGGCTCTACGGCATGGTGGCGACCAGCCTTGCCGGGCCCTGGACCCCGCTCAACCACGGCGGGCTCGTCCTCACCAACCCGGCGACCGATCCCGGGCTGACCTACAGCTGGTTCGTGACGCGCGAGGGGATCGTGTCGAGCTTCGTCGACGATGTCGCGGGGCATGGCTTCGGCGGCTGTCCGGCGCCGCTGCTGCAACTCACCTTCGACGGCGAGACCGTGCGTCTTGCCGGGACGGCCGCCGCCTGATGCTCGGCGGGATCGAGGCCGGGGGCACCAAATGCGTGCTCGCGATCGGGTCGGCACCCGACCGGATCGAAGCCTGCGTGTCGGTGCCGACGCGGAGCCCCGAAGAAACCGTCGCCGATATCCTCGGCTGGTTTGCGCGGCAGCCGCGCATCACCGCGCTCGGGCTCGCCACTTTCGGACCGGTCGGGCTCGATCCCGCGCGCGACGACTGGGGACATATCCTCGACACGCCCAAGGCCGGCTGGAGCCGCTTCGATCTCACCGGCGCGATTGCCCGCGGGCTTGGTGTCACGGTCGCGGTCGAGACCGACGTCAACGCCGCCGCGCTCGCCGAAGCCGGCGCGCAGCCGCACAGCGCGTCGAAGTCGCTCGCCTACATGACCGTGGGAACGGGGATCGGCGTCGGGCTGGTGCTCGACGGCCGCTGCGTTCACGGCGCCGCGCATCCGGAGATGGGGCATTTCTATCCGCGCCGTCCGGCCGGCGACACCGACTTTCCCGGCACCTGTCCTTTCCATGGCGACTGCCTCGAGGGGCTGGCGAGCGGGCCGGCGATCCTTGCCCGCTGGGGCGCAACCTTGTCGGACCTTCCGCCCGACCATCCCGCGCACGGCCTCGTCGCCGAATATCTCGCGCAGGCGTGCCACACGATCTTCGCCGCCGCATCGGTCGAGACGGTGGTGTGCGGCGGCGGCGTGATGGGCGCGCCGGGCCTCCTCGAGCGGGTGGCGACGCGGGCGAGAGAACTTGATGCCGGCTATCTCCCGGGCCGCGAACGACACCTGGTCAGTGCGCCGCGGCTCGGCACCCGGTCTGGGATCGTCGGCGCCCTGACGATTGCGGCGGGGCTGTCCCTCTAGTCAGCCCTGCGACTGGCTCTGCCACGAGCCGCCCCTGCCCTGCCGCTGCGACTGGCGGCGGGCGGTCGACTTGGTGACCCGCACCTCGACCTCCATCTCTTCGGTACCCCCGCCGCGCCGCGTCCCGACGATCGGCGAGACGTCGGCGAAGTCGAGGCCCGAGGCGACGCGGACATAGGCGTCGTCGGCGCAGGTGCCGTTGGCGGGATCGAAGGCGACCCAGCCGAGCCCGTCGACCCAGGCTTCGGCCCAGGCATGGCCGGCGGGCTGCGGACCGGCTCCGTCGCGGCGATAGAGATGCCCCGAGACGTAGCGTGCCGGAATGCCGCGGGCGCGCGCGGCAGTGATGAAGATGTGCGCATAGTCCTGGCACACGCCGCGGCCTGCGGCGAAGGCATCGGCGGCCGTGGTCGAGACGGCCGAGGTGCCGGTCTCGAAGGTCATGCGCTCGGCGAGGGCGCCGCTCAGTGCGTGAAGGCGGTCGAGCGTCGAGGGGAGGCTCCGCGTGATCCCGGCCGCGAAGTCGCCGATCGCCTCATCGGGCATGGTCAGCGCGGTCGGTCGCAGGAAGACGCCCGGCGGGAGTTCGCTGCCGAGCCCCGACACGACCCCGGCGCGGTCGTCGGTCACCACCTGCCCCTGCGCGGTGATCGTCAGGGTGGTGACGGGCTCGTCGACGTAGAGCGCGGTGAGGCAATTGCCGTAACCGTCGCGGGCCTCGCGCAGCCGGGCGTCGCAGTCGACATCGATCCGCCAGTCGAGGACCGTCTGGTTGAGACTGCTTTGCGGGGTCAGTCGAAGCATCTGCACCGCATTCGTGAGCGGACGCGTGAAGCGGAAGCGCGTGCTGTGGCTGATCGTCAGGCGCATCAGGGGAAGCGGAACTGGTGCGAGATGGCGGTGTCCAGCGCGGCATTTTCCTCGATATAATCGCGCAGGAACTCGTGGAGACCGCTGCGGAACACCTCGCCGATGTTGGTCTCGGTCAGCCGCGAATGGCGAAGGCGCGCAAGCCGGTCGGCCTCGCCCTGCCGCCCGGTCCGCCCACCGATCTCGGCGAGCAGGTCGACCACCTCGGTCGAAGCGCCGGCGATCGAACGCGGCAATTCGCTCTTGAAGATGAGCAGGTCGGCGACGAGCCACGGCTTCAGCGTATCGTGATAGAACAACCGATAGGCGTTGCGGGCCGAGACGGTCTGCAGGATCGCAGTCCACTGGTCGCGGTCGAGGACCCCGCCGACCTTCTGCTCCTTCGGCAGGAGCAGGTAATATTTGACGTCGAGAAGGCGGGCGCTGTTGTCCCCGCGCTCGATCGCCGAGCCGAGGCGCATGAACCAGAAGCCCTCGTGACGCAGCATGCGGGCAAGCGCGCCTTCGAAGCCCCGGCTGTTGGCCTTGAGCGTGTCGATCAGCGAGAGCGTGTTCTGGATACCGCCCGGACTGGTGCGGTCGCCGACGTCGAGCCAGGCGCGATTGATCGCTTCCCACACTTCGGAGGACAAGGCGTTGCGCGCCGAGCGGGCATTGTCGCGGGCGCGGGACAGGCACGAGCGGATCGAATTGGGATTGTCGAGGTCGAGCGCAAGCGCCTTGCAGACGTTGAACGCGGTCGCGCCGGGTTGCGCGGTGTCGCCCGGCGCGGGACCGCGGCCGACCACCGCGAGCGCGCTTTCCCACGTCGCGTTGGCGGCATCGATGCCATAGGAGAGCGATGACAGGCGCAGGGTCGCCTCGATCAGCCGGGTCGTGAACTCGGCGCGCTCCATGTAGCGCCCGATCCAGTAGAGGTTAGCGGCTGTACGGGAGAGCATGCTGCTCCTCCGTGGGCTGGAGCTCGGGCGCGGCGATGATGAGGCTGTCCTTGGTGCCGCCGCCCTGGCTCGAATTGACCACCAGCGACCCTTCGGCGAGCGCGACGCGGGTCAGGCCACCGGGCACGATGGTGACCCGGTCGGCCCCGCTCAGGATGAACGGACGGAAGTCGACGTGGCGCGGGGTGATGCCCTTTTCGGCCAGCGTCGGGACGGTCGAGAGCGCGAGGGTCGGCTGCGCGATGTAACGCTGCGGCTCGGCCATCAGCGCGGTGCGGAAGTCGTCGATCTCCTGGCGGCTGGCGGTCGGGCCCACCAGCATCCCGTAGCCGCCCGAACCGTCGACCAGCTTCACCACCAGTTTCTCGAGATTCTCGAGGGTGTAGCGAAGCGCCTGCGGCTCGCGGCAGCGAAAGGTCTCGACATTGGGGAGCAGCGCGTCGGTGCCCATGTAGTAGCGGACGATCTCGGGCATGAAGCTGTAGACCGCCTTGTCGTCGGCGATCCCGGTGCCCGGCGCGTTGACGATGGTGACGTTGCCCGCGCGATAGGCCGACATCAGGCCCGGCACGCCGAGCCCGCTGTCAGGGTTGAAGACGAGCGGATCGAGGAAGGCGTCGTCGATGCGGCGGTAGATGACGTCGACCCGCACGCGGCCTTCGATGGTCCGCATGTAGACAATGTCGTCGGCGACCTCGAGGTCGCGGCCCTCGACCAGCTCGATCCCCATGCTGTCGGCAAGGAAGCTGTGCTCGTAGAAGGCGCTGTTGTAATGGCCCGGCGTCAGCAGCACGCAGGTCGGTTCCTGCGATCCGCGCGGCGCGACCGAATAGAGCATGTCGCGCAGGAGGTCGGGATAGGTGTCGATCGGCTGCACCGCCAATTGCGCGAACAATTCGGGGCAAAGGCGGAGCATCGCCTCGCGATTTTCGAGCATGTAGGAGACGCCCGAGGGCGTTCGGGCATTGTCCTCAAGGACGAAGAAATCGTCCGCCCCGGTGCGAACGATGTCGATCCCGCAGATGTGCGTGTAGATCCCGTGGGGCGGCACGATCGCGTTGGCGGGGATGCAGAATTGCGGATTGCCGAGGATCACGTCCTCGGGGACGACCTTGTCCTTGAGGATGTGGCGCGGCCCGTAGACGTCGGCGACGAAGGCGTTCAGCGCCCGCACCCGCTGTTCGAGGCCGAGCGACAACTTGTCCCATTCGGCGGCGGTGAACATGCGGGGCACGATGTCGAACGGGATGATCCGCTCGCCTGCCTGCTCGTCACCATAGACGCTGAAAGTGATCCCGAGGCTGCGGAAGGCGGCCTCGGCCATCGCCTGTCGCCGCGCGAGCTCGGTCACCGGCGTATTCTTGAGCCATTCGCCCAATTGCTCGAAGCCGGGACGCGGGGTCTCGCCCGAGCCCTGCCCCCAGAGTTCGTCAAAGGCCTTGCGCGCCGCCATGGTCAGGCAAGGCTCCGCGCGCGGAGCAGCGCGGCCTCGTCGGGCGCACGGCCGCGGAAGGCAGTGAAGCTCGTCATCGGATCGCGCGCATCGCCCTGCGCCAGGACTTCGCGGCGAAGGCGGTCGGCCAGCTCGGGATCGAACAGGTTGCCGGTCGCAGTGAAGGCTTCGAACACGTCGGCATCGAGCACCTCGGCCCAGAGATAGCTGTAGTAAGCGCTGGCATAGCCCCCGTCGAAGACATGGGTGAAGTAAGCCAGCCGGTGGCGCATTCCGATGGCGTCGGGCGTGCCGAGCGCGGCGAGCGTGTCGCGCTCGAAGGCTGCGATGTCGGTCGGCGGCGGCTGGGTCTGGTGCAGTTTCAGGTCGACGATCGCCGAGGCGAGAAACTCGATCGTCGCAAAGCCCTGGCCGAAGGTCTCGGCGCGGCCGATCGCCTCGACGAGATCGTCCGGGATGCCGAAGCCGCGCAGCGCTTCGGGCGACGCGACCCAGTGCTCCATGAGCTTGCTCGGGAACTCGACGAAGTCGCGCGCGACGGCGGTGCCGGCAAGGCTCGGATAGGTGACGTCGGACAGCAACGCATGAAGCGCGTGCCCGAATTCGTGGAACAGGGTGCGCGCTTCGTCGAGCGTCAGCAGCGCGTCGTCCTCGGGCTCGGCGCGGGTGAAGTTGGCGACGGTGTAGACGATCGGGCGAACCGCCGCGTCCATCTTTTCCTGCACGCGGAGGCTGCCCATCCAGGCGCCGCCGTGCTTTTCGGGCCGTGCAAGATAGTCGGTGAAGAGGAGGCCGAGCGGCGTGCCGTCGGCATTGTCGACCGACCATGCGCAGACGTCCGGATGATAGACCGCGACGTCCTCGCGGCGAGTGAAGCGCAGCCCGTAAAGGCGCTCCGCCGCGGCGAAGGCGGCGCTCCGAACCTTGCCGAGCGACAGGTGCGAGCGAACGGCGGCGGCGTCATAAGCGAAGCGCTCGCGCCGGACGCGGTCGGCGAAATAGCGCCAGTCCCAGGCGGCGAGCTCGAAATCATTGCCGTCGCGCGTGACGATCTGCTGCAGCGCCTCGGCCTCGCGCCTGGCCTGGACGAGGCCCGGGCGCCAGACGCGGTCCATCAGGCCGGCGGCAGCCTCCGGGGTCTTCGCCATCGAATCTTCAAGCGCATATTGCGCATAGGATGCGTAGCCGAGGAGCCGTGCCTTCTCGTCGCGCAGCGCGACGATCTCGGCGATGACCGGAAGATTGTCATACGGACCCGACTGGCAGCGTCCGGTGAAGGCGCGCCACACGCGCTCGCGCACCGCCCGGCTGTCGGCGAAGGTCAGCAGGCTCTCGTAGGTCCCGCGGTCGGCGCGGAACAGGTGCTGGCCGGCAAGGCCGCGTGCCGCCGCCGCCGCGCGCCCGAGCGCGCACTGGTCCTCGGGGATGCCGTCGCTTTCGTCGTCGGCGACGAGGATCTCGGTCTCGTTGGTCGCGGCCAGGACGTTCTGGCCGAAGATGACGCCAAGTTCGGAAAGGCGCGTGCTGATCTCGGCGAGGCGGTGCTTGGCCGCCGCATCGAGCGCGGCACCGCCGGCGACGAAACCCTTGTAGCTGTTGTCGACCAGCCGCGCCTGTTCGGGCGTCAGCGTTTCGCGGGTCTTCCACACCGTCGCAACGCGCTCGAACAGCGCCACGTCGTGGCTGACTTCGAGCCCCCAGGCGGTCAGCCGCGCGGAGACGTCGGCCTCGATCGCGTGGATCGCATCGTCGGCCTGCGCGGAAGACAAGGTCCAGAAGATCCGCCGGACCCGCGCCAGCACCGCGCCAGAGCGCTCGAGCGCTTCGACCGTGTTGGCGAAAGTGGGCGCGGCGGGATTGCCGGTGATCGCCGCGAGTTCGGCGCGGCTCAGCCGGATGCCCTCGTCGATCGCGGGCAGAAACTGGTCGGCGCGGATCGCCGCGAAATCGGGCGAGCCGGCCGGGCCTCCCCACTCCTGGAGGAGCGGATTAGGCAATGCTGTCGACCTCGTCGGTGTGGACGTCGAAGCCGGTCAAGATCGCCGAGCCGAAGGACGTGGTCAGCGCGCAGTCGGTGGCGTCGCGGCCGCGGGCCATGAGGATGCGCCCGATCCGCGGCTTGTTGTGGCGCGCGTCGACCGTGTGCCACTCGCCGCCGAGATAGGCTTCGAACCAGGCCGAGAAGTCCATCGGCGCGTCGGCCTTGGGAACCCCGATCTCGCCGAGGAAACCGGTGCAGTAACGCGCCGGAATGTTCATGCAGCGGCACAGCGTGATCGCGAGGTGCGCATAGTCGCGGCAGACCCCGCGTCGCTCCTGGTGGGCGTCCCACGCGGTCTTGGTCGAGCGGGCGTGCTGGTAGCCGAACTCGATCTGCTTGTGGGTGAAGTCGAGGATCGCCTGAAGCCGGGTCCAGCCCGGTTCGACGTGGCCGAACAGGCCCCAGGCGGTATCCGACAGCCGGTCGGTCTCACAGTAGCGGCTGCCCAGGAGATAGACGAGGACCTCGTCGGGCAGGTCCTGGACCGGATGCTGGATGGCGTCGGGCGTGACCCGGTCGGGCTCGCCGCTGTCCTCGATCACGAAGGTATTCGACAGCAAGGTCTCGCCCTCGGGAAGGACGAAGCGGGTCGCGATGTTGCCGAAACCGTCGCGATAATCGTGCATCGGGATTTCGGGATCGCTGCGAAGCCGGGGCTGGGTTTTGAGATACTGGTGACGCGATTCATGCACGCCAAGCAGGGCCATCATCGGCGTCGGCTGCTTGCACGTGAAGCGGATGTCGTAACCGGCGCGGATCAGCATTAAGAGGACTTTCTCGATACGGTGGCCGGAACGGCCGGGATTTCTGGTTCGACTTGCTCATCGAGCGTGACGTCGACGGTGACTTCCATCCCGAGGTCGCTGGCGGGAAACCCGCTCCACGTCCCGGAAATCGGAATGGCTTGCGCCGGATCGCGGGCGACGGCGACCCGGATCAAGCCCGAATTCCCGACGATCCCGTTGGTCGGGTCGAACTCGACCCAGCCCGAACCGGGCAGGAAGATCCGGACCCACGCATGTGTGCTACCACCCCCGACACGCCCCGAAGTTCCTTTGGGATTATACAGATAGCCCGAGACGAAGTGGGCGGCGAGTCCCAGTGCGCGGCAGGCCTCGATCATCAGCACCGCAAAATCGCGGCAGGTGCCCTGGCGCTTCTGGAGGGTCTCGATCGGTCGCTGCGTGCCCTTCTCGGCGCGCGGCAGGTAGGTGAAGTCGCGGCGGATCGCGTTGGTCATCGCGGTCAGCATCGCCAGCGTGTCGGTCTCGGCGCTCTTCTTGACGAACTTGCGCGCCCAATGGTCGAGGATCCGCTCGGGATCGTGGTGCTGGCGCTCCATCGAGCGAAGCAGGTCGGGCATGTCGTCGGGCGAATAGCCGAAGGGATAGCGCCGGGCGTAGGGCTCGATCTCGACCTCGTCGTTCAGCAGCGGGCTGTGCTTGAGGCGGATCCAGCTGTCGATCCGCAATTCCTTGGCCCGGCGATTGAACGTCGCGAGCGCGAGGGAGTTACCGAACACGTCCTGGGTCCACCGCAGTTCGGCGGGCTCGGGCGTGATGTCCAGGCGGGCTTCGAGCAGATGCTGGTCGTAGCTTTCGCGCGGACGGACAAATATGCGGTGTTCGCCGAAGGATACGGGCTGCCGGTACGTGTAGCGCGTCACATGGGAGATGGTCAGGATCGTCATGCAAAATCAGCCCATCGTCGAAGCGTCACCACATCCCCCTATCTTGGCCGCCGATGAGCCGCCACCCGTCAAAGTGCTTAATCCCGATGCGCCCTCCCCGTTCCTGCTGCTCGGCGATCATGCCGGAAATGTCATTCCAAGGGGGATGGCGGACCTCGGCCTCGACGAGACCGAGCGCACGCGGCACATCGCCTGGGACATCGGGATCGCGGCGCTGGGCGAGGCGCTGTCGGAACGGCTGAACGCCACCTTCATCCGCCAGACCTATTCGCGGCTGGTGATCGACTGCAACCGGCGGCCCGGCGCGCCCGATTCGATTCCCCCCGTGAGCGACGGGACGGCGATCGCCGCCAATGCCGCGCTCGATGCAGCGGGCGCGGCGGCGCGCGCGGATGCGATCCATGCGCCCTACCAGGCGGTGATCGGCGAGGCGATCGAGCGCCGGCTGGCGGCGGGCCAGGAAACGATCCTCATCGCGCTGCACAGCTTCACGCCCCGGATGCGCGGGATCGACCGGCCGTGGAAGGTCGGCATCCTCCACGACAAGGGCGACAGCCGTTTCGCCCGCGCCATGCTCGAATATTTCGCGCGCGACCCCGACCTTCATGCCGGGGACAATGAGCCTTATTCGATGGACATCATCGACTACACGATCCCGTTCCACGCCTACGATCGCCGCCTGCCCTATGCCGAGATCGAGATTCGGCAGGACCTGCTCGCCGACGAAGCGGGGATCGCGGAGTGGTGCGACCGGACCGAACAGGCGTTGATTTCTGCCCGTGCGCGGTATCGCGACCTTTAGGGGCGTCGAACCCGAGCTTTTCTGCTAGGGAGCGCCCGATACCCCGAACATCGAACCGGAAACCCATGAAAGCCTATACGAATACCACGTTCCAGGACCGCGCTTCGCAGGCCGCAGAAGCCAAGCAGCGCAAGATCGAGATGCTCCGCAAGAAGCCGCCGGTCGATCGGGCCGCCGAAGAAGCCCGCGTCGCCTCGCAGGCCCGGCGCGAGGCCGCCGAGGCCGAGAAGCGCGCGAACCGCAAGGCCGCCGAGGAAGCCGCCAGGCAGGCTGCCCTCGACGAGAAGAAGGCCGCAGAAGACGCCGAGGCCGAGCGGCTGGCGAAGATCAAGCCCGAGCTGACCGAAGAAGAGCGCAAGGCCGCGCGCGACGCTCGTTACGCTGCCCGCAAGGCCCGGCGCTAACTTGAACTCTTGGCCGTCCGGGTTTTTCCCGGGCGGCCAGTGCCTAGACCGCGCGCCGGAAGAACACCTCGCCGTCGGGCCCGGTCTGCGTGCGCTGCCATCCGGCGCGGCCGTAGAATTTGATCGCCCTGCTTCCTTCCTCGGTGCTGAGTGAGAGGTTGGCGATGCCTTGCGAGCGCGCCCAGGACAGGATGCGTTCGTGGAGTGCTTGGCCGACCCCGGCCCCTTCGGCCCCGACCCGGACGAACAGGGCCCAGACCCAGCGCGCCTGCGCGTCGACCGCGGCAAAGCCGAGCATTCCGGCCGCATCCTCGGCGATCCAGCTGCTGCCCGACGCGATATAGGGGAGGTAGGAGGCCTCGCGGATCAGCGTCGTCTCGGACAGGCGGTTTTCCCGCGCGGCCTTCCGGATGGCGTGCATCGCCGGAACGTCGCGGACCGTGGCGCGCCTGATGGTCGGTGTCATCGACGCGCCCTGCCAGTCCCAAGCCGCGGCGGCAATGATTGTCGGTTGCCGGACTTTCTGTTGCGCCCCGGGAACAAGTGGCTTTCGGCTTCGTAACGACTTTCGGGTGCCATGGCCGGGCTCGCGCCTGCCGACCCTCGTTCGCGTTCCCCTATTCTTCCGTCGCTTGCGAAGGTTCGTGTCATGCCGTCCCGCCACCGTCCCGCCCTGCGCCAGCACGGTCCGGTCGAAGCCTGAGGCGTCCGGCATGGCCCAGCCCCCCGTTCTCGAAGATCCCCGGTCGGGCTATACCTTCCGGCCGCACGAGATGCCGCTCATTCCCGGCTCGCCCGCGACCCCGGACCATCCCCGCCGCCGCCGCGTCGCCTATCTGCTGATCGGGCTGTTCGTCGGACTGGTCGGCGGCGCGCAGAACGGCTTTCTCCTCGCCAACACCCCGGCGCTTCAGGGCTCGCTGTCGCTGACCCCGGTCGAGGCCGGCTGGCTCTCGGTCTCCTTCTACGCGAGCTATGCCTGCATGAGCATGCTGCTCCTCCGGATGCGGCAGGAATATGGCATCCAGCCGTTCGTCCGCTACGCGATGGTCGGCCTGCTCGCCGCGAACACGGTGCAGATGCTCGAGCTTGGCTACGGGACCGAGCTTGCCGCCCGCGCGGTCGCGGGACTGGCCGCGAGCGGCCTCTCGGCGCTGTCGATCTATTATCTGATGCAGGGGCTTCCGCCCGCAGCAAGGATCGGGGGCATGGTGCTCGGCACCGGCCTGTCGCAGATCGCCTTCCCCCTCGCCCGCGCCATCTCGCCCACCCTGCTGGTTGACGGCGGGATCGACCGGGCGTTCGAATTCCAGTTCGCGCTGTCGCTGCTGGTGCTCGGGCTCGTCACCGTCTTCCGGCTGCCGCCCGGGCAACGGCGCGAGACTTTCGAATGGCTCGACGTGCCGAGCACCGCCTTGTTCGTCACCGGCGTGATGGCGCTCGTGACCTTCCTCATCCAGGGGCGGATCGTCTGGTGGGATACGCCGTGGCTGGGCGCGGTGCTGGCGGTGGCGGTGCTTGGGCTCGGCGGGTGCCTTCTCCTCGAGTCCCGCCGCTGCAATCCGATGCTCCACACGCGCTGGCTGTCGAGCCGCGCGATCCTCTCGCTCGCCATCACCGGCGCAGGCGTGCGCGTGCTGGTCTCCGAGCAGAGCTTCGGCGCAAGCGGGTTGTTCGCGTCGCTCGGCTACGCCAACGAGCAGCTCACCGGCTATTATTGGGTGCTGACGGGGGCGAGCGTCGCGGGCGCGGTGCTGTCGCTCGTGCGGCTCGATCCCAAGGACCTCACCCGCCCGATCCTGTTCGCGATCCTCGTCATCGCCATTGCGGCCTTCGCCGACACCCGCACAGGCGTCCTCTCGCGGCCGAACAACCTTTACCTGACCCAGGCCGCGATCGCCTTTGCCGCGGTCTACGCCATGGGTCCGGTCCTGATGCAGGGGATGGTCCGTGCGCTCGCGGCGGGACCGGGCCATGTGGTCAGCTTCATCGCGATCTTCTCGCTGTCGCAGACGCTGGGCGGCCTCGCCGGCACGGCCGGGCTGTCGGCGCTCCAGACCATCCGCCTCAAGACCCACCTGCTCGACGCCAGCGCGACCTTGACCGCCGCCAACCCGCAGCTCGCAGAGGGCCTGCGCCGCGCCGCGACCAGCGCCGCCTCGACCGTCTCCGACCCCGCGCTCCGCCAGAGCCTCGCTGCGGGCCAGGTGTCGCGCGAGGCGGGCCGCGAGGCGGCGGTCCTCGCCTTCAACGACGTGTTCTTCGTGATCGGGTGGCTCGCCGTCATCGCCTTCGTGGTGGTGCTCGTGCCGTGGGTGATCAACCGCGTGCGCGGGCACAATCCGCTCGGCAAGGAGCTCGCCGCCCTTCAAGCCATGACCAACCGGAGCCAATGATGAGTGAAGACCAGGTCCTCGATCGACCCGCGACCGAGGTGGATGCCCCAGACGCGGCGGTTGCCGACGCCAGCCCAGCGACGGCCCGGCCCAAGGGCTGGTCGCCCAATGTCTCGCGCCCGAAGCTCGTCGGCGGGATCTTCGTCATCGTCGCGGGTGTCCTCGCGGCGCTCTGGGCGTGGGGGCTGCCCCCCTTCGACAGCGGCGACGAGACCACCAACAACGCTTATGTGCGCGGGCAGACGACGGTGATCAGCCCGCAGGTCGCGGGTTATTTGATCGCGGTTCCGGTCAAGGATTTCGACCGGGTGCAGCCGGGCCAGCTCCTCGCGCGGATCGACCCCACGCCCTTCCAGCAGCGGGTCCGGCAGGGCGAGGCGAGCATCGCCGCGCAGCGCGCGACCCTCGCCAACAGCCAGCAGAGCCTGCGCTCGGGCGAAGCGCAGATGCGGCTTCAGGACGCCGCGGTCAGCGCCGCGCGCGCCGGGCTGGAGAAGGCGCAAGCCGACATGCGCCGGATCGACGAACTCGCGGGCGAAGGCTCGGTCTCGCTACGCGAACGCGACCAGGCGCGCGCCGCCTTGAAGCAGGCGCAGGCGAGCGTGCAGCAGGCGCAGGCGCAGCGGGCGATCGCGGCCGAACAGGTCCGCACGGTGCAGGTCGGCCGCGGCGCGCTGGAAGCACAGGTCGAGGGCGCCGACGTCTCGGCCCAACTCGCCCGCATCGACCTCTCGCGGACCGAGATACGCGCGCCGCGCGCGGGCCGGCTGAGCGAGATTTCGGCGCGGGTCGGGCAGCTGGTCTCGGCGGGAACGCAGCTCATGTATCTGGTGCCCGACGAATTGTGGGTCACGGCCAATTTCAAGGAAACGCAGACCGCCAAGATGCGGGTCGGCCAGCGCGCGACGCTGACGGTGGATGCGCTCGGCGGCGAGAAGCTCACGGGCCGGGTCCAGAGCATCGCGCCGGCGGCGGGCACCGAGTTCAGCCTGGTCAAGCCCGACGCGGGCGCGGGCAATTTCGTCAAGGTGCCGCAGCGCATCGCGGTCCGGATCGCGCTCGACCGCAATCAGCCACTCTCCCAGCGCCTCGGGCCGGGCATGTCGGTGGTGGCGACCGTCCACACCGCCGGGGGCAAGTGAGCCGATGACCGCCGCATCGCGCCTCGCCCTCGTCGCCGTGCTCGCCTTGTCGGGCTGCGCCCCTGCCCTTCGCCCGGTGCCCGACGCCTCGGTCGTCACGCCGCCGCTCGCCTGGCGCACCGAGCTGCCCGGAACGGCCGCGATCGACCAGCGCTGGTGGGCTTCGTTCGGCGACCCCGCGCTGACGGCGCTGGTCGAGGCCGCGCGGGCCAACAACAACGACGTACTCGTCGCGGCAGCGCGCATCGAGGAAGCGCGCGGGACCGAGGCACAGTCGCGCTCTCTGCTCTTTCCCACGGTCGAGGGCGGCGCCAATGCCGCGGTCCGGCGCGAGGTGTCGGCGTTCGGCAAGGCGCAGGAATCGGTGGTCGCCCAGCCGCTCGCGCGCGTGAGTTACGAGCTCGACCTGTTCGGCAAGAACCGTGCCGGGATCGATGCCGCGCGTGCCGGTGTGGCGGCGAGCGAAGCGGCGCGCGAGGCCACGCTCCTCAGCGTCAGCGGCGCGACCGCCAGCGGCTATGTCACCCTGCTCGCGCTCGACGCGCGGCTCGACACGCTCAAACGCACGCTCGCGGTGCAGCAGAAGTCGGTCCACTATGCGCAGCGGCGCGCGGAGGTCGGCTACACCTCGCAGCTCGAATGGCGTCAGGCGCAGGCAGAGTATCAGTCGACCGCGCAATTGGTGCCGCAGGTCGAGGCGCAGATCGCGCGGCAGGAGAATGCGCTGTCGGTGCTGACCGGCGCGCTGCCGGGGGCGATCCGGCGCGGCGGTACGCTCACCAGCCTCACCCAGCCCCCGCCCCCCGCGATCGTCCCGTCCGAACTCCTGCGCCGCCGTCCCGACATTGCGGCGGCCGAATATCAGCTCGCGGCGAGCGACGCGCAGATGCGGGCCGCCCGCGCGCGCTTCCTGCCGACGATCGGGATCAGCGGGTCGGTCGGAACGGTCTTCTCCGACCTTTTGAAGTCGCCAATCTCGATCTGGTCGCTGGGCGGAAGCGTGCTCGCGCCGATCTTCGACGGCGGGCGCCTCAAGGGTCAGCTGACCTCGGCGACCGCGCGGCGCGACCAGGCGGCCTTCGCCTATCGCGGCACCGTGCTCACCGCCTTCCGCGAGGTCGAGGACCGGCTCGCGACGCTCGCCCGCCTGCGCGACCAGCAGGCCGCGCTCGACGCGCAACGGGTCGCGGTGGCCGACGCGCTGCGCCACGCGCGCAACCGCTATGACGCGGGCTATTCGCCCTACATCGAGCAGGTCGACGCGCAGCGCAGCCTGCTCGGCGTCGAGCTGTCGCTGGTGCAGCTTCGCGCCGACCGGCTGAACGCGCTGATCGGCCTCTACCAGGCGGTCGGCGGCGCGCCGCCGGTGGCCGCGTCGAGGCCGATTGCAAGCGCTGGCGGATAGGCGCACACGGCGCCGTTCCATCGCTGGAGAATGTCGGTCATGCGTACACTGCCCCTCTTGCTTCTGAGTGCGTCGCTTCTTCCCGGGGCCGCGCTCGCGCAGCCCGCGCAGGACCGGATCGAATCCAGCGTCACGCAATTGCCCCGCACCGCCATCCCGCGCCACTACAGCGTCGAGGTGACGCCCGACGCGGCGAACCTGCGCTTTGCGGGCAAGGTCGCGATCGACCTCGACGTGGTGAAGCCGACGAACAGCCTCACGCTGAACGCCAAGGACCTCAAGCTGGGCGCGGTGTCGATCCAGCGCGCGGGCGGCGGCGCGGCGCAGCGCGGCCGGGCGGTCGTCAGCAAGGCGAACGAGACCGCCACCCTCACCTTCCCCGCCAGGCTCCAGGCCGGCCGCTACCGGCTGAGCATCGCTTATGACGGCGTCATCAACGAGCAGGCGACCGGGCTGTTCGCGCTCGACAGCAAGGCACCCGACGGAAGCCCGCGCCGCTCGCTCTTTACGCAGTTCGAAGCCTCCGACGCCCGCGCCTTCGTGCCGAGCTGGGACGAGCCCGACTACAAGACGCCGTGGGACCTGTCGGCGGTGGTGCCCGCGAACCAGATGGCGATCGGCAACATGCCCGTCGCGAAGACCGCGGCGCTGCCTGGCGGCAAAAAGCGCGTCACTTTCGGCACCACGCCCTTGATGTCGAGCTACCTCCTGTTTTTCGCCAGCGGCGACTTCGGCCGCATCTCGAAGACGGTCGACAACACCGAGGTCGCGATCACCGTCGGCCGCGGCAACGAAGCCAAGGCCCGCACCGCGCTCGACGCCGAAGGCCAGGTGCTGACCTATTACAACCAGTATTTTGGGACGCGCTATCCGCTTCCTAAGCTCGAGAATGTCGCCGGCCCCGGCCAGTCGCAATTCTTCGGCGCGATGGAGAATTGGGGCGCGATCTTCACCTTCGAGCGGATCCTGCTCGACGATCCCGCCATCACCACCGAGGCCGAGCGCCACGACATCTTCGGCGTCCAGGCGCACGAGATGGCGCACCAGTGGTTCGGCGATCTCGTCACCATGGCGTGGTGGGACGACCTCTGGCTGAACGAGGGTTTCGCCAGCTGGATGGCAAACAAGACCGAGCAGCATTTCCACCCCGAATGGGGCGGCGACGTCGACCATGTCGCCTCGCGCGAGGCGGCGCTGTCGATCGACGCCCTGTCGACGACGCATCCGATCGTCCAGCAGGTCCGCACGGTCGAACAGGCCAACCAGGCGTTCGACACGATCACCTATCAGAAGGGCGAATCGGTGATCGCGATGCTCGAGGGCTTCGCCGGCCCCGACGTCTGGCAGCGCGGCATCCAGGCCTATGTCGCCAAGCACAAATACGGGAACACCGTCAGCGACGACCTGTGGTCGGCGGTCGAGGGCGCGGGCGCCAGGGGCCTGACGCGCATCGCGCACGACTTCACGTTGCAGCCGGGTATTCCCCTGATCCGCGTCGGCCCCGCGACCTGCGCCGGCGGCACGGTGCGCGCGACCCTGACGCAGGACCAGTATAGCGAGGACAAGCAAGGCAAGCTGACTCCGCTGTCATGGCACGTCCCGGTGCGCGCGATGACCGTCGGGGGCACGCCGACCGCGCTCGTCACCGAAGGGCGGACCACGACGCTCAGCGCGCCGGGCTGCGGCCCGCTGCTGCTCAACGCCGGGCAGACGGGCTATTACCGGACGCTCTACCAGCCCAACCAGCTCGCCGAACTGACCCGCGCCTTCGCGAGCCTCGGGCCGGTCGACCAATATGGCCTCCTCAACGACACCAGCGCATTGTCGCGCTCGGGCTATCAGGCCTATGCCCCCGCGCTCGACATGCTCGCGGCGGTGCCGGGCAATGCCCATCCCAAGGTGGCGGCGAGCGCGCTCGGCAAATGGTCGGGGCTCTACGGCCTGTTCTCGGGCGATGCGGCCAGCCAGGCGCTCGTCGCGGCGCAGATCGAGGCGCGGTTCAAGCCGATGCTCGACCGCATGGGCCTCGCCCCGCGCGAGGGCGAGCCGGTGATGGACGCGACGCTCCGGCCGCAGTTGATATCCGTGCTCGGCGAAGTGGGCGATCCCGCGGTGCGAGCCGAGGCGCGTCGCCTGTTCGCCGCCCCCGCCGCCATCCCGGGCTCGCTCAAGTCGACCTGGCTCGGTGTCGTCGCCTACGATGCCGACGAGGCGACGTGGGAGAAACTCCACCAGCTCGCGCAGACCGCCACCGGCTCGGTCGAGCGCACGACCTATTACGAGCTGCTCGGGCGGACGAAGAACGAATCGCTCGCGCGCCGCGCGCTCGACCTCGCTTTGACGCCGGAACCGGGCAAGACCGTGAGCTCGGGGATCATCTCGGCGGTCGCGGCGGAGCATCCCGAAATGGCGCTCGACTTCGCGCTCGCGCACTTGGCGCAGGTGCGAAGCCTGGTCGACAGCTCGGGCTGGTCGCGCTTTCTCGCCCAGCTCGGCGCGGGCAGCGGGAAGCCCGAGACGATCGCCAAGCTCGACGCCTACGCCAGGGCCAATGTCGCAGCGAGCGACCGCAAGCCGATCACGCAGGTCACGACGCGGATCGCGACGCGCCTGTCGGAGAACGGGCGCCTGAAGCCTGCCGCGCTCGCGTGGCTACGCACGCACAAGGCGTGAGGGCGGCCTCCGCTGCGGGAAGAAGGCGGCGCTAGGAGGAGGTCGCGGACAGGCGTCGAAGGACGTCGGTCCGCACTTCCTGCGGCGTCACGACCAGTCCCGTCGCCCCCGCCTCGGCAACCATCCGCCGCTGCGCCGCCTGCCCTTCGGCATCCTTGGCGCGGATCGTGTAGATGAGCACGGGCACCTTGTCGCCGCGCGCCCGCAGCGCCTCGGTCATCTTGAGCCCGGCGAGCCGGTCCTCGCCGCGCCCGAGGTCGCTGATCACCAGGTCGTAATGGTTCATCGCGAGGAGCTTGAGCGCATCCTCGGTGGTCTCGGCGAGGTGCACCGCAATCTGGTTCTTGCGGAAGTCGGCGACTTGCTGGCTGTTGTTCGACGGATGGTCGTCGACCCACAGGATGGTCGCGACCGAGCCCGGCGCATCATGGGTCAGCAGCGGGCCCTTGCGGACTTCGGCGGGTGCCCGTGAGCGGTCGATGGTCGCGGCTCCGGCGCCAGCGAGAAGCAGGATGGTGAGGCCGAGCGCGACCGCCTTGCCGACCGGCCGCTCGCGCGGTGCCGGCACGGGTTCGCCGAGCGCGGCGCGCGGCTCGGGTTCGGGCTCGCGCGGGACCGCCCCTTCGACCGTGCGCATGACGTAGCCGAGGCCGTAAGATGCGACGATCTCGATATCCGACCCGGCGATCGCCTGGCGCAGCTTGCTGATCGCCTTGGCGAGGCTGTTCTCCTGGACGATCTGCCCAGGCCAGGCAGTGCGCAGCAGCTCTTCCTTGGTGACGCATTGTCCAAAGCGGCGGGCGAGCGTTTCGAACACGCTGCCCGAGCGCGGGTCGAGCAAGGTCCGGCGGTCATCGACCGCGACGGTGCGCACCCACGGTTCGAAGCGCAGGCCCCATCGTTCGAATTCGGGAAAGTCGTCCGTCCCTGTCATCCGACATCACTCACGCAACTTGGGGCCGCGCGTTCATAAACGGTTATCGGCGATGTACCAAACGGGCCTCAGGGCGGTAGCAGCGCATGCGCGCCGAGATCGCTCTCAGCCTCCCCGCGCAGCAGCCGCGCATAATGATCGCGGAGCGTTTCGGAACCGGTCGAGGGCGTCGCGTCGGCATCATAATGCGTGCCCTTCCACACGAGCATGGACTCGGTCGCATAATAGCGCCCGATTCGCGCGAGCTCGGCCTTGTCGCGAAGCTTGGGCGACAGGCGCCCGAACAAGCTCAGCGCGGCGATGATCGCATCCATCATGCGCACGGAAACAGAGCGAAAACGGGCAGGCTTGCCGAGCATGGCGAACAGCATCTCCGCTTGCTCGCGCGGAGTGATCGCAGGTCCGGGGCCGCCGATGGGAAGGCGCTGGTTGCGCAGTGACTCGTCCTCGACGCAGCGGACGAGGAACGCCGCGAGGTCGGCATCGCTGATCGGCTTGCAGGCGGTGAGCCTGCCGTCGCCGAAGAGCAGCCACGGCTTGCCGCGCTGCACCCGCGCGACCTGCCCTGACAGCGATTTGAAGAACGCGGTCGGGCGCACGATGGTGTAGGCGATCCCGCTGCCGACCAGCGCCCGCTCGACGGCGAGCTTGGCATGCTGGAAGGCCAATCGCGGTTTCTGCACGCAGATGGCGGACAGCAGCACGACATGCGCGACGCCCGCGCGTCGTGCGGCGTCGAGCAGGATCAGTTGCGCGTCATGGTCGATGGCTTGCGCGTCGGCCGGCGCGCCGGTGCGCGAGGCGAGGCACGAGACGAGCGTATCGAACCGCTCGCCGCGAAAGCCAGCGGTTTCGACCGAGCGCGGATCGGTGACGTCGCCGCGGCGGATGTCGGCGCCCTCCAGCCCCTCGGCCTTCGCCGCCGGGCGAACGAAACAGACGACCTCGTGCCCGCGCGCATGCAAAGCCCGCGCCGTGGCCTTCCCGATCGTCCCGGTCGCGCCGGCAAGGAAGATGCGCCGGCGGACGGGGGCGGTGCTCTGCTCTGTCACGACAGCGAAGGTGCACGAGGCCGCGCGGCGAGGCAAATGGCGCGCCCACCGGATCCGGCGGGGTGTCAAACTTAGCCCTTTGGTAACCTCGCCGCGCTATGGTCTACGCGAACCAGCGGGTGAAGGGCGGCCGACAGGCGATGAACGAATTTCGGGAAAAGCTGTTCGGCAGCAAGCAGGAAAGCCCGCTGCTGAAGACCAAGCGTCCGCGTGCGATCGAACCGCACGAGGATGAAAGCTTCTCGGATCTGTCGATCCCGCGCGAAACGGTGCGTCAGGCCAATCACCGCGATGGCGACCGGCATCGGCTCGAAGCGAAGACGGTCGGGCTCGTTCACGACGGTGCCGAGCGCGAGGTCACGCTGATCAACCTGTCGGGCGGCGGCGCGATGATCGAGGGCGCCGGTGAACTTCGCCTGTGGGACCGGATCGAGCTGTGCCTCGGCGAGAACAACAGGGTCGAGGCCGCGGTCCGCTGGATCAAGGGCGACCGCATCGGCCTCGAATTCGCGCACGAAACGCGGATCGACCTCGAGGTCGAGGAACTCGCCGACACGCTGCGCGACGTGCTCAGCCGCTCCTTCCCCGATGTCGCGCTGGCCGAGGATGCCGAGCCCGAGGCGATTGCCGAGCCCGCTCCCGCTCCGGTCGAGGAGAACGCGCCCGCGCAGCAGGAGCGCGCACTTCGCCACCCGCTCATCTGGAGCGGCAACGTCTGCTACAATCACGACACCACGCCTGTCCGACTGCGCAACATCTCGGCCGGCGGCGCGCTGATCGAGGGCGTGTCGGGTCTTCCGCTCGGCGCCGAACTGCTGCTCGATCTCGACGCGGCGGGCGCGATCTTCGCGACCGTCACCTGGGCGCATGGCGACACCGCCGGCCTCAAGTTCCATGCGCCCTACGACCTCAAGAAGCTGGCCGAGGCCCGCCCCGAGATCGCCGCCGCGCGCTGGGTCGCCCCCGACTATCTGCGCGACGACCGCGCCGCGAACAGCCCCTGGGCCAGCCAGTGGGGCCGGAGCGACCTCGCGGGGCTCCAGCGCTCGCTGCGCAAGCCCCGCTTCTAGGCCGCGGCCCGCCGCACCCGCGCCGCCTGGAACTGCGCCCAGGCGAAATAGACGACCAGCCCGATGCCATTCCAGATCAGGAAGTAGAGCTGGGTCTTCGCCGGCAGGCTGTAGAAGAGATAGAGGCAGCCGAGGATGCCGACGGTGCCGATGACCGGCGCCAGCGGGGCCCGGAACTTGCGCTCCGCGTCGGGCGCGCGCCGGCGCAGCACCAGCATCGCCGCACACACCGCGACAAAGGCCGCGAGCGTTCCGGCATTGGCCAGCGCGGCGATCTCGTCGAGCGGGAACAGCCCGGCGATCACGGCGACGATGACCGCGGTGAAGATGGTGATCCGCACCGGGCTGCCGCGGCTGGACACGCGTGCGAGCGGCTGCGGCAGGAGACCGTCGCGGGCCATGGTGAAAAAGATCCGGCTCTGCCCGTAAAAGAAGGCGAGGATCACCGTCGGAAGCGCGATCACCGCGCTGGCGCCGAGGATCCGCGCGGCCCAGCCCGACCCGATCTCGCGCAGGATCAGGGCGAGCGGCTCGGGGCTCGCGGCAAAGCGGGTGAAGCTAAGCGCGCCGATCGCGGCGGCGGCCACCGCCATGTAGATGGCGACGCAGGCGATCATCGAGCCGACGATCCCGATCGAGAGGTCGCGGCCGGGGTTCTTGGCTTCCTCGGCGGCGGTCGCGATCGCGTCGAACCCGTAGAAGGCGAAGAAGATGATCGCGGCGGCGGCCATGACTCCGACCTCGGATCCGGCGGCGCCCGAGCGCGGGAAGCCGAACGGCATGAAGGGCTCGAAATTGGCGGCGTCGAAGTGCGGCAATGCGACCGCGACGAACAGCGCAAGCGCGAGCATCTTGATCACCACGAGGATCGCATTGAGCGTCGCGCTTTCGCGCGTCCCGGCGCTCAGCATGAAGGCGACGACGGCGATGATGAACACGGCCGGCAGGTTGAGGATTCCGCCGGCATGCGGGCCCGCGATCCACTCGGGCGGGAGCGCAAAGGCCGTGCCCGAGAGGAAGCCCGCGGCATAGCCCGACCAGCCGACCGCCACCGCGCTCACCACCAGGCTATATTCGAGGATCAGGCTCCAGCCGATGATCCAGGCGATGAGCTCGCCGAACACGACATAGCTGTAGGTGTAGGCCGAGCCCGAGGCGGGGATCATCGTCGCGACTTCGGCATAAGCGAGCGCGGCGCAGGCGCAGATCACGCCGGCGATGGCGAAGGAGAGGATGACGGCGGGACCAGCCTTCCCTGCCCCGACCCCGATCAGGGTAAGGATGCCGGTGCCGACGATCGCGCCGACTCCGAGCGCGACGAGGTGCGGCCACCCCAGGGTCCGCGCCAGGCGATGATGCTCGGGCTGCTCGTCGGCGGCGCCGACGTGCTTCTTCACGTTCCAGTTGGACAAGATCGACACGCTCCCCTTTTCGGCATCCACAGGAAGCCGAGGGGGCGGTCGAGGTCAACCTCTGTCGAGCGGCCTGAGCCCTAGTGGACGGTGCCGACCGGTTCGTTGCTGGCGAGCGTGACGATGACCCGCTCGATCTGCCGCCAGTGGCAGAAATTGACGACATTGCCCCGGTCGCGGGCCTTTTCCGCACGAAGCGCCGCTTCGAACGAAGCGTCGTCGCCGAAGGTGTCGATCAGCTGGCAGGCGTCCGCAAGCGCGGCTCTCGAGGCGATGTAGGCAAGCACCCGCCGGGATTACGGGCCGAGCCGGTAAGGAGCGCCCAAGAAACAGGATTAGGAGGCCGTTCACCATGTTTCCTTGGCGCGGGCCGCCCGCTCTGCCATGAGCCCGTCCATGGCTGCCCAGCAAGACAAACCCCTTTACGCCGGCGGATGCCTGCTCTTCGTCGGTTTCCTCGTCGGGGCCGCGATCGGGATCGCGGTCGACCAGCCGAGCATCGGCACCATGATCGGGGTCGCGGTCGGCGCGGGAATCGCCGTCCTCCTCTGGGTGATGCGCCGCCAGCGCTAGGCGAAGCGCCGCCCGGCCCAGATTACGCGCCCGATCACCTGCAATTCGGCGGGCGCGACGCCCGGCCAGTCGGCATAGGCCGGATTGTCCGACTGCACCGTCACCTCGGCCCGTACCGGGTGGAGGGTCAGGCGGCGGACCTCGCGGCGATCCTCGAGCGCGAGCAGATAAAGCCCGTCGCGCAGCGTCGCGGCACCATCCTCGACATCGACGATAAGATCGTCGCCCTCGCTGAGGGTCGGCGCCATCACGTCCCCGGCCACCGTCGCGAGCCGCAAGGCGTCGGCCCCGTTCCCGCCGAGCCGCGCGAGCCAGTCGGCGGCGAAAGCGAGGCCTGCCTTTCCCGCCCCCGGATCCGGTTCCACCAGCGGCAGGCTCACCATCCCGCCCGCGACGGAGGACGCGGCTTCGGCCCCGAGCAACTGTTCCGAGACTCCGAAGTGCCGCGCGAGGATCCGGCGCTCCCGCTCGGGCAGGCGCTTGGGTGTCCCGCGCCGGATATATTGCTGGATGTACGCGGTGTTGCGCCCGACCAGCCGCGACAGGCTGGTGAAGTCCTCGCCCCTTTCCTGGGTCAGTCGGCGAAGCGTTTCGCGTGGATCGGCAATAGGATTTTTACTTTCGGCCATAGGAAAACACCTAGACATGTAGGACGCCAATTGAGACACCTGAGGTGCCGAGTCGTCATTGGTCGGGGGGCCAGGACGGTGTATTTACTGCGGGACGTTGAAAGATTTCTTAACAGCACGAACCAGAGTCCAGCGAGGTTCGGGCGAATTGTGATGGGGGATCCGAGATTTGTCTTCGACCTTCGTCGCGGGCGCGAACCCAGAGCCGAGACGATAACGAAGGTACGGCACTATCTGGAGCAGGTTCGATGAACCGGCCGCGGATGACCGCCTACGCTACCTCCCTGCTCCGTTGCTTGATGCAACGCGCCGGGGAGGACCGCAACCGCATTTCGCTAGGCCATTGGTCCACCACCGACTGGCACAGCCTGACCCTCGAGGGCGAACGGCACGAAGCGAGTTTCGTCGTGTCGGGCGACAAGGCCGAAGCGTTTACCGCGCTATGGCTTGCTGGCCTGTGCGACGCCGAGTTCGACCTGCCGCGCGGGTTCGTCGCCGACATCGAGGTGACGAGCCCGCCGATGAAACGACCCGACGGGTCGGTCGAGGTCGAGATCGGAGCCCTGACTCTCGACGATTAGGGCCGGGTCAGGCGAGGCTCCGGCGGAGGTCGCCGAGGGCCTGGCGGAGGGCGGCAGTGGCATCGACCTCGAGTTCGAGGACGGTGCCGCCGCGGCTTTCTGGTCGCTCGCCGAGATGTGCTTCGATCCGCTGGCGCAGCTCGCCCGGGGTCGGCAGCGGACGCGCGGCGAAGAGCTGCACCACGCGGCTGTCCTCGGGCGCGGGTTCGAGACGGTCCTCGAGGAGCATCGCTTCCTCGTCCTCGGCCACGTCGGTCAGGTCGAGGACGTCGACCGCCTCGACCGGCACGGCCGGCAAGGCGAAGACCGGCAGTTTGAAACGCCGCGGCTCGGGCCGCACCTGCCGCAGCATAGCGAGCGCGGTAAGGCTCACCGCCGCCGCCGCGACCACGCCGGGCACGCCCTGCCCGAGCAATAGCGCCGATACGCCCACCGCTGCGCCGAGCAGCCCCGCGGCCAGGCCATCGAGGCTCCAGCCCAGCATGTCGTCCCCACTCCCGTCCATGGGCGTTGGGGTAAGCGCGAATGGTTAGCCTTTGGTTGACGCGAGGCGCAGGATTGCATCGGCGAAGGCCGCGCTGTCGGACGGCCCGACCGCCGTGACGAGCGTGCCGTCGACCACCACCGGCCCCTCCTCCACCAGCGCGCCGGCGTTGCGCAGGTCGGTCCGGATCGAGCGCCAGCCCGTCGCCCGCCTGCCGCGCAGCGCGTCGGCCTCGACCAAGAGCCACGGCCCGTGGCAGATGGCGCCGACCGGCTTTCCGGCGTCCACGAAATCGCGCACCAGCGCCACCGCTTCGGCGTTGGTCCGCAGGTGGTCGGGATTGATGAGGCCGCCGGGCAGGATCAGCGCGTCCCATGTCGCCGCCGACGCCTCGGCGATGGTGAGGTCGGGGGTGATCCACTCGCCCGGATCGTCGAGCACGGTGGCCCGGATCGGCGCCGACGCGGGCGCGGCGACCGCGACCGTGCAGCCTGCCTCGCGCAGTCGTTCGAGGGGCACGAACAGCTCGTCCTGTTCGAACCCGTCGCTTGCCATGATCAGGACTTTGGGCCGCATCCGGAACAAGCCCTAGCCCTTCGGCGCTTTTCCGCCAAGATGGACAAGCCCACCGCCCCCGCCCGCCTCCGCCACTGCTGCGACGACCAGCCCGGCATCTCGCGCCAACAGATCAAGGGAAAGTGGGCCTATTTCGATCCCGACGGCAAGCGCATCACCGACCGGGACGAGATCGACCGGCTGAACGGCATCGCGCTTCCGCCCGCCTACACCGACGCCTGGTTCTGCCCTTTCCCCAACGGCCACATCCAGGCGACCGGCCGCGACGCCCGGGGCCGCAAGCAATATCGCTACCACCCCGACTTCACCTCGCGCCGCGACAAGAAGAAGTATCTCGGCACGATCGAGTTCGGCGCCGCGCTTCCCCGACTGCGCAAGAAGGTCGAACAGGACCTCGGCGCCAAGGCGACCAGCCGCGAGGCCGTCCTCGCCGCGGTCGTCCGCCTCCTCGACACCGAGCATATCCGCATCGGCAACGAGCAATATGCCAAGTCGAACAAGAGCTTCGGCGCAACCACGCTGCGCAGCCGCCACGTCCGCAAGGCGGGCAACAAGCTGGTCGTCAAGTTCAAGGGCAAGCACGGCATCGTCCGCGAACTCAAGATGTCGGACGCGCGGCTGAAACGGGTCGTCAGCAAGGTCCACGACCTGCCCGGCCAGCACCTCTTCCAGTATCTGACCGACGACGGCGAAGCCTGTCCGGTGACCAGCGCCGACGTCAACGACTATATCCGCGAGGGCACCGGCGGCGAGTTCACCGCCAAAAGCTTCCGCACTTGGGGCGCGAGCGTGATCGCCTTCGAACAGATGCTGACCGCGCAGCAAGAGGAAGCCCGCAAGATCAGCCTCAAGACCGTGCTAGAACCGGTCGCCGAGGCACTTGGCAACACGCCCGCGATCAGCCGCAAGAGCTATGTCCATCCCAAGCTGATCGACGCCGCGCGGGACAATCCCAAGCTTCCCCTCGGTGCGATCGAGCGGCCGCGGGCGCGCAAATATCTGTCGAGCGCCGAAGTCGGTCTCCTCGACTGGCTGATGGGCAAGAAGAAGCGCAAGGCGAAGAAGGTCGACGAGGTGGTGAAGGCCGCCAGGACCTCGCCCGCCAAGGTCGCCGAGGCGGTCGCGGCCTGAGGCACGGCGGCTTGCCTTCGCGGGCGGTCGCGGCCATCCCGCTGCCCCCATGGACAAAGTCAATTCGCTCAGCCGCTGGCTGACCCAGAACAGCGACGCGCTGCTGATCGGGACCCTCGTCGCGATCGGCCTCGTCGGGCTGATGCTGATCGCGCGCGCGGTCGGCCACAAGATGATCGACCGCGATCCGCGCTGCGTCGGCTGGTCGGGCGTGATCGGCCGGGTGCTGACCAAGACCAGCCTTGTCTTCATGGCGATTGCGGCGATCGACATCGTCCTCAACTATGCCGACCCGCCCGCGCGGATCGCCCGGCTCAGCAACATCGCCTTCACCGTCGCCTTCGCGCTCCAGGCCGCGGTCTGGGGCCGCGAGCTCATCCTCGGCGTGATCGGCACGCGCGCCGGCGAGCGCCCGGGCGACACCGCGGTCGGCAATGCCATGGGGGTGATCCGGGTCCTCGTCAGCGTCGCGGTGTTTGCGATCGCGCTGGTGGTCATCCTCGACAATCTCGGGGTCAACGTCACCGCGCTGGTCGCGGGCCTCGGCATCGGCGGCATCGCCATCGGCCTTGCCGCGCAGGGCATCTTCTCCGATCTCTTCGCCGCGCTTTCGATCCTGTTCGACAAGCCCTTCCGGCGCGGCGACACGATCCGCTTCGACACCACCACCGGCACGGTCGAGAAGATCGGCCTCAAGACCACCCGCCTCGTCAGCGTCACCGGCGAGGCGGTGATCATGGCCAACACCAAGCTGCTCGAGCGCGAGATCCGCAATCTCGCCGGCGGGAGCGACCGGCAGGAGACGCTGCGCTTCGGCCTCACCTACCAGACCAGCCCGGCAAAGCTCGAGGCCGTCCCCGCCCTCGCCCGCGCCGCGGTCGAAAGCCAGCCCGGCTGTCACCTTCAGCGCTGCGTCATGACCGCGTTCGGGCCGAGCAGCCTCGACCACGACCTCGTCTTCCGCCACGAGGGCCTCGACCAGGACCACCTGTTCCAGGCCAAGGCGGCGATCATCCTCGACCTCCTCCGCCGCTTCGCCGCCGAAGAAATCGAGTTCGCCTACCCCACCCAAACCACCTTCACCGCCGCCCCCGACGGAACGCTGGTCATGCCCTACGCGGTGCCGCCGCCCGTCACCACTATGTAGTCAGCGCGCCACAGTCGCGGTTCTTCCGTGCCCGGAGCCGCTTGAGACATTGCCCGCCAACAGTCGACGCGACATTGGAGCCCCGAATGCTTCAAGTTAAAGGCGGTCCGATGCGTTTGTGTGGCGTTGCCTCTTTGTCGGTTCTTGCACTCATGCTCGCGGCTTGTGGCGGCGGTGGCGCAGGCACCCCGGTCGCCTCGACCCCGCCCCCGCCCTCGAACCCTACCTACACCTACAACAGCTTCGGTGCGCTGACGGGTGAGCAGACCATTCCGCTGTCCGGCGCAACGATGGTGCGGGCCGAGGGCAGCAATGTCCCGAGCGGATCGATTTCACTGCAGCCCGCGGAGAGTGGCGTACTCTCAATCACCTTCAATCCCGCCAGCGGTACCTACACCGTGCGCAACGCGACGCTCAGCCAGACCTTCGGCCCCGCCGATGCGAGCAGCGCGTACAGCAATGCCGCCTTTGCGGCCTATGAGAAGACCAACGGCAATGTCAGCGATTACCTAGCCGTCTACCGTCCGAGCGGTGGCACCGGGAGCGACAAGCCGCTGCGCTACACGACCATTGTCAACTTTACGCGCCTGACCGAGACGGTCAGCGGCAATGGTTTCGTCGACAAGCAGCGCCAGGCCTTTTTGGGTGTTGGCGGCTTCGCCACTCAGCCCGGCGACATGCCTTCGACCGGTACGGCAACATTCACCGGCCCGGCGCGCGCGTATTATACGTTTGGCGCGGACTCCATCCTGAGTTCGGGCTTCATGCAACTCGTCGCGGACTTCGGGGCAAAGACGGTGCAGACGAGCCTCAATCTTGGCGGACCTGTCGTCAATCAGAGTCAGACCAATCTCGCCTTCACCGGCACCGGCACCTTGCAGGCCAACGGGACCTTGGGCGGGTCCCTTTCAGGATCAGGCTATAACGGGAGCTTCACCGGCCTGTTCACGGGCCCTGGCGCCGCCGAAGTCGGCTTCGGCTTCAGGCTAGCCGATCCGAACGGCGCGCAAATCGGCGGCGCGGCGGCTGGCGTTCGCTAGCCCGCGCCGGGCTGCATCCCTGACGCCCTAGCGCTTGCGCACGAACTCCGCGCGCAGGACCAGGCCGCGGATGCCGTCGAACTTGCAGTCGATCTCCTGCGGGTCGCCGGTCAGGCGGATCGACTTGATCAGCGTCCCGCGCTTGAGGGTCTGGCCCGCGCCCTTGACGTCGAGGTCCTTGATCAGCGTCACCTGGTCGCCGTCGGCGAGGAGGTTGCCGACCGAATCGCGCACCTCCACCGCCGCGGCGGCGCGCTGGCGCTCGGCGAGCTCGGCCGCCGGCAGCCACTCGCCGCCTTCCTCGTCATAGACGTAATCGTCGTCGGCCATGCGCTCAGTCCTGCAGCTGACCGTCGGCGTCGTCGCCCTTGCCGAAGCGGCCCTTGAGCCAGCGCCATGCACCGCCGAAGGCCACTGCGACCAGCACCGCGAACTTCTTGCCGAAGGCGAGCAGGATGCCGATCAGCCCGACCTTCTTGGCCGCCGCCAGCCCCGCGCCCGCCGCGACCAGCCCGGCAAGGCCATATTCGGCCTCGGCGTCGGTGCCCGGCACGAAGTCGGCGTAGCGCGCGCCCGCATCGAACTGGACGGTCTGCCCGAGGTCGCCCGCCGCAGCCTTGACCACCGGCAGGCGGCTCATCCCGTCGACCATGTTGAGGCTGAGGACGCCGGTGCGGCCCAGCGAGCGGACGTCGTAGTTGAGGCTGTGCTCGGGCTCGCCCTCGGCGGCGAGGTCGCGCGCCCAGACCAGCACCTTGCGGTTGGCATCGTAGGTCGGCGCCTGCGCCCAGCCGGCGAGGTGCATCCTGCCGTAGCCGGCCTTCACGCGCTCCTCATTGGCGTTCTCGGTCGCTTCCTGCATGTCCTTCAAAACGGCGGCATAATCCTGCGAGGCGGCATCCTTGTCGGTGATATGGCCGGTGTCCTCGAAGGTGACCACCGCGCCCCAGCTGTTCGAGAAGTCCCCGCCGGCGGGAAACACCATGCCGAGCACGCCGTCGGCGGCGTCCGCCGGATTGCCCCACGCATCGACCAGCACGCGGCGCGAATCCTCGGGACCGTAGAAGACATAGCCCTGGCCCAGGTTCAGCCTGGCCTTGGCTTCGGGCAGCGCGATGACGCCCGTCCGCGGATGAAGCGAGGCCTTGAACTCGGCTACCGCCTTCTGCTGCTCCTGCGGCGAGGGCGGTGCCTCGCCCTTGGCGAGCGCGGGCGCGGCAAGTGACAACAGGGCAGCCGACAGCAGCAGCCGATACGCATTGGTCATGGTTCGAAAAATCCCCCCGGATGAAGCGCCGAGCCTACAGCGACGGGACCGGCGCGCAAGCCGCTTCGACTTTCGGCATGTCTCAAGGCGCAGGAAGCGCTGATTTGCGGGCATCATTGCCAACTGCCCCCCCTTCCCGCACAGTGCCGCAAGAAGCCGTCCGCAGGGGGCGCCCGGTGACCGACGTGTTCGTGTCCTACAAGGCTGAAGACCGGCGCCGCGTCGCGCCGCTCGTCGATGCGCTCGAAGCGGGGGGCCTGTCGGTCTGGTGGGATGCGCGGATCGGCGCCGGGACCGGCTGGCGCAAGGAGATCAGCGACGCGCTCGACGCCGCGCGCTGCGTGATCGTCGTCTGGTCCAAGCGCTCGATCGGCGAGAAAGGCGGCTTCGTCCATGACGAGGCGACCCGCGCACTCCGCCGCCACGTCTATCTTCCTGTCCGGATCGACCGGGTCGAGCCGCCCCTCGGCTTCGGCGAGGTGCAGGCGCTGTCGCTGGTCGGATGGAAGGGCGACCCCGCCGACCACCGCATCACCACGCTGCGCGACGAGGTGGCCGCGATCATGGCCGGCAAGCATGTCGGCCGGACAGGCGCGATCGAGGAGCGCGGAATCGACCGGCGGCAATGGCTGACCGGAGCGGCAGGTGTGGCCGCGCTCGGGCTTGCCGGGGTGGGCGCATGGCAGTGGCTGCGTCCGGTCGCCACCGCGCGGACCAACAGCATCGCCGTCATGCCCTTCCGCAACCTCGATCCGGCCGAAGGCTTCTTCAGCGACGGGCTGGCGGAGGAGTTGCGCTCGGTCCTCAGCAGCAATCCGATGCTCGAGGTCGCGGCGCAGACGAGCTCGGAGAGCTTTCGCGACGACCCACCCGACGCCAAGACGATCGCCCGCCGGCTGCAGGTCGCCTATCTCCTTGAAGGCAGCGTCCGCCGCGCCGGCCAGACGCTGCGGATCGACGCGCGGGTGATCGACGGGACGACCGGTTTCGACAGCTGGGCGCAGAGCTTCGACCGGGTCGCCGCCGACGTCCTCGCGGTCCAGGCCGAGATCGCTTCGCTGGTGACCGACTCGCTGCTGGCCGGCATGTTCAAGCGCTCGCCCGAACTGGCGCGGATCGGCGGGACCAGCGACCCGGCCGCGTTCGAGGATTACCTCAAGGGGATGGCGCTCTACCGCCAGGCAGGCGGCGCCGAGGGCGACCGCGCCGCCCTCGCCCGCTTCGACGCCGCCCTGGCCCGCGACCGCAATTACGCCGCCGCGCATGCCGCCCGCTCCCGCGTCCTCACCGCGACCGCCAACAATGGCGCCAAGGCGGGCGCGCGCGAGGCCCTCTACACGCAGGCCCGCACGGGAGCCGCCCGCGCGGTCGCCATTGCGCCCGACATGGCCGAGGGGCATGGCGCGCTCGGCTTCGCCATCATCAACGGCGACCTCGACGCCAAGGCCGCCGAGCAGCCCTACCAGCGCAGCTTCGAACTGGGCTTCGGCAATGCCGACATCCTCTCGGCCTATGCGGTGTTCGCCGGGCGAACCGGGCGGTTCGAAGATGGCCGCAAGGCGGTTCGCCGGGCGCAGCGGCTCGATCCGCTGAACGCCACCGTATTCCGCAACGCCGGCCTGCTCGAGTTCGCGGCGGGCGACTATGAGGCGGCGCTCCCGCCGCTTCGCACCGCGCTCGACCTGCGACCCAAGGGCAGCATCATCCGCTCGCTCCTCGGCGACGTCGCGCTGATGCAGGGCGATGCCGAGGCCGCCGCAGGCTATTTCGCCGCCGAGCCCGACGACGTGTCGAGGCTGCGCGGGCTCGCCATGGCCGAGCACAAGCGCGGACGGGCGGCCGAGGCTAGGGCCGCGATGGCCGAGCTCGTCGCCGACCACGGCCCCGAGAGCCATTACCAGCAGGCGCAGGTGCTCGCCTTCTGGGGCGCGGTCGGGCCAGCGCTCGACCAGCTCGACCAGGCCCTCGCGGCGCGCGACGCCGGGCTCGTCCGGCTTCGCAACGACCCCTTTCTCAACCCCTGCCGCGCCGATCCCCGGTTCGCGGCACTGTCCCGGCGGCTCGGCTTCTCGTGAGACCGCCTTTGCCTTGTCCGAAGGAGATGCGTGTGACTGGAACACCGAAGACCGCCCTAGCCGCCGCCTTGCTGCTGACCGCCGCGCTCGGGGCGTGCGGCAAGACCGCCAAGGAAGCGGCGAGCGACGATGCCAACCAAGCCGCCGCGCAGGCTGCAGCCAATCAGCCGGTTCCGGCCAACCAGGTGATGGGCAATGGCGCCGACCAGCGCACCAACCCGGACGATCGGACCAACCCGGACGATCGGACCAACCCCGACGATCGGACCAACCCCGACGATCGCACGAACCCGGATGACCGGACCAATCCGGATGACCGCAGTTCCGCGGACATGCGGACCAATCCCGACGACCGTTGATGCGTGCGCCATGCTGGCCGGCGGCGGCCGGCCTCGGGCTGGCGCTGCTACTGGCGGCGCCCGCCGCGGCTCAGTCCGACGACCGCGTCGGTGCCGAGCTGGAGGCCGCCGAGCAGCCGCAATGGGCCGCCTGGTGGGCGAGCATGACTCCCGCCGAGCAGGGTCGGATGCGCCTCCTCACCGACGGGCTCGGCGAGGGCCGGCGCGGCTTCGTCGTCGCCGCCTTCCTCGCCGCGCCCGAGGACACCCGCCGCCGCTTCACCGCGCTGCTGGCGCGGCTTGACGACGCCGAAGTCGAGAAGCTCGCCGGCCGGTTCGGGCGCTATCCCGCCGAGTTCGTCGAAGGGCTTGCGACCTACATCTCGAAGGTCGGCACCGACCGCGCCTATCACGACCTGTTCGTCCGGGCCCGCTACACGACGACTCCCGAAGACCAAGCCGACGCCCCCGCCGAGGCCGCGTGGAAGACCTTCGAATATGTCTGGGATCCGCCCGAGCAGGTCACGCGCGCGAGAATCGCGGAAAACGACATGGCGCCGTTCCAGGTGCAGATCTTCAAGGCAGGGGTGAGCGCGGCGCCCCTGTCGCCGCTCGAGCTTCGGCGCGAGTTCGACAATTACGGCCAGGCGCTTCTCCCCTACCAGCGTACGCATCATTGCGGCGGCGCGCTCATCGCCCCGCGGCTGGTCCTGACCGCCGCGCATTGCGTCAAGGATCCGCCGCCGGGGCCCTTCCTCCAGACCCGACGGGTGCGCACGGGGACCCAGGATATTCGCTATGGCGGCACGACCTGGCGGATCGCCGCCGCGGTCCGGCACGGCGGCTACGACAGCAACCAGCGCAACGACATCGCGCTCCTCGTCCTCGAGCCCGATGCCGAGACCAGCCTCGCCGCCAACGGTTCGGCGCGGGTCATTCGCATGCCCCGGCGGGGCGACGCCCCGATCGGGCCGGCCGAGCCGCTGACGGTGTTCGGCTGGGGCAACACCACCGAGACCGCGATCGGCGCCAAGTTCCGCAATCGCTACGGCGCGGCCAAGATGGCGACCCCGATCCTGCAGGAAGCCAATCTGGTGATGAAGCCCGCCGCCGCGTGCAACGGCAATGCCGCCTTTGCCGGGGCGAGCCAGGTCGGCCGCGGCCAGCTGTGCGCTTACGGCGAGGGCGGGGTCGATGCCTGCCAGGGCGACAGCGGCGGCTCGCTGATCCGGACGCTGCCGGGCGGCGAGAAGGTGCTGGTCGGCCTCGTCTCGTTCGGGCGCGGCTGCGGTCTTCCCGGCGTGCCCGGCGTCTATACCGACGTCAGCGCCTACGCGGGCTGGATCGCGCAGGCGCGTAAGGCCGCGAAGCCGGGCCAGCTCACCGACTGGCCGCCACGACCGGTGCCCGTGTCTGCGCGCTGAGCGGGCTTGCAAGGCGGGCCGGCTTCTTCCACCTGAACGGCGTCGCATTCTCATGTGCGCGTTCTGGAGGACCAATCATGCCGGCAGCTTCGATCGACACCATCAAGTCCAAGGTCGGCGAGGCGCTCGGGGTCTCCGACTGGATCGAGGTGACGCAGGACCGGATCAACGTCTTTGCCGACGCGACCGAGGACCACCAGTTCATCCACGTCGACGAGGCGCTGGCCAAGCAGACCCCGTTCGGCGGCACCATCGCCCACGGCCTCCTCTCGCTGTCGCTGCTCTCGCGCATGGCGGCCGACGTGATGCTCGTTCCCGAGACGACGAGGATGGGCGTGAATTACGGCTTCGAGCGGGTCCGCTTCCTCTCCCCCGTTCGCGCCGGCAAGCGGGTGCGCGGCCGCTTCACCCTCGTCTCGTTCGAGGAGAAGCGCCCCGGTCAATATCAGTTCGCGCACGACGTCACGGTCGAGATCGAGGGCGAGGAAAAGCCCGCGCTCAACGCCATCTGGATCGGGCAGGTCTTCGCTTGATCCGTTCGCCCCGCTAAGGCCCTTACAGACTCACGCTTCAGGAGCCCTCATGACCACCACCGTTCGCGACGCCGTCATCGTCTCCACCGCCCGCACGCCGATCGGCCGGGCCTATCGCGGCGCGTTCAACGCGACCCCCTCGCCGACGCTCACCGCCCACGCCATCCGCGCCGCGGTCGAGCGTGCCGGCGTGAGCCCGGACGAGATCGAGGATTGCGTCATCGGCGCCGCGCTCCAGCAGGGGGTCCAGACCACCATCGGCCGCACCGCCGCACTTCGCGCCGGATTGGGCGTCCGGGTCGCCGGCATGAGCATCGACCGCCAGTGCGCCTCGGGCCTCATGGCGATCGCCACCGCCGCCAAGCAGGTGATCGTCGATCGCATGGACGTCTGCGTCGCCGGCGGCGTCGAGAGCATCAGCCTCGTCCAGACCCCCGAGATGCGCCTCGGCTCGGACCCCGAGCTCCTCGCGATGCACAATGCGGTCTACATGCCGATGATCCAGACCGCCGAAGTGGTCGGCAAGCGCTATTCGGTCAGCCGCGAGCGCTGCGACGAATATGCGCTCCGCTCGCAGCAGCGCACCGCGCAGGCGCAGGCCAGTGGGCTGTTCGACAACGAGATCGTCCCCGTCACCGCGCGCATGGCGGTCAAGAACAAGGAGACGGGCGAAACCTCGATGCAGGAGGTGACCCTCGCCAAGGACGAGGGCAACCGCCCGCAGACCACGCTCGAGGATCTCGCCAAGCTGCAGCCGGTGATGGGCCCCGACAACATCATCACCGCCGGCAATGCCTCGCAGCTTTCGGACGGCGCCTCGGCCTGCGTGGTGATGGAATCGAGCCTGGCGGAAAAGAAGGGCCTCGAGCCGCTCGGCCGCTATGTCGGCATGGCGGTCGCGGGCACCGAGCCCGACGAGATGGGCATCGGCCCGGTCTACGCGGTGCCGAAGCTGCTCAACCGCTTCGGCCTCAAGGTCGAGGACATCGGCCTGTGGGAGCTGAACGAGGCGTTCGCGGTGCAGGTGCTCTACTGCCAGGACAAGCTCGGCATTCCCGACGAGCTCCTCAACGTCAACGGCGGCGCGATCTCGATCGGCCACCCCTATGGCATGAGCGGTGCGCGCCTCACCGGCCACGCGCTGCTCGAAGGCAAGCGCCGCGGCGCCAAGTACGTCGTCGTCACCATGTGTGTCGGCGGCGGCATGGGCGCAGCGGGCCTGTTCGAGGTCTTCTGAGGGACTAGCGCCGCGCGACGATCGAGCCGCTGCCGTAGCGGCGCTGCTGGACCGCCGCGCGGCCCGCATAATTGATGCTTCCCGAGCCGTAGACCGCGGCGTCGAGGTTCTGCTCGGCCCGGACGTCGGCATTGCCGCTGCCATGGACCGTCACTTCGGCGCGGGCGGCGGCGAGACCGGCGACGTCGGCATTGCCCGATCCGTTGACGCCAAGCCGCAATTCGCCGGTTCGGCCGGTGGCGCGGATGTTGCCCGAGCCCGTCAGGGTCAGCGCCAGCCGCGGGCTATCGATACCCGTTATGGTGGCATTGCCGCTACCGGTCGACTGATAGGCGTCGAGCGCGGGGACGGTGATCGCCACCCGGATCGGCGTGCGCGACCGGAAGGAACCGCGGCTCGCGATCCGCAGCGTTCCCCCGCGCACCTCGGTGGTGACGAGCGGCAGGATGTTGTCGTCGGCGGTGACGACCACCGACGCGCGCGGCCCGATCTGCACCGTGACGTTCTCGGCGCCCAGCGTCTCGATCCGGCGGAACGGGGCGACGGCGCGGGCCTGCTGCATCAGGCGCCCGCTACCGCTCACCATCGGCGCATTGGTGCGATGGACGACGTTCCAGCCCTCGGCATGCGCCGGCGTTGCAGGAACGAGCGCGGCGCCAAGCGGCAGGGTCGCGCTGACGAGGCTGGCGAGAATGATCACGATACGGGGGCGGGTCACGGCGTCTCTCCTGATTGATGCGACATTTGTAGCGCTACAAATGTAAAGCTTCCAAGCCGGACTTCGACGAATGGCGGGGATCGTCGACGAACGACGGTGAAGCGGTGACGATGCTCTCGACGCTAGCGGACGAAGATCAAATTCTCGCCCTTGATGACGACTTCAAACGGATGCTTCGAGAGTTCGGTCAGGAAGTGCCGCGAGGTGAACTCGCCCGGCATCAGCCAGTCGTGCGGCTCGACCGCCACCACCGCCGCTTCCTCGATCCAGCCCGTGTTGCTGGCGAACAGGTCCTTCTCGAAGCCTTCGATGTCGATCTTGGCGATGAAAAGCTTGCCGGCCTTGCAGCAGTCCTGAACGGTGACGACCGGAACGCCCTCTTCCGCCCGCGTGGTGCGGGCGGCCCAGCCGGCCCACATGGGATCGACCGCGACGAAGCCGGGCTCGGCGCCGATGGCGGCGTGCACCGGTTCGATCATCGCATGGTCGCGGACGTTGTCGGACAGCACGGCGAAATTGCCGGGATCGGGCTCGACCGCGACGATCCTCGCCCGCGGGTAGCGCCGCGCGAACCAGAGCGCGGAGGCGCCGACATTGGCGCCTGCGTCGAGGATCACGGGGGTTTCGCCTGCCGCGAGCATGGCCGCGTAGGCGGCGTCGACCCGCGCCTGGATCCCGGGCGTGTCCGAAAGATCATATTCCCGCCCGGCAAAGACCTGGCGGAACGCGGCAGTGTCCGATTGGGCGGGGCGGAGACTGACCCGCCCGATGCCGCGAAGATGCCCCGACCAGCGCGCACTGCGCGACAAATGCCGTCCGAGGATGCCCAGGCCGAAGGTGCGGACATCCACTGCGTTACGGCGCAGTTCGTTAAGCAAGGACCGCATCAGCCGATGATAGCTGCGGGAACCGCCAGTGCAATCGATCGATGACGGCGCCACGGTCGCGGGATTGCGAAGGCCGGCGATTGCGATAGGCTCGCTTCATGCGCCGTCACCTACTCCTCCTCGCCGCCATGCTTCTCGGGACCGGAGGCGAAGCGCTGGCCTGCATTTACCCTTTGCCAACCCGGGACCCCAAGGAGAGCGACGCCGCCTACGAGGCGCGGATCAATCCGTGGATCACCAATTGGGCGGACAACATGTCGCGCGGCTGGCAAAGGAATGCCTTCGACGATGCCGTCCGGGTAAGTCTTGCGCGGATCACCAGCAGCACCGGCAGGGTCGATCCACCAAGCCAGGCGGGCAGCGATTCCCCGCGACCCGTTTGGGAAGCCGTCGCCCTCCCAATTGCCAGCGTGAAAGGCCCATTAAAGGCCGAACCGGTTCCGCTGCGTTACGAGTTGCAGATGCGGTGCGCAGTCTTCGAGCAAGGCTCGGGCGCGACCGCACCGGTCGGCACGCTCGTCGTCCTGTTCGAGACCGACGGCTTGAATGGCATCGTGATTGCCGAGGGAATCACGGCGGACACGTCGAACGATCCGCGCGTGCTGGCGGCCATCGCCAAACTTCCGCCTGAGCCGGCGAAACCCGCGCCGTGACCGGCGTCGAGCTTCTCGCGCTCGCCGCTTCGACCAGCCTGCTCGCGGGCTGGCGGCTCTATCTCGTGACCTTCGTCACCGGGTTGTCGATGCGGATGGGGTGGATCGACCTGCCCGACAAGCTCGCCGCGCTCGACGTGCTCGCCAATCCGTGGGTGCTGGTAATTTCGGGCGCGGCGGCGCTGTTCGAATTCTTCGCCGACAAGATCGCCTTCATCGACAGCCTGTGGGACGGAATCCACACCGTCGTCCGGCCGCTCGGCGGCGCCCTCCTCGCGCTGGCGATCATCGATCCCGGCGATCCTGCGTGGCAGGCGGCGGCCTTCCTGCTGGGCGGGGGCGCGGCGTTCGTCGCCCATGCCGGCAAGGCGGGCGCGCGGGCTTTGGTCAACACCAGTCCCGAACCGTTCAGCAACATCGCGGTCTCGACCGGCGAGGATGTCGCCACCGCCGGCCTCCTCGCGCTGGCCATCGCCAACCCGGTCGCCGCCGGCCTCATCGCGCTGATCCTGGTGCTGCTCAGCGTCTGGCTGGTCCTCGCCGGCCGCCGCGCGCTTCGCCGCTTCCTCGGCGCCCCGGCGACCTGACCCTTGCGACCGTCTGGCCAGCGCCGCTCCGACTATCTACGCCGCTTATCCGATGACCGATGAGAAACCCGCGGCCCGTTCGCACTCCCACCAGCGCTGGACCCTCGCAGCCTGCATCCTCGCCTCCAGCCTGAGTTTCGTCGAGGGCTCGGTGCTGAATGTCGCGCTTCCCGCGATCCGGGAAAGCGTCGGCGCGGGGGCGAGCGAAGTGCAATGGGTCGTGAACGCCTACCTGCTGCCCTTGTCGGCTTTGCTGCTCCTCGGAGGCGCGCTCGGCGACCATTATGGCCGCAAACGGCTGCTGATCCTCGGCACCGGCCTGTTCGCGGTCGCCTCGCTCGCCTGCGCGCTGGCGACCGGGCTCCCGATGCTGCTCGGCGGCCGCGTGCTGCAGGGGATCGGCGCGGCGATGCTCCTTCCCAACAGTCTGGCGCTCCTCAACGCCACCTTCGAGGGCGAGGCGCGCGGGCGGGCAATCGGGATCTGGGCGGCGGTCGGCGCCGGCGCCGCGGCCATCGCACCGCTGATCGGCGGGTGGCTGGTCGATCATGTCGGCTGGCCGGCGATCTTCTACATCAACCTGCCGCTCGCCGCGGGTGCGATCCTGATCGCCGCCAAATTCGCGCAGGAGAGCAGGAACGAGGGCGCGGCACGAACCGATTATCCGGGCGCGCTGCTTGCGACGCTCGGGCTGCTCGGCCTGACCTACGGGCTGACCCTGTGGTCGGTCGCGCTGCGCTTCACGCCGCTCATCGTCGGGCTGGTCGTCGCGGGCGTGCTGCTGCTCGGGCTGTTCCTCTGGGTCGAGGGCAAGCGCGGGGACAAGGCGATGATGCCGCTCGCCATGTTCGGCAACGCGAGCTTCGTCGGCACCAACACCCTCACCTTCCTCCTCTACGGCGCGTTCGGCGCGGCGATGCTGCTGCTGCCCTACGTGCTGATCGAGGCGGGTGGGTATTCGCCGCTCCAGGCGGGCATGGCGCTCACCCCGCTCGCGGTGGTGATCGCGCTCGCTTCGCCCTTGATGGGCAAGCTCGCGGCGCGGATCGGCGGGCGGTTGCCGCTGACGCTCGGACCGGTGCTGGTCGCGGGCGGGTTGCTGCTCGGCCAGCGGATCGGGATTGGAAGCGACTATGTCCGCGACGTCCTGCCTGCGGTGCTGGTGCTTGCCAGCGGCATGGCACTCGCGGTCGCGCCGCTCACCAGCACGGTCCTCGCCTCGGTCGACGACAAGCATGCGGGAACGGCCAGCGGCCTCAACAGCGCGGTGGCGCGGACCGGCGGACTGATCGCCACCGCGTTGCTGGGCGCGGTGCTGGCGGCCAAGGGCGAAAAGCTCGTCGGCGCCTTCCACGTGGCGCTACTGGTCGCGGCGGTCGTCTGCATCGGGGCGGGCGCGGTCGCCTGGTTCACCGTCTCGGCCGACACCCAAAAGAAGAAGGCCGCCGACGCCTGAGCGCCGACGGCCTTCCGCATTGCCTTGCTCGGATTGCCCGACCTTTAGGCGAGAACCTCGTTCATGGAGGCAGGGCTCACCGACTTGGGACAATGAGACATCTGACCACCTCCTTTCGCATTGTTGACGATGCGAAGAAGATGGCCCCGCCTCGCGTGTTTTCAAGAGCTTAGCGGCGACCGAACAGCCGCTCGATGTCGCCGTGCGCAAGCTTCACCCAGGTCGGGCGGCCGTGGTTGCAATGACCCGAATGCGGCGTGATCTCCATCTCGCGCAGAAGCGCGTTCATCTCGGCGACTGAGAGCACGCGTCCCGCCCGCACGCTGTGGTGGCAGGCGAAGGTCGCGGCCAAGAGGTCGAGCCGGGCCTTGAGCGCCTGCGGGCCGCCGAGCTCGGCGATTTCTGCGGCGAGGTCGCGGACGAGGCGCTCGACGTCGAATTTGCCCAGCGGCGCCGGTGTGGCGCGGACGAGGATCGCGGACGGGCCGAAGCGTTCGACCTCGAGGCCGAAGGCCGCAAGCTCGCCCGCCGCGTCCTCGATCCGGTCGGCCTCGGGCTCGTCGAGCTCGACGACTTGCGGCAGGAGCAGCGCTTGGCTCGGCACGCCGCCATTGCCCGCGCCGCGCTTCAGCCGTTCGAGGACCAGCCGCTCGTGTGCGGCATGCTGGTCGACCAGGACCAGGCCGTCGGCCGCCTCGGCAACGATATAGGTGTTCGCCACCTGCCCCCGCGCAACGCCGAGCGGATGGTCGGGGACCGGCGCATGCGCGGGCTCGGCGCGGGCGGCGGGCGCCGCGGTGAAAAGGTGGCGGTCCTCGTGAAGCGCGCTTGAGCCCGGACGCTCGAAGGATGGGGCGGGCCGGGAATGTTCGTAGGCGAAACTGGCTCCCGGCGGGCCCTCCCCCACGACGGAAGAATGATGGTCCAGTTCGCTGGTCCAGTTGACCGGCGCGGCGGCCTGGGTCCGTGCGGCGCTGCGATGCCCGGCCTGGTCGAGCGCGCTCCGCAAGCCGCCGACGATCAGCCCGCGCACGCCCTGCGGATCGGCGAAGCGGACCTCGGTCTTGGCCGGGTGGACGTTGATGTCGACCTGGTCGCCGGGAAGCTCGAGGAACAGCGCGACGATCGGCGAGCGCTCGCGGGCGATGAGGTCCTGATAGGCCGCCCGGAGCGCGCCGACGAGAAGCCGGTCCTTGACCGGCCGCGCGTTGACGAAAAGGAACTGCTGGTCGGCCGCGCCGCGGGTGAAGGTCGGCAGGCTGACCACCCCGCCAAGCCGGATCCCGTTGCGATCGAGGTCGATCGGAAGCCCGTGCTCGCTCAATCCGCTGTCGAGCAGCGCCGCGACCCGCGCGGGCAGCGCGGCGGGTGCGAGGCTGAGGATCCGCCGGCCGTCGTGGTCGAGCGTGAAGGCGACGTCGGCGCGCGCCATGGCGAGCCGCCGGACTGCGTCGAGGCAGGCGGCATATTCGGCGCGCGGGGAGCGCAGGAACTTGCGCCGCGCGGGCACCTTGCCGAACAGGTCCTCGACCCGGACCCGCGTACCGGGCGGAAGCGCCGCCGGCCCCTCGCCCACCGGCACGCCATGGTCGATCTCCAGCCGCCAGCCGTCGGCGCCGCGCACCCGGCTTTCGAGCGTGAACCGGGCGACGCTGGCGATCGAGGGCAAGGCCTCGCCGCGAAATCCGAAGCTTGCGACCTCCTCGATCGCCTCGTTCGGGAGCTTGGAGGTCGCATGGCGTTCGATCGCGAGCCGCAGTTCGTCCGGCGCCATGCCCGTTCCGTCGTCGCTCACTTCGACGAGGTCGAGCCCGCCCGCGGCCAGGCGCACGTCCACGCGCGTCGCACCCGCGTCCAGACTGTTCTCGATCAGTTCCTTGAGGGCGCTTGCGGGACGCTCCACCACCTCTCCCGCGGCGATGCGGTCGACGAGGTGCGAAGGAAGCCTTCTTATTGACATGTGAAACCCTCTAGCCCAATCGCCAAGCAGCGGCGAGGGACAGCATTTCCGATCCAATTATGCAGTCGTTACGCTGCTGACTTTTAACCGATTTTTGCGGGAAGGTTGGCGATCTCGATGTTCTGGACACGCTGGTTCAAGTGGATGAGCCATGACATGGCGATCGACCTCGGGACGGCCAACACGCTCGTCTATGTCCGGGGTCGCGGAATTGTCCTCAACGAGCCGTCGGTGGTCGCGATCGAGACGATCAACGGGGTCAAGAAGGTCAAGGCCGTCGGCGAGGACGCCAAGCTGATGATGGGCAAGACGCCCGATCAGATCGAGGCCATTCGTCCGCTTCGTGACGGCGTCATCGCCGACATCGATGTCGCCGAGCAGATGATTAAGCACTTCATCCACAAGGTGCATGGTGGCGGCAAGCTGCGCTCCCTGCGCTTCCCCGAGATCGTGATCTGCGTGCCGTCGGGATCGACCAGCGTCGAGCGCCGCGCGATCCGCGACGCCGCGAGCAATGCCGGCGCGAGCGAAGTCTATCTGATCGAGGAACCCATGGCCGCCGCGATCGGCGCCGGCATGCCGGTTACCGAGCCGGTCGGCTCGATGGTTGTCGACATCGGCGGCGGCACCACCGAAGTCGCGGTGCTGAGCTTGCGTGGCCTTGCCTACACCACCTCGGTGCGCGTCGGCGGTGACAAGATGGACGAGGCGATCTCCTCCTACGTTCGCCGCAATCACAACCTCCTCATCGGCGAAGCCACGGCCGAGCGGATCAAGCAGGAAGTCGGAATCGCCAAGCCCCCGGTCGACGGCATCGGCAAGACGGTCCACATCAAGGGCCGCGACCTCGTCAACGGCGTGCCCAAGGAAATCTCGATCAACCAGGGCCAGATCGCCGAAGCGCTGTCGGAACCCGTGGGTACGATCGTCGAGGGCGTCCGCATCGCGCTCGAGAACACCGCGCCCGAGCTTGCCGCCGACATCTGCGACCAGGGCATCGTGCTGACCGGCGGCGGCGCGCTGCTGCAGGGTCTCGACGAAGTGCTGCGCGACGAGACCGGCCTTCCGGTGACCGTCGCCGAGGACCCGCTGACCTGCGTCGCGCTCGGCACCGGCCGCGCGCTGGAGGAAGAGCAGTTCCGCGGCGTTCTTCAGACCGCCTAAGCGAAAGGGTGCAAGGTGGCGCCGCCTGTTAGCGCGCGCCCGGGCTGGTCCAGGCGGGCGCAATATGGCCTGTTCTTCGGCTTCCTGGCGGTTGTCGCCGGGCTGCTGGTCGGGCTCGCGCTTCTGGCGCTGAGCATCGTCGCGCCCTCGGCCTATGCCGGGGTGCGCGGCGCAGCGCTCGACATCACTGCCCCGGTCACCGGTGCCATGCGAAGCGTCACCGACACCGTCGGCGGCCTCGTCAGCGGCGCGGGCAATTACTGGGACGCGGCGCGGCAGAATGGTGCGCTTCGCGAGGAAAATGCCAAGCTTCGCCGCCAGTCGATCCAGGCCCGTGCGATCTTCCAGGAGAATGGGCAACTCAAGGCCGCGCTCGCCCTCCGGGAGCGCAGCGCCGTCGCGGTGGCGAGCGGCCGGATCGTCGGCTCCAGCCTCGAGAGCGAGCGGCGCTTCGCGGTCATCTCGGCGGGGTCGCGCGACGGGGTGATGGTCGGAATGCCTGTGCGCTCGCCTGACGGGCTGATCGGCCGCGTGGTCGACTCCGGCATGCTGGCGAGCCGGGTGCTGCTCGTCTCCGACCGGGCCAACATCGTTCCGACCCGCCTCCTGCGCGGCAATCAACCGGTGATCGCGACCGGACGCGGCGACGGCACGATCGACCTTCGCCCGCTCGAGGTGGGCCGCAATCCGTTCAAGCCCGGCGACATTGTCGTGACTTCGGGCACCGGCGGACTTTATCCGCCCAACGTGCCCGTCGCGCGCGTTGTCCGGCTCGACGATGACGGTGCGATTGCGGTGCCGATGGCCGATCCTGCCGACGCGAGCTTCGCGATCGTCGAACGACCCTACGAGGAGAGCGCCCTGCCCTCGGCCGCGCCGGCGGAAGAGGCGCAGCGCTAGCGATGGTCCGCTCCGCCCTCGGCCGTCCCAGCAGCATCGACCGCGGGCCCAAAAGGATCGCCCGCTTCGCCCCCGCGCTGTCGGTCGCATTCGCCTCGCTCATCCCGCTCCTGCCGATCATGGCGGAGGTCGGCTGGATGCCCGAGACCGGGTTCCTGCTGCTTCTCGCCTGGCGCCTCCTGCGGAGCGACGTCATCCCCGGCTGGTGGTCCGCGCCGCTCGGGCTGTGGAACGACCTCGTGCTGGGTCTTCCGATCGGGCTCAGCGTCGCCACATGGACCGCGGCGATGATCATCCTAGATCTCCTCGACCGGCGCACCATGTGGCGCGACTATTGGCTCGAGTGGTTGATCGCGAGCGGGCTGATCACGCTCGCCGAGCTTGCCCGGCGCGAGGTCGATGCGGCGATGGGCGCGCGCGCCGACTGGGGTGCCGTGCTGCCTTCGATCGCCATCGCCATCCTCGCCTTCCCGGTCGCCGCCTGGGCCGCGAGCGCGATCGACCGGTGGAGGCTCGGGCGATGAACCGCTTCACCAGCGTCCAGGCCGACATGGTCTTCTCGCGCCGCATGCTGGTTGTCGGCGGCGCGCAGATCGCGGTGGCGGGCGCGCTGATCGGCCGCATGGGCTGGCTCGCGATCCGCGAGAACGAGAAATATAACCTCCTGAGCGAAGACAATCGCGTCCAGCTGATCATCGTGCCCCCGCGGCGCGGCTGGATCGTCGATCGCCACGGCAAGGAAATCGCGACCAACCGCTCGGACTTCCGGGTCGACCTCATCCCCGAGCAGATGAAGGACAAGGACCGTACGGTCGCGCTGCTCACGCAATTGCTCAAGATCCCGCCCGACGAGGTCGACCGCATCAACCGGGAGCTTGCCGGCGCACGCACGTTCCAGCCGATCCAGGTCGCCGAGAACGTCCCCTACGAAGCCTATGCGGCGGTCACGGTGCGACTGCCCGAACTGCCCGGCGTCCAGCCCTCGCGCGGCTTCTCGCGCTACTATCCGGCGGGGCCCGCGGTCGGGCATCTGGTCGGCTATGTCGGCACGCCCTCGGCCGAGGATTACAAGAAGACCAAGGACCCCCTGTTCCTCACACCCGGCTTCAAGATCGGCAAGCAGGGACTTGAGAAGACGCTCGAACCCTATTTGCGCGGGGTGCCCGGCGGGCAGCGGATCGAAGTTACCGCGAGCGGTCGGCTGGTCAAGGAACTCGAGCCCAAACCCGACCGCAGCGGGCAGGCGGTACAGCTCACCATCGACGCGGGCCTGCAGGAATTCGCCGCGCGGCGGATGGGCGACGAATCGGGCGCGATGGTGGCGCTCGACGTCGAGAGTGGCGATGTCCTCGCCTTCGTCTCCATGCCTGCATTCGATCCGAACAGCTTCTCGAGCGGAATCGGCCGGACCGAGTGGAAGACCTTGTCCGAGGACGACCACAAGCCGCTGGTCAACAAGGTCAGCCAGGGCCTTTATCCCTCGGGTTCGACGATCAAACCGGCGATGGCGCTCGCCTTCCTCAAGCAGGGGGTCGATCCTCGCCAGCGTGTCCATTGCCCGGGTGGCCTGAGGATCGGCAATCGCTTCTTCAGCTGCGACGCGGTCCACGGATCGGTCGACATGCACGCGGCGATCGAGCGGAGCTGCAACACCTATTTCTGGGCGATGGGCCTGCGCACCGACCCCGAGCAGACGACCGAGATGGTGAATTATCTCGGCTACGGGCAGGAATTTCCGATTATGGGTCTCGCCAGCCAGCGCTTCGGGACCATGCCGAGCCCCAAGTGGCTCGAACAGAAGTACAAGCGCAAGTGGCAAGGCTACGACAGCGCCAACACCTCGATCGGCCAGGGCTATGTGCTGGTCAATCCGCTCCAATTGGCGGTGATGCCGGGGCGCCTGGCCTCGGGCAAGATCATCCAGCCGCGCCTGCTGATGGGCGCGCCGAGGCAGCCGGCCCCGGATGTCGCGGCCGATCCCGAACATCTGGTGATCATCCGCAACGCCATGTCGGCGGTGGTCAACGGCCGCGGCACGGGTGTCGGCTCGAAGCTCCCGCTCGACGGTGTGCTGATGGCCGGCAAGACCGGCACCGCGCAGGTCTACAAGCTGACCACGCGCGGCGTCGCCAACTCGAACTGGAAGCTGCGCGACCACGCTTTGTTCATCGCCTTCGCGCCCGCCGACAAACCCAAATACGCCATCGGCTGCATCATCGAGCATGGCGGTTTCGGCGCAGCCTCGGCGGCGCCGATCGTGCGCGATTGCATGACTTACCTGTTCGACTCCGAGAAGGCCTGGTCAGTGCTCGGCCCGCTCGAGCAGTCGTGGGGCGGGACGCTGGCCGAGCGGACCGCGCGCCGCGCGGCGGCGATCGAGGCGGCCGCCGCGGCAGCCCAGGCGGCCAAGAGCACGACATGATCTCGAGCGCGATCATTCCCCAGCCCCTCGCGCGTCTGCCGTGGCGGCTGATCTTCCTCGTCTGCGGGATCGGCGGCTTCGGGCTGATCAACCTCTACTCGGCTGCGGGCGGCGCGATCCAGCCGTGGGCGATGCGCCAGGGCGCCGCTTTCGCGGTCTTCCTGACGCTCGCCGTGGTCCTCTCGAACGTCCGCGAGGAACGGGTCAAGCAGGTCACAATCCCCATCTATGGCGCGATCGTCGTCATGCTGGTGCTGACCGACCTCCTTGGCTTCGTCGGCAAGGGCGCGCAGCGCTGGCTCGACCTCGGCATCATCCGCCTCCAGCCATCCGAATTCATGAAGCCCGCGATCGCGTTGATGCTCGCGCGCTTCTACGACCTCCTTCCCGCCGGCGACATGAAGAGCCTGCGCGCCATCTGGCCCGCCGCGGCGCTGATCGCGGTGCCGGCCGGCCTCGTCATCCTCCAGCCCGACCTCGGCACGGGGCTGATGATCTGTTTCGCGGGGGTCACCGTCATGTTCCTCGCCGGCGTGCCGCTGCGCTGGTTCCTGATCCCCGGCGGCCTGCTCGCCGCGGCGATCCCGCTCATCTACGAATTCCTGCTCCACGATTACCAGCGCAAGCGGATCGACATCTTCCTCGATCCCGAAAGCGATGTGCGCGGCGCGGGCTACCACATCATCCAGAGCAAGATCGCGATCGGTTCGGGCGGGCTGTTCGGCAAGGGCTTCCTCCAAGGCAGCCAGAGCCACCTGCAATATCTTCCCGAAGGCCACACCGACTTCGCCTTCGCGACGCTGGCCGAGGAATGGGGCATGGTCGGCGGCAGCCTCGTCATCATCGCCTACCTCTTCGTGATCCGCTGGTGCCTCGGCGTCGCGGCCAAGGCGACGACGCGCTTCGCCCGGCTGAGCTGCGCAGGGCTCACCGCCGTCCTGTTCAGCTATTTCGCGATCAACCTCCTGATGGTGATGGGCCTGGCACCCGTGGTCGGCATCCCCCTCCCCCTCATCAGCTATGGCGGTTCGGCGGTGATGACGGTGATGATCTGCCTTGGTTTGCTGATGAGTTTCGAGCGCCAGCAAAGAACCCGCTCAAGCTTTCACTAAAGAGGGTTGCGCGAGGGGCGAGGCACCGCTAGAGGCCCATCCGCACCCCCGCTGCAGAGCGGTCGGAGCCCTGCCGGATCGGCATGGACGCATAGCTCAGTTGGTAGAGCAGCTGACTCTTAATCAGCGGGTCCTTGGTTCGAGCCCAAGTGCGTCCACCATCCTTTTTCCTCTCCTACTGACGCGATGGCGCCGGCTTCCGCGGCGACGGTGCGCCGTTAAGCGGCCGGGTTAACCCTATTGCAGGAAGATCGCGGCAGAACGGCGCTCGCGTTTCATCGCCGAGGGTCTCCAGTTGCTTCCCGATCTCCTTCAGAACATCGCGACAACCATCGCGACCTTCGTCCTGGGGGCCGCGACCTGCACGCTGGTCGAGCTGTCGCTCTGCGCCGAGCGGCAGGGCTGGTCCTCGCGGCTGCGCGGATTCCTGTTCACATCGCTGTCGCTCGCCGCAGCGGTGCTGATGACCGCCCTCACCCAGCAGCTGATGCACGGCGCCCACCTCACGCCCTTGTTCGCGCTCGACCTTGCGAGCACGATCCACTCAAGCAATCCGCTGGTGATCACCTTCGGCTATACGGTTGCGCCGCTGATCGGCATCCTCGTCTATGACGTCGGCTATTACCTCTTCCACCGGCTCCAGCACACGGTTCCGTTCCTGTGGCGCTACCACGCGCTGCACCATTCGATCGAGGAGCTGAACGCCTTCAACTCCTACCATCATGTGTCGGAATATCTGTTCCGCATCCCGCTGCTGACGATCCCGCTCAACCTGCTGTTCGCGGTCAGCGAGCCGCAGGTGGTGATTACCGCCGCGCTCGTCTCGGTCGTCGGCAAGCTCGGTCATGCGAACACGCGGATCGATTTCGGGCCGCTGCGCTACCTCGTCACCGAACCGCGCTTTCACCGGATCCACCATTCGATCGAAGAGCGGCACTGGAACCGCAACTTCTCCTTCTACTTCCCGGTCCTCGATGTGCTGTTCAGGCCGGCCTACTGGCCCGCCAAGGACGAGTTGCCGCGCACCGGGGTCGACTATCTGCCGGAGGCGCGGAGCCTGAACGCGTTCCTCTTCCCTGCCGCGCCGCCCGAGGCCGCGCCCAGGGAAGAGCTCAGAGCTTCCGCAACTTGAAGGCCACGACCTTGCGGTCGTAGCGACATTCGAAGGACTGGCGCCCGGTCGCCCCCGTGGCGGTGCCCCAGACGGTCGCCTTGGTCGCACCGCGCTGCTCGATGTCGATGAGCGCGACCTCGCCATAGGGGGCCGCCTGGGCGCGGCAGGCGGCGGCGGCGGCGAGCTTCAGCCCCTCGTCGTTCTGATAAACGTCCTTGCCCTTCTGGCTGCTCCGCGCCGCGGCGCTGATCGCGCCAGCCGCCATGCCCGCGACGCAGCCGCCAAGCGCCAGGCTGGCGCCGAGAATGAGGACGATCGCGGCGCGCCTCACGCGAGCTTGATCTCGCGCAGGCGCTCCATGAGATAGTCGTGGCTGCTGATCGGCGGCCACTTGGGCTCCTCGCCCTGCCCCACGGTGCCGGGCAATGCCTCGATCATGAAGTCGGGGCGGAAGTGGAGGAAGAAGGGCATCGAATAACGCGCGTTGCTGGCCCGGTCCGGGGTCGGGTTGACGACCCGGTGCGGGGTCGAGCGCAGCTTGCCGTTGGTCAGCCGCTGCAGCATGTCGCCGATGTTGATGACGAGTTCGCCAGGCTTGGGGCTGACCGGGATCCAGCGCCCGTCGCGGGTCTTGAGCTCAAGGCCCGCTTCCTCGGCGCCCAAGAGCAAGGTGATGGTGTTGATGTCCTCGTGGGCGCCGGCGCGGATGTGCTCGCCGGTGGCTTCCTTCTGCGGCGGGTAGTGCAGCAGGCGCAGCACCGAATTGCCGTCGCGGACGGTGTCGGTGAAATAATCCTCGTCGATCTGCAGGTAGCGCGCGATCGCCTTCAGCACCGTGACGCCGGTGCGGTCGAAGGTATCGTAGAGCTCGAGGAAGGTTTCCTTGAAGCCCGGCACCTCGTCCGGCCAGACGTTGTCGGCCATGACGTCACGGAAGCTGTGGCCCGGGGTCAGCTCGCGCCCGACGTGCCAGAATTCCTTGAGGTCGTGCGCCTTGGCGCCCTTGGCGGTCTCGATCCCGAACGGCGTGTAGCCGCGCGCCCCGCCCGACCCGAGCGCATATTTGCGCTTGGTTTCCTCGGGAAGCGCAAAGAACTCCTTCGCCTTCTCTTCGGCCCGCGCGATCAGCTCGTCGGGGATGCCGTGATCGGCGAGGACGGCGAAGCCATATTCCTCGAAGCTCTTGCCCAGATGCTGGGCGAAGGCGTCGCGATCGGCGTCGGCTTCCTTGAGGCTGACGGAGGCGATGTTGTCGGCGGTGAGGGTGTCGGTGCTCATGGCTCCGCCTCTACCCCCAAGCCGTTCTTCCGCCAAGACTTCTACGGCAGCATGATCCCGGCCAGCGCCGCGCTCATCAGGTTCGCGAGGCTACCGGCGAGCAGCGCCTTGAGGCCAAGCCGCGCGATCACCGGGCGCTGGTTGGGCGCAAGACCGCCGGTGACCGCCATCTGGATCGCGATCGAGCTGAAGTTGGCGAAGCCGCACAGCGCGAAGGTGACGATCGCGCGGCTGCGGTCGGTCAGCAGCGCCGCGGCGCCCTTGGCATTGCCGAGTTCGATGAAGGCGACGAATTCGTTCAAGACAATCTTGGTCCCGAACAGGCCGCCCGCGGTGCCCGCCTCGTTCCACGGCACGCCGATCAGATACATGATCGGCTGGAAGGCGAGGCCGACGACCCGCTGGAAGCTCAGGCCCTGGAAGCCGAACCAGTTGCCGACCCCGCCGAGGATGCCGTTGGCGAGCGCGACGAGCGCGACGAAGGCGAGCACCATCGCGCCGACCGCGACCGCGAGCTTGACGCCGGTCTGCGCGCCCTGGGCGGCGGCCATGATGATGTTGGCGGGCTTCTCGCCCTCCTCGAAGGTCTCGGCGATGTCGATCGTCTCGGCCGGCGGACCCGCTTCGGCGCGCGCCTCGGCGTTGGTCGGCGGGAGTTCGGCGCGGACGTCGGGCATGACGATCTTGGCCATGAGGATGCCGCCCGGCGCCGACATGAAGGCGGCGGCGAGGAGATAGGGCAGGTAGGTCTCGCCGAGCAGGCTCGCGTAGGCGGCGAGGATCGTGCCGGCGACGCCCGCCATGCCGACCACCATTAGGGTGAAGAGCTGCGGCGGGGTGAGGCTGGCGAGATAGGGACGGACGACCAGCGGGCTTTCCGACTGGCCGACGAAGATGTTGGCGGCCGAGCCCAGTGCCTCGACCCGGCCGATGCCGGTCAGCCAGCCGATCGCGCCGCCGACCCAGCGCACGATGCGCTGCATGATGCCGAGATAATAGAGGATCGAGACGAGCGCGGCGAAGAAGATGATCACCGGCAGGGCGCCGAGCGCGAAGGTGTTCCAGAGCGCCGGGTTGTTTTCCTTGGGCCCGAACAGGAAGGCGGTCCCCTCCCCGGCATAGCCGAGCAGGTTCGAGACGCCATGCGCCATGCCCTGGATGCCCGCGCGGCCCCATGGCGTATAGAGGACGAGGAAGGCGATGCCCGCCTGCAGCGCAAAGGCGGCGGCGACGACGCGGAGGCGAATCGCCTTGCGGTCGCTCGAGAAAGCGAAGGCCACGAGCAGGATCGCGGCGATCCCGAGCAAACCGAACCAGTGATTCATTCTTGAGTCCCCGCCCCCTGGCAGTGTGATTACCAGACCATGCCTTGCGTAGCGTTTGCCGCGGCTTCGTCCAGCCTGTCGAGCGCTTCGCCCACGCCGTCGGCGATCATCAGCTGGCGGCGCCGGTCGGGCGACAGGAAGCCGCTCGCCGAGACATGGTCCATGAAGTCGCCGAGCCCGCTCCAGAAGCCCTTCACATTGAGCAGGCAGAACGGCTTGGCGTGATAGCCGAGCGCGTTCCAGGTCCAGGCCTCGAACAATTCATCGAGCGTGCCGATGCCGCCGGGCAGGCAGACGAAGGCGTCGCACAGCTCGGTCATCTTGGCCTTGCGCTCGTGCATGCCCGACACCTGATGGAGCTCGGTGAGGCCGAGGTGGGCGACTTCCTTGTCGACCAGCGCGGCGGGAATGACTCCATAGACCTTGCCGCCCGCGGCCAGCATCTCGTCGGCGACGAGGCCCATCAGCCCGAGCTTCCCGCCGCCATAGACGAGGTCGATCCCGCGCGCGGCCATGGCGCGGATGAGTTCGACCGCGGCCTCGGCAAAGACCGGATCATTCCCCGGCGCGGAGCCGCAATAGACGGCGATTCGGCGGATGGTCACAGCTTCACCAGTTCCTTGAGGTCGGCGACCGGGCGGGCACCGAAATGGCTGATGATCTCGGCGGCGGCGATCGCGCCGGTCATCAGTTGCCGGTCGATCCCGTGGCCCTTGGCGCGCGCGGCAAGGAAGCCGGCGGCGAACAGATCGCCCGCGCCCGTCGTGTCGACGACTTGGGAGACGGAAATGGCGGGCACCTCGGTCTTCTCCCCGCCCTCGAAGGCGAGTGCGCCGGCGGGGCCGCGGGTGAAGACCAGCGTCTTCACGCTCTGCGAGAGCCGCGCCACCGCCGTGTCGAGGTCGGCCGCGCCGGCCAGTTGCAATGCTTCCGATTCGTTGGCGAAAATGAGGTCGATCCCGCCGCCCGCGATCAGCTGCTGGAGCGGCTCCTTGCGGCCCGGCAGGCAGACGCTTTCGGACAAAGTGAAGGCAACGGTGCGCTCGGCAGCATGGGCGATGTCGATCGCCTTGAACATCGCCTGGCGCGGCAGCTCGGGACCGAACAGATAGCCTTCGAGATAGAGGATCGAAGCGGCTTCGACCTGGGCCTTGTCGACGGCGTCCGGTGACAGGAGATGCGCCGCGCCCGGGCAGGTGTTCATCGTCCGCTCGCCGTCGGGCGTCACGAGGATCAGGCAGCGGCCCGTCGCGGCGCCATTGCCGAGCGGCGGCGTGTCGAAGCGCACGCCCAGCGCGCGCATGTCGTGGGTGAAGATCGTGCCGAGCTGGTCGTCCGCGACCTGGCCGACGAAGCCGACCCTGGCGCCCATCGCGGCCGCGCCCGCCATGGAATTGGCCGCCGAGCCGCCGCTCGTCTCGCGCGCCGAGCCCATCGCATCATAAAGCGCGATCGTCTCGTCCTGGCCGAGCAGCTGCATGGCGCCCTTGGGCAGGTTGAATCGCTCGAGGAACTCGGGCTCGCAGGTCGCGATCACGTCGACGAGGGCGTCGCCCATGGCGAGGATGTCGAGATTGGGGGAAGTCACGAGGGCGGTCGGTTAGGCATGCGACCCGCGACGGTCAATGTTGCACTTTGATTTCGAGCCGTTACGCCTCCGCCCCCATGGAACATGACACCGCCTCCGGAACCCGCGCGCTTTCGCCGAGCCTGTTCGCTTTTGCCCTCTTCTACGGAGGCATGGTCTGCATCGCCGGCGTGCTCGGCAACAAGCAGGTGGCCCTGGGGCCGCTCGCGGTCGAGGCGGGAATTTTCGCCTTCCTCCTGCTGGTGGTGACGAGCTCGACCGTCGCCGAACTGCACGGCCGCGCGGTCGCCAACCGACTCGTGCTGTGGGGATTCGTGCCGCTGCTGATCTCGGCCGGCCTCGCGGTGCTGGTCCTCGCCCTCCCCGCCTCCCCCAAGATGGAGCCCGAACGGCTCGTCGCGTTCGAGACGATCATGGGCTCGAACCTCCGGATCTGGCTAGGCGGCCTCATCGCGTACGGTACCAGCCAGGCGCTGAACGTCACCATCTTCAGCGCGCTCAAGGGCCGCGAGGGCGCCAGGCTGCTGTGGTTCCGTTCGGCGGTCGCCTCGGTGCTTAGCCAGGTCGTCGACACCCTGATCTTCGTCACCGTCGCCTTCTACGGCGTGTTCCCGATCGGCACCCTGCTCGCCGGGCAGATGCTGGCCAAGGTGGTGCTCTCGATTGTGTTCGTTCCGCCACTCATTCTGATGTTTGTGCGCCTCGGACGGAAGCTGGACCGCAACGTCACTTGAAAATGACAGTTTAAGCTGCTGTTACCCGGCGCGAGTCGCGGGGGTGGCGACGGGCTAGCGTTGTTTTGAAACAACACGGATTACGCAAAAAGGTGAGGCCGACCGGTCGTCACCTTTTTGTCTTAATCCAGCCCTAGCGGCCCCAGTGAACTGATCGAACAAGAGTCAGTCCCTTACCAAAAGCATCGGGGTTCAAACGTGAAAAAGCTTATTCTGCTGTGCACCACCGCGGCTGCCACCTTCCCGACTGCCGCGTATGCGCAGTCGACGGGTACGCAGGAGACCGAGAAGGACACGATCGTCATCACCGGCACCCGCCGGCAGCCCGGCACCGCCGGCGTGGTCGTGCAGGACTCGACCAAGGCCAAGGGCCTGATCACGCAGGAACTCATCAGCAAGCAGAACCCCGGCCAGTCGGTGCTTTCGAGCATCAACATCATCCCGGGCGTGAACTTCACCCAGAACGACCCCTACGGCAGCTCGGGCGGTAACATCCGTATCCGCGGCTTCGACGGCAACCGCATCAGCCTGACGCTCAACGGCGCGCAGCTCAACGACAGCGGCAACTACGCCATCTTCTCGAACCAGCAGGTCGACCCCGAGCTGATCGAGCAGGTCAACGTCAACCTCGGCGCGACCGACGTCGACAGCCCCACCGCCTCGGCGGCCGGCGGCACCGTCAACCTGCGCACCGCGCTCCCGACCCGCGACCAGCAGGTCCGTATCGCGCTGTCGGGCGGCAGCTTCGACTTCCGCCGCCTGTTCATGCAGATCAACACCGGCGACCTGACCGCCTCGGGCCTGCGCGCCTGGGTGTCGGGCAGCCGCACCAACTACGATCACTGGCGCGGTGACGGCACCATCCAGAAGACCCAGTTCAATGCCAAGGTCTATCAGCCGCTCGGCACGCAGGGCGACTTCGTGACGCTCAACGCGCACTACAACGAGAACCGCAACAACAACTACAACAACCCGACGCTCAGCGACCTCCGCTCGATCTTCGGCACCACCGACGTTCCGGCGACCTACGCCAACCGTCCGACCGTCGTGGGCAACTACAACGAGCAGCAGTGGGATCGCCTCGACCAGCTGTCGTTCCCGAAGAACTGCCTTGCCGCCAACGGCACGATCCAGACCCGCCCGACCCCCGTCCAGGGCACCGCGCAGTCGGATCCGTCGACCTGCTTCACCCCGGAAGGCCCGCTCGCAAGCCAGGGCATCGCCAACAAGCTGTCGGGCCAGATCAACCCGTCGAACACCGGCAACATCGGCCTCCAGTCGCGCTTCACGCTCGGCCAGGGCCTGATCCTGACGGTTGACCCGACCTATCAGTACACGCTCGCCAACGGCGGCAGCCAGACCGCGCTGATCGCCGAGAACAGCTACCTGCTCGCGCAGGGCCAGCCGGCCGGCGGCGTCGACCTCAACGGCGACAACGACATCCTCGACACGGTGGTGCTGGGTCGTCCGTCGATCACCAACACCAACCGCTTCACGCTGGTCAGCTCGCTCGTCTTCCGTCCGAGCACCGCGCACACCTTCCGTCTGAGCTACACCTTCGACCGTGCGCGTCACCGCCAGACCGGCGAATACAGCTACACCGACCAGAACTTCCGCCTCGACAACCCGTTCTTCGGCCGCAACGGCCGTCCGGTGATCACCGCGGCGGGCACCGTGCTCCAGAACCGCGACCGTCTCTCGATCGCGCTCCTGAACCAGCTCTCTGGGCAGTACATCGGCCGCTTCATCGACAACCGCCTGCGCGTCGAGCTCGGCCTGCGTTCGCCGTGGTTCCAGCGTAACCTCGACCAGCGCTGCTTCACCCCGGCCGCCGGTTCGGGCTTCCCGGACTGCCTCGTCTCGACCGCGGTCTCGACCAACGGTCCGAACTCGGGTCGCTACGTCGTGCCGAACAGCTACGCGCCGCCCGCGGCCGGCCTGCTCGGAACGCCGGAATATGCCCCGTTCAAGGCCAAGTATAAGTTCCACAAGCTGCTGCCGAACGTCGGCGCGACCTTCGCGGTCACCGACGCGATCAGCATCTTCTCGAGCTACTCGAAGGGCTTCTCGGCGCCGCGTACGGACAACCTGTATCGCCAGCCGTTCATCAACATCACGCCCGAATCGACCAACAGCTACGACTTCGGTGCGCGCTACGTGAGCCGCGCGCTGCAGATCGAGGCGACTGCCTGGAAGATCGACTACAAGAACCGCATCGTGTCGAGCTTCGACCCGATCACCAACGTCTCGATCGACCGCAACGTCGGCAAGGTGAAGAGCTCGGGCTTCGACGCCAGCGTCGGCACCCGCGTGGCGCCGTTCCTGAACCTCATCGGGAACGTCAGCTACACCAAGGCCCGCCTGCAAAGCGACCTCATCATCGGTGCGTTCAACTACGTCCCGGTCGCGATCCCGGCCGTGATCGATCCGGTGACCGGCCAGCCGACCACCGTCGCGATCCCGCGCAACGTCACGATCCCGACGTCGATCACCGGCCTGACCTACATCTGCAACGGCCTTCCGAGCCCGCTGCCGACCGCGTCGGGTGTCTACACCTACAACGTCTGCGCGCGCACCGCGGGCAAGCAGGTCGTGGAAACGCCGAAGTGGCAGGTCGGCGGCCGCGCCGAGTTCAGCTTCAACCCGGTCACCTTCGGCATCCAGGCGAAGTATGTCGGCAAGCGTTTCGCCACCGACGTCAATGACGTGGTCAGCGCCGCCTATACGTTCGTCGACCTCGACGCCCGCGTCGGTCTGCCGATGATCGCGAACAAGCGCAGCTACGTTCAGTTCAACCTGAACAACCTGTTCAACGCGCGCTACTTCGGCAACCTGTCGACGCAGATCAACGCCTACGGCTTCAACGCCCAGGCGCCGCGCTTCACGCCGGTGGCGACGCGTTCGGCCATGCTGACGCTCAACATCGGCCTCTAAGGCCTCGGTCTCACGACCAACCGGAAGGGGCGTCGCTCGAAAGAGCGGCGCCCTCTCCTTTTGTGCCCTTGTGCCGCGCGAAACGCTGTGGCAACCGGCCAGCCGGCGCCGCGGGTATGATGTAATGGTAGCCTGTCAGCTTCCCAAGCTGAACGCGCGGGTTCGATTCCCGCTACCCGCTCCAGCCGTTTCGCAACATTGCTGCCCTTGCCCTGCCACGAAGTTGGGCTACACGGCGCCATGTCTGACATCGAAACGATCCTCGACCAGCTCGAGACCATTTTCGACCGCTCCGTGCAGAATCTGCGGCGTGCGCTCATGGCCTATGTCCGCGAGGGCATCCGGCCCGAGGCCGCGGCCCGCAACGACGGCCGCTTCGCTTATCCGGAGCTGCGGATCGACTACGACCCGACGACTCCCCCGCCGCTGCCGGCCCGCGCCTTCGCGCGCCTGAACCAGCCTGGCGTCTATGTCGCGAGCATCGCGCGGCCGAAGCTCTTCCGCGACTATCTGCGCACTCAGCTCGAGCATCTGTCGCGCGACTATGACGTGCGCATCAGCGTCGGCCTGTCGGCGAGCGAAATCCCCTATCCTTATGTCCTCGACGGGTCCGAGGACCTGGCGCTGGGCGGGATCCAGTCGGCCGAGCTTGGGCGCTGGTTCCCGACGACCGAGCTCGTCCACATCGGTGATGAGATCGCCGACGGCGACTGGGACGCGACCCGCCACTCGGCCCGCCCGCTCGCGCTGTTCGACGGGCCGCGGACCGACTTCAGCCTCGCGCGGCTGCGCCACTACACCGGCACCCCGACCGAGCATTTCCAGCGGTTCGTCTTGTTCACCAACTATGTCCGCTACGTCGACGAGTTCGTGCGCTTCGCCGCCGAGGAACTGCGCGCCGAGGGCAGTCAATATCTCGGACTGTCGGTCCCGGGCGGGCGCTACGATCCGGGCGAGCTCGACAACGCCGAGGAGGAGATTGCCGGCGGGTCGTGGCGGCGCTTCCAGATGCCCGCCTATCACCTCATCGGCCCCAACGGCGACGACGGAATCACGCTGGTCAACATCGGCGTCGGCCCGAGCAACGCCAAGACGATCTGCGACCATATCGCGGTGCTGCGGCCCGAGGTGTGGCTGATGATCGGCCACTGCGGCGGCCTTCGCCCGAGCCAGACGATCGGCGACTACGTCCTCGCCCACGCCTATCTGCGCGACGACCATGTGCTCGACGGGATCCTCCCGGTCGAAGTTCCGATCCCGGCCATCGCCGAAGTCCAGACCGCGCTCTACAACGCGGCCGCCAAGGTCACCGGCGAGGATGAGGAGACGCTCAAGAAGCGGCTTCGGACTGGAACCGTGGTCACCACCGACGACCGCAACTGGGAACTTCGCTACACCGCGAGCGCACTGCGCTTCAACCAGAGCCGCGCGGTGGCAATCGACATGGAGAGCGCGACCGTGTCGGCGCAGGGCTACCGCTTCCGCGTGCCTTACGGGACCTTGCTCTGCGTGTCGGACAAGCCGCTCCACGGCGAGCTCAAGCTGCCGGGCCAGGCCAATGCGTTTTACGAGCGGGCGATCAGCCAGCATCTCCGGATCGGGATCGAGACGCTGAACCTGCTTCGCGAGGAAGGCGACGCGCTCCACAGCCGCAAGCTGCGCAGCTTCGACGAGCCGCCGTTCCGGTAAGAAGGAAAGGAATGTCGTCCCGGCCGAAACCGGGACGACGTTCGAAGGGCCTTAGCCGCGCTCACCCGCAGCACGCGCGGGCGGCTGCTGCTGGTTGACGGCGCTGGCGAGCCAGCGGCTGGTCGCGCCGCAGCTGCTGGTCGCGGTCACGCTCTGGCCGGCCTGGAAAGCCTGCTGATAGGGGAAGCACTCGCTCGCCGTCCCGGTGCGAAGGCAGAGCTGGCCACCCGTGGCGGTCCAGCTGGCCGGGATCGCATTGCCGCTCGGCGTGGTGATGGTGGCTGAGCCACCCGGCTGGAAGGTGATGTTGTTGACGACGCCGTTGGTCTCGACCTGAAGGGTCTGGCCGGCGATTTCCGAACCCGGAACCCACTGCGCCGCAGCGCTGCCGGCGATCATCGACACGGCGGCGAGGCCGGCGACGATGGACAATTTGGTCATAAATGCGTCCTCCACTCTTACTTCTTTAGCGATGCATGTGCGGCCACCCGGCCGAAGTGAGGGCGCCCGATGCGGTAACCTACGTTGCGCCGGATCGGTTGCAAAGTCCAAAGCGCGAATGACGGATCATTCTTGCCTTGTTGTTCTGCTGCACACCTTTATGGACCCGTCTCGAACGGATTTGGGGTTTTTTACCGTGTCGGATCAGCGGATTGTTGTCGTCGGGCTTGGCTATGTCGGGCTCCCCTTGGCCGTGGCGCTGGCCAATCACGGAGAGGTGCTCGGCTTCGATATCGACGAGGGCCGGATCAGCGAACTTAGCCAGGGCCATGACCGCACCCGAGAGATCGAGGCCGACCGTCTCGCCGCCTCCTCGCTTCGGCTGACGAGCGACCCCGCCGAAGCGCGCGGCGCCGACGTCTATATCGTCACCGTGCCGACCCCCGTCGACGGCTCGAACGTTCCCGACCTTCGCCCGCTCATTTCGGCGACCCGCAGCGTCGCGGCCATGATCGATCCCGAGCGGCCTGCGGTCGTGGTCTACGAGAGCACGGTCTATCCCGGCGTCACCGAGGACATTTGCGGGCCCGAGCTCGAGCGCGCCGGCAACCTCAAGCGGGGCACCCACTTCCGCCTCGGCTACAGCCCCGAGCGGATCAACCCGGGCGACCGCGAACATACCGTCGACCGGATCGTCAAGGTCGTCGCCGGCGAGGACGACGCGACCTCGGCGCTGCTCGCCCGCATCTATGGCGCGATGAACGGCGGCAAGATCTTCGCGGCCGCCTCGATCAAGGCCGCCGAAGCCGCCAAGGTGATCGAGAACGCCCAGCGTGACATCAATATCGCCTTCATCAACGAGATCACCCAGATCTTCGCCAAGCTCGACCTGTCGATCTGGGATGTCCTCGCCGCGGCGCGGACCAAGTGGAACTTCCTGCCGTTCGAGCCGGGCCTCGTCGGCGGCCACTGCATCGGCGTCGACCCCTATTATCTCGCCCACCGCGCGCGCGAACTCGGCCACGAGCCGCGCATCATCCTCGCGGGCCGCGAGACCAACGACCAGATGGGCGCGTGGATCGCCGATCGCCTCCACGAGAAGCTCGGCAACAAGGCCAAGCGCGTCCTCGTGCTCGGCCTCACCTTCAAGGAAAACGTGCCCGACCTTCGCAACAGCCGGGTGATCGACGTCATCCGCCGCCTCGAATGGCTCGGGCACGAGGTGCTGGTCGCCGATCCCCTCGCTGACCCGGCAGAGGCGCAGCACGAATACGGCCTGACCCTCACCGACCCCCAGGCGCTCACCGACAAGGTCGACATGGTGATCGGCGCGGTGGCCCATGACAGTTACAAGGCGATCGGCGAAAACGAGCTCGCCGCCATGCTCGGCGATGGCGGAATGGTGGCCGATCTCAAGCGCTTGTGGCATAAGGGCGATGCGTCGGCCGTGCCGGTGTGGACGCTGTAGAGATTAGCTCGACCGGGCCAGTGATCGCATGATGATGCTTGAAACCTCCCCGGTGAAGCGGGTCCGGCGCGGCGGCTGGCTCGCGCGCCGGCGCGTCCAGCTGATCGGCGCGATCCTGCTCGCGGCGCTGGTGCCGTTCGCGGTCCGGCTGTTCTTCACGCCATCGAGCCTGTGGATTTCGTCCACCAACGCCTTCTACGCGAACGTCGTCGCGGTGGTCATCGCCTTCTGGCTCCGGCTCAGCGTCGAGCCTTACCCCGGCATCCGCTCGAGCCTCGTCATCGCCCCGACCTGCGCCGTGGCCCATGCCGTCGTACTCGCCTTCTTCTTCTTCACCCGCCTGCCCTACGACCGGACCGCCTTCGTGCTCGGCTTCCTGCTGCACGTCGCCTGGTTCTACGTCGTCTATTTCCTCGTCCAGCGGCGCCACATGCTGCAGATCGGCGTGGTGCCGGTCGGCTCCTACCGCCAACTGGAGCGGATGGATCAGGTCGGCTGGATCCGGCTCGACGGCCCCGACCTCGAGGTCGCGCGCCGCTGCGACGCCATCGTCGCCGACTTCAATGCCGACCTCTCGCCCGAGTGGGAGCGCTTCCTCGCCGACGCCGCGCTCGCGGGCCTCATCGTCTACCAGGTCAAGCCGCTCGCGGAATCGCTGACCGGCCGGGTCGAGGTCGACCATCTGTCCGAGAACAGTTTCGGCTCGCTCGTCCCCGCGCGCGGCTATTTCTACTTCAAGACGGTGATCGACTTCGTTGCCGCCGCGATCGCGCTGCCCGTGCTGCTGCCGATCCTCCTGGTCGCGGCCGCCGCGATCAAGTTCGACGACGGCGGTCCCGTCTTCTTCCGCCAGCGCCGGATCGGCCACCGCGGCCGCGCCTTCCCGGTGCTCAAGTTCCGCACCATGCGGGTCGACGCGGGCTCGGGCAGCGACGCGCGCAAGCTTGCCATGACCGGCGATTTCGACCCGCGGATCACCAAGGTCGGCGCCTTCCTGCGCAAGAGCCGGATCGACGAACTCCCGCAGATCTGGAACATTCTCGTCGGGCAGATGAGCTGGATCGGGCCGCGCCCCGAGGCCGAGGTGCTGTCGCACTGGTATGTCGGCGACATCCCCTTCTACCGCTATCGCCACGTGGTGAAGCCGGGGATCACCGGCTGGGCGCAGACCAACCAGGGGCACGTCACCTCGGTCGACGCGATCAACCGCAAGCTCCAGTACGACTTCTACTACATCAAATATTTCTCGCCGTTTCTCGACCTGCTGATCGTCTTCAAGACGCTGCGGACGATGCTGACCGGTTTCGGCGCGCGTTAGGCGCTCATTCTACCGTCAGCAGGCGGTAGCTCCACGGCGCCATGGCGAAGCTGGTGGCGGCATCGACCCTGATCGACTGGCCGGTGTCGAAGTCCTGATAGGTCCCGTCGGCGAGGCGCTGGGTGAACTTCACCGTCTGCGGCATCTTCGAGAAATTGAACAAGCCGAACACGCGCGCATTGCCGGTCTTGCGAACGAAGCTGAAGACCTGTTGCGCGTGGTCGTTGGGAACGAGCACCATCCGCCCGCCCCATGGCGCATTCCACATCGCGCGATTGCGGCTCTTCAAGGCGGCGAGCTTCGTGAACAGCGCGCGATTGGGATGCTCGCGCCAGGCGATGGGGTCTTTTTCGAAGAATTTCAGACGCTTCGGATTACCCGCTTCCTCACCGTTGTAGATGAGCGGAATGCCCTCGCCCGCGAAGCTCAGCACGTGGACCTGCGTCAGCGCCGGGCCGAACACCTCGGCGCCGGTGCCGTGCCAGGCGTTCTGGTCGTGGTTCTCGGCATAGACCATCCGCATCGAACCCGCCGGCCACGCGCTCTCGTTCTCGCTGAAATAGCCGTAGAGCGCGCCGGTGTCGGCCTTCCCTTGCGCGATGTCGGCGAGCGCATTGTACCAGGCCCAGCCGTAGGTCGCGTCGAAGGCCTTGGTGTGGAGATCGCGCATCTGCGCCTCGCCGAGCATGAAGACCGGCTTGATCTTGTCAGCCTCGGCGCGGACCTTTTCCCAGAAGTCGAGCGGGACATAAGCGGCGACGTCGGCGCGGAAGCCGTCGATGTCGGCGGTCCGGACCCAGTAGAGCATGCTCTCCGCCATATACTGGCGAAGCCCCTCCTTCGAATAATCGAAGTCGATGATGTCGGACCAGTCCCACCACGGCGTCGGGCGGAAGTCGCCCTTCCAGTCGCGGTCGTACCAGTCGGGGTGCTGCGTCACGAGCGGGTTGTCCCACGCGCTGTGGTTGGCGACCCAGTCGATGATGACCTTCATCCCCTGGCCGTGCGCGGCGCGAACGAAGGACTGGAAGTCGGCGAGGCTGCCGAGCTGGGGATTGACCGCGCGATAGTCCCTGACGCTGTAGGGCGAGCCCAGCGTGCCCTTGCGGTTCTTCACCCCGATCGGCTGGATCGGCATCACCCACAGGATGTCGACGCCCATCGCCTTGAGGCGCGGCAGCCGCGCTTCGGCCGCCTTGAACGTCCCCTCGGGCGTGAACTGGCGGGTGTTGATCTGGTAGATCACCGCGTCCTTCGCCCAGTCGGGATGCCTGACGCCCGAGAGGTCCTGCGGGGCGTACGGCCCGGCCAGCGCGGCGGAAGGAAGGGCGGCGGTCGCCAGGGCGGCGGCAAGGAACAGACGCTTCATCGGCGGAGTGAAGCACCTCGCAGCGCCGCCCGCCAGTCACTGCACACGTATTCATGGCGCGCTTGTCTTCTTCAATTTCTGTTGATACAGAAATGACTGCAATGAGAATCGTCGATCATCCCGACGCCAAGGCGTTCATCCTCCACTGGGGCGAGATGGGGACCCAGTGGGGCGTCAACCGTTCGGTCGCCCAGCTGCACGCGCTGCTCTACCTTTCCGACCGGCCTCTTCATGCCGAGGAAATCGTCGAGCAGCTCGGGCTTGCCCGCTCGAACGTCTCGACCGGGGTGCGCGAGCTCCAGGGCTACGGGATCGTGCGCCGGGTCCATGTCGAAGGCGATCGTCGCGACCATTTTGTCGCCGACACCGACCTGTGGGACATGCTGATGAAGATCGCGGCCGAGCGGAAGCGGCGCGAGATCGACCCCACCGTCCGCTTGCTCGAGGAGCTTGCGGCCAAGCTCAAAAACGACCCCACCGCCCCGCCCCAGCTGCGCGAGCGGGTGACCCACATGCACGAGTTCATCGGTACGCTCGGCAATTGGTACGAGCAGGTCCGCAAGCTGCCCAAGCCGACGCTCGTCACCCTGATGAAGCTCGGCGCCAAGGTCGCCCGCTTCATCCCCGGCAGCGGTAAGGACTCAGGATGATCCAATAACACGAGCTGCGAGGGGCATCATCGCGGCATGGAGTTTCGGGAATTTCAGAAACGTTTGAAACTGCAGACAGGGAGCAGGATCATGGGAAAGGACGCAGACAGGGTCGCCAGGGACAGGCTGCGGCGGATCGTGCGGTGGCAGGATCTGGTGGCGATGCGGCCCGCCGACGGTTTCGTCGAGTGCCTTCACCCCCTGCCCTGGCTTGGCTTGTCATGGTGGGCCCATGCGCAAGGGTGGTGGCCGCTCGGGATCGCCGCCGCCTTCATGTTCTTCCTGACCGCGCTGCGGCTCAACCATGAGGCGATCCACCGGTCGCTCGGCTTCGGACGCGGCGGCCATCTCGCCGTCCTCCATGGCTTGAGCTTCCTCATGACGGGATCGAACCACGCGGTCGCCTTCAACCACATGCATCATCACGCCCATGTCGGCGAGCCCGACGATCACGAAGGCGCCTGCGGCCGGATGAGCATGGGCAAGGTGCTGTTGTTCGGGCCGCTCTTCCCATTCCAGATGCACTGGTTCGCCTGGACGCGGGGCAAGCCAGAGACGCGGCGGCGGATGGCGATCGACGGCGGGTTGAACGCGCTGATGCTGGCGCTTCTCCTCGTGCCGGGGCTCGAATTCCTCCGCTGGCACGTCGCGCTGATGATCGTGGCGCAATGCATGACGGCCTTCTTCGCCGTGTGGATCACGCATCATGACTGCGAGGACGGCCTGTTCATGGCCCGCACGCAGCGCTCGAGGCTCGTCAACCTGCTGAGCTACAACATGTTCTTTCACCTCGAGCACCACCTCTTCCCCGCCGTGCCGGTGAAGCGGCTCGCCCGCCTCGCCGACCGCATCGACGCCGCCGTCCCCGCTTACGCCATCCAGGCGCGCCGGGTGCTGGGATGAGTGGGTATCGCGAGCCGCGCGCCGCCGCTCCGAACCGGGTCGGCGGGGTCCTCGTTTCGGCGATTATCGCTGGCCCCCTCGTCCTGATTGAAGCCGTGGTCACGCCCTTCTTCATCATCCTCCTGACGAGCCCCGGCGCGCTCCGTGGTCCGTGGGACCTCGGGACGCTGTTCTGGGGGCTTTTGCTGGCGATGGTCGTCGGCTTCCTGCCCGGTCTGATCGCAAGCCTGATCGGCACCGCCTTCATGGGGGCGTTGACGGAGGATAGCGCATTTGCGCGCCGCAGCTCCGCCTGGATGCTGGCAGGCTTCGTGCTGGCGCTCCCCGTCGCCATCTTGGTACCCGGAGTTCCGCCGCTCGCCGCAATCCCGCTGTTCGGAGTCGCCGGCAGCATCTGCGGCTATGTCTGCTGGCGCTTCGAGCATCTTTCGCCTTTGCCCTGATCGGCGCTAAGGGCCTTGCCATGCACGACATTCACATCATCGGCGGCGGGCTCGCCGGATCCGAGGCCGCGTGGCAGCTGGCGAACGCCGGGCTCAAGGTGCGGCTGAGCGAGATGCGCGGCGGCGGGGACACGACTCCGGCGCACGAGAGCGACCGGCTGGCCGAGATGGTCTGCTCGAACAGCTTCCGCTCGGACGATGCGGACAACAATGCCGTCGGCCTCCTCCATCAGGAGATGCGGCGGATGGGCAGCCTCGTCATGGCCTGCGCCGATGCGACCAAGGTGCCCGCCGGCTCCGCCCTTGCGGTCGACCGCGAGGGCTTTGCAGCGCGAGTCACGCAGGCGCTCGAAAGCCAGCCCAACATCACCATCGTTCGCGAGCGCGTCGACGCCCTCCCCGACCACCCGGTGATCGTCGCCACGGGCCCGCTGACCGGCTCGGCGCTGGCCGAATCGATCGCCGCCGAGACCGGCAAGGGCGCGCTCGCCTTCTTCGACGCCATCGCCCCCATCGTCCACGGCGACAGCATCGACATGAGTATCGCCTGGAAGGCGGCGCGCTGGGGCAAGGGCGGCGACGACTACATCAACTGCCCGCTGACCCGCGAGCAATATGACGCGTTCGTCGCCGCGCTGAATGCCGGCGAGAAGACCGAATTCAAGGATTGGGAAAAGGACACGCCCTATTTCGAGGGCTGCATGCCGATCGAGGTCATGGCCGAGCGCGGCGTCCAGACCCTGCGCTTCGGCCCCCTGAAGGGTGTGGGGCTCGACGATCCGCGCACCGGTCGCTGGCCCCATGCCTGCGTCCAGCTCCGCCAGGACAATGCCAGCGGGACGCTGTGGAACATCGTCGGCTTCCAGACCAAGTTGAAGCATGGCGAGCAGGTCCGCATCTTCCGCACCATCCCCGGGCTCGAGAATGCGGAGTTCGCGCGGTTGGGCGGAATCCACCGCAACAGCTTCATCCGCTCGCCCGAATTGCTCGACCGCCAGCTTCGCCTGAAGAGCAAGCCCAACGTCCGCTTCGCCGGCCAGATCACCGGCTGCGAAGGCTATGTCGAAAGCGCCGCCATCGGCCTCATCGCGGCCCGGTTCGCGGCAGCCGAGGCACGGGGCGGGGAGCTTGCCACCCCGCCCAACGTGTCGGCGCTGGGCGCCCTCCTCGGGCACATCACGGGCGATGCCAATCCCGAGACGTTCCAGCCGATGAACGTCAATTTCGGGCTGATGCCGCCGCTGCCGGAGCGCTTCAAGAAGGCCGACCGCAAAAAGGCCTATACCGACCGCGCCCGCGCGGCCTTCGGCGAATGGCTCGCGGCGACCGGCCAGACGGAGGTCGCCGCCGCGGCCTGACCGCTCAGACTTCGACGCTGATCAGTTCGACCATTCCGGCGATCCGCTCACGGATGGTGTCGGGCATGCCGGCCGGAAGCGACTCGAGCACATCGTCGTGCGCCTGCATCCGATCGGTGCTGACCCGGACGAGCTTCATCGCCCAGCCCGAGAACAGCCGCTCGTCGGCCATCTGCGTTTCGCGGATCTCGACCGCGCTGTGCCGGGGATCGCGGCGAAGCCGCTCCATCAGCTCGTCGAGCGTCTCGGGCGCGCCCTCGATCCACTGGAGGAAGTGCGTTCCGTTGAACAGCAGGAGCCCCGTCACGCCATCGAGCGCGTTGAGGTCGCGGGCGGTCTGACCGATATCGAACAGCTGCTCGACGCTCAGGTCGAGAGCGGCCATGCTGGTGTAGGCAAGACGCTTGTACTTCACACGGATACCCTTCCGGACCTTGCTGTCCGCGGGAACATTAATCGAACGCCAACCCATTGGCAAATCAGCAGGAACAGACCGCCTTGCGCTTGGGCGCCTTGGGCGCGGTGCTGGCATATTCGGCCGGGGTCAGCCAGCCCGAGCGATCGTCGTCGGCCTCGGCGAACTTGCCGATGGTCTTGGTCGCCCATTCCTCGAAGCTGAGCGTCCCGTTGCCGTCCTTGTCGAGCTTGGCGAACGCCTTGCGTCGTGGCTCGAGCAGTTCGGCGGCGGTGATCCGGCCGTCGTCGTCCTTGTCGGCACGGGCGAAGCGCTTCTCCTCGCGTGATTTGGGCGTGGCGACGAGCGGGGCCCGGAATCCGGGCGTGGCGGGCACGGCGGCGACCAGCGGCGCGGCAGCGGCGGTGACCGCGGGTGCAGGCGGAAGCGACGGCTCGGCGGCGCGACTGGTGAAAAACAGGAAGGTGCCGGAAGCGAGCAGGATGGCGGCGCCGGCGCCGAGGGCGAGAGAGTTCATCGCAAGTCTCCACGAGACTCGATCCGGCGCACCCACTGTCCGCTAGTTGTTGCGCCTCGTCAACGACCCGTCAGCCGGTGCCGGATCAGGGTCCACGAGCGTCCCGGCGTCGCCTCGCGCTCGGGCGGCCAGAAACGCGCCGCGTCGCGCCGGCCGAGCGCGTCGAGCGCGGTGACGGGCCGGGCGGGCCGCGGTGAGGACGGCGTGTCGGTCCGCGCCAGCCATGCCGAATCTCCCGAGCGCCGGGCCAGATCGGCACGCGAGAAGGCCTCGCCGCCAGGCGCCTCCACGCCGAGCATTCGCCCGAGCAGGCCAAACAAGGCCTGTCCTCGCGGCGCCGCGTCGGGCACCTCGTCGAGCACGGCGAGCCAGCCCTCGGGGAGGCTGGCGAGAGCGGCACCGGTAAGGCCCACCGGAAACAGCTCGCTCGCGACCTTCATCAGCAGCGGTTCGGGCGGGGCAGGCTGGGTGTCGAGCGCCGCCAGCTGGTCGCGCCACCAGGTGAGCTTGATCGCGCCGAGGGCCGGCTGGGTCGCGCCGAGTGCCACTTCGGCCAACCGGTCGTCGAGCGTGAGAAGGGTATCGAAGGCCGGCCGGAGCGATTCGGGCCAGTGCAGCCGGAGAAGATCGCGGTCGCGCATCTCAGGCGACGGGGCGGCGCGCGCGCAGCGCCTGCGCCAGCGTCCCCTCATCGAGATAGTCGAGCTCGCCGCCGACCGGCAGCCCGTGCGCGAGCTGCGTCAGCCGCACCGGATATTTCTCGAGCCGCTCGGCGAGATAATGGGCGGTCGTCTGGCCTTCGAGGGTGGCGTTCATCGCCAGCACCACTTCGTCGATCCCGCCCGCCGCGACCCGGCGCAGCAGCGGCTCGACCGACAGGTCCTCGGGCCGCACGCCTTCGAGCGCGGATAGCCGCCCCCCGAGCACGTGAAAGCGTCCCGGGAACAGCCGCGCGCGGTCGAGCGCCCAGAGGTCGGACACTTCCTCGACCACGCACAGGCTCTTCTCGTCGCGGCGCGGGTCGGCGCAGATGGTGCAGGGATCGCGCGTATCGACATTGCCGCAGATCGAGCAGGTCGACAGCCGCTCGGCGACGGTCTCCAACGCGGCAAGCAGCGGCATCAGTGCGCCCTCACGGCGCTTCATCAGGTGCAGCACCGCACGCCGGGCCGAGCGGGGCCCGAGGCCGGGAAGCCGCGCGAGCGCGCCGGCCAGTGCTTCAATCTCTTGGCTCGCCATTGGCAACCCATGTAGGAATTTCGCGCTCCCTAGGCCATAGGCGACGCCCATGCGCCTCATCTTCATGGGATCGCCCGCCTTCGCGGTGCCGACGCTCGACGCACTCGTCGCCGCGGGCCACGAGATCGCCGCCGTTTATTGCCAGCCGCCCCGCCCTGCCCAGCGCGGCAAGAAGCTCCAGCCGACCGCGGTCCAGGTCCGGGCCGAAGCGCTCGGCCTCCCCGTCCGTTCGCCCGAGCGGCTGCGCTCGGCCGAGGAGCAGGAGGCGTTCGCCGCGCTCGGGGCCGACGCGGCGGTGGTCGCAGCCTATGGCCTACTCCTCCCGCAGGCGATCCTCGACGCGCCGGCGCGCGGCTGCCTCAATGTCCATGCGAGCCTGCTTCCCCGCTGGCGCGGTGCCGCCCCGATCCACCGCGCGATCCTCGCCGGTGATGCCGAGACCGGCGTCACGATCATGCAGATGGAAGCCGGGCTCGACACCGGACCGATGCTGCGGGTCGGAACCACGCCGATCGGCAGCAAGACCGTGGGCGATCTGACCGACGAGCTGGCGGCGATGGGCGCCCGGCTGATGGTCGAGGAGCTGGCCGCCCCCTCCCCGCCCCGGCCGCAGCCCGACGAAGGTGTCACCCTCGCCCCCAAGATCGCCAAGGCCGAGGCGCGGATCGACTGGACCCGTGCGGCGGCCTTCACCGAGCGCCAGGTCCGCGCCTTCGCCCCCGCGCCGGGCGCCTGGTTCGAGGCGAATGGCGAGCGGGTGAAGTGCCTTGCGGCGACGCTCGTCAGCGGCGTCTCTGCGCCGCCGGGCACCGTCCTCGACGAGGCGCTGACCATCGCGGGCGGGACCGGTGCGATCCGCCCGACGCTCGTCCAGCGGGCCGGCGGCCGCCCGATGACCCCGGCCGAGCTCCTGCGCGGTTTTCCCATTCCTCCCGGCACGGTCCTCGCGTGACGCGTTGGAAGCTGATCCTCGAGTGGGACGGCGAGCCCTTCATGGGCTGGCAGCGACAGGACCACGGCCCCTCGGTCCAGGGCGCGATCGAGCGGGCCGCGCGGCAGATGACCGGCGAGGACGTCACCGCCCACGCCTCGGGCCGCACCGATGCGGGCGTCCATGCGCTCGCCATGCCGGTCCACATCGACCTCGAAAAGACGCTCGACGCGCACCGATTGCAGGAAGGCCTCAACGCGCTCCTGCGCCCTGATCCCGTCGCCGTCTTGTCGGCGGAAGAAGTCGCGCCCGACTGGCATGCGCGCTTCTCCTGCCTCGGCCGGCGCTATCTTTACCGGATCAGCAATCGCCGCGCGCCGCTCGCGCTCGATCGCGGCCGCGCATGGCGCATCGCCAAGCCGCTCGACCTCGCCGCGATGCAGGAAGCGGCGGCGCACCTCGTCGGCCATCACGACTTCACCACCTTCCGCTCGGTCAACTGCCAGTCGGACAGCCCGCTGAAGACGCTCGACCGGCTCGAGGTCGAACAAGTCGGCGACGAGATCCACGTTCACGCCGCCGCCCGTTCCTTCCTCCATCACCAGGTCCGCTCGATGGTCGGCTGCCTCGGCCTCGTCGGCATGGGGCAATGGTCGCCCGACTCGATGCGCGCCGCGCTCGAGGCCAGGGACCGCGCAGCGCTCGGGCTCAACGCACCGGCGGAAGGACTTTACTTTGCCGGGGCACTTTACGAAGGCCCGGACGCTTGAGCGCCATGCCCACCTCTCCCCTGCAGATCCGCGACTTCCGCCTCTACTGGCTGGCGCGCTTCTTCGCCGTGCTCGCGACGATGGGGATGGTCGTGATCATCGGCTACCAGGTCTACGACACCGCCCGCGCTGCCTATGGCATGAGCATCAAGGAAGCCTCGCTGATGCTGGGCCTGCTGGGCGCGGTGCAGTTCGTGCCGCTGGCGGTGCTGACACCCGTTGCCGGCTGGACCGCCGACCGGTTCGAGCGGCGCACCGTCGCGCGCTTCGCCAACGGGGTCGACATGCTGGTCGCGCTGACGCTCGGGCTCGTCACCTATGCGCAGGTGCTGAGCCTGCCTTTGCTCTTCACGCTCGCCGCGCTGCACGGGGTGGCCCGGGTATTCACGGGGCCGAGCATGTCGGCGATCGCGCCCAATATCGTGCCGCCCGAACTCCTCCCCAAGGCGATCGCTTTGTCCTCCATCGCTTGGCAGTCGGCCACCGTCGCGGGCCCGGCGATCGGCGGCTTCCTCTACGCGGCCCACCCGGCCTTGCCTTATTGGGGGGCGAGCGGGCTGATGCTGTGCGCGATCCTGCTCCTGACCCCGGTCCGCCGGGTGATGCCCCCGCCGATGACCGGCCATCCGCATCCGATCCGCCAGATGGTCGACGGACTGACCTATGTCCGCCGCCACCGCTTCCTCCTCGGAGCCATCACGCTCGACCTGTTCGCGGTGCTGCTCGGCGGGGCGACCGCGATGCTGCCGGTCTTCGCCCGCGACATCCTCCATGTCGGCACCGAAGGGCTCGGGCTGATGCGCGGCGCGCCCGCGATCGGCGCCGCGCTCATGGCCGGGCTGTTCGCCTGGCGCCCGCTCAAGAAAGACGTGGGCATCAAGATGTTGTGGGCGGTCGCCGCCTTCGGCCTCATCACGATCTTCTTCGGCATCTCGAAGAATTTCGGCCTCAGCCTGTTCGTCCTGGCCCTGCTCGGCGCAGCCGACATGCTGAGCGTCTATGTCCGCTCGAGCCTCGTGCAGCTCCACACCCCCGACCAGATGCGCGGCCGCGTCTCGGCGGTGAGCGGGCTCGCGATCAGCGCCTCGAACGAGCTTGGCGAATTGCAGTCCGGCTTGGCCGCCGCGCTGCTGGGACCCGTGGGCGCCGTCGTCGCCGGCGGCGGGGCGGCGGTTATAATCGCCGGGCTGTGGTCCTATCTGTTTCCCGAACTCAAGCGGGCGAAGACCTTCGACCCGCCACCCGAAGTGCTCGCCAACGCTGTTATGCAGGAGAAACCCGCGTGAAGGCCGACAACATCCTCCAGACCATCGGAGGCACCCCCCACATCCGAATCAACCGCCTGTTCGACGCCGGCGCCGAGGTCTGGATCAAGTCCGAGCGGTCGAACCCCGCCGGCTCGGTCAAGGACCGCATCGCGCTCGCGATGATCGAGGCGGCCGAACGCGACGGTCACCTCAAGCCCGGCGGCGTGATCGTCGAGCCGACCAGCGGCAACACCGGCGTCGGCCTTGCGATGGTCGCGGCGGTCAAGGGGTACAAGCTCATCCTCGTCATGCCCGACAGCATGAGCATCGAGCGCCGCCGCCTCATGCTGGCCTATGGCGCGACCTTCGATCTCACGCCGCGCGAAAAGGGCATGAAGGGCGCGATCGCCAGGGCCGAGGAGATCGTCGCCGAGACCCCGGGCGCGTGGATGCCCCAGCAGTTCGAGAACCCCGCCAACATCGACGCCCATCTCGCCACCACCGTGCCCGAGATCCTCGCCGATTTCGGTGACGATGACCGCGGCTTCGACGCGCTGATCACGGGCGTCGGCACGGGCGGCCACATCACCGCCGTCGGCCGCGAGCTCAAGAAGCGCTGGCCCAAGCTCAAGGTGTTCGCGGTCGAGCCGACCCTTTCGCCGGTCATTTCGGGCGGCCAGCCCTCGCCGCACCCGATCCAGGGAATTGGAGCGGGCTTCATTCCGAAGAACCTCGACATGGACGTGCTCGACGGCGTGATCCAGGTCACCCCCGAGGACGCCAAGGAAATGGCCCGCCGCGCGGCAAGCGAGGAAGGCATGCTCGTCGGGATCAGCTCGGGCGCGACCCTGGCGGCCATCGCCCAGAAACTTCCCGAGCTCGGCGCCAATCCGCGCGTGCTCGGCTTTAACTATGACACGGGCGAGCGCTACCTCTCGGTAGCCGACTTCCTGCCCGAGTAGGGTTAAAGGCGAATTAGCACCACGGACGTGACAATCCGTTAACGGATTTCCGCATAACTGGTCTGGCTCGGGGGGACACCGGGCTAGGACCAGAAATGCGGCGAACAAGGGTTGCCATACCGTCCGAGGGTCATCGCCTCGCGCACGTTTCGGTGCGCGAGGCGATGACGTTCGACGTTCTTCCGCCAGAAACCGACGACGATTTCACGCTGCAATCGAAGCGCGTGACCATGTGGGCCTATGCCCCGTGGCTCCTTGCGCTGACCCACACCATCGTCGGCTCCATCCTGCTGCTGCGCGGGATTCACTCGTTTTCCTTTCTCGACCGGGTGCTCGCGGTCGCACCCGTGGGCGCCGCGATCGCGCTCGACGCAGCGGTCGGCCTGCTCCTGTGGGCACGCAAGCGCATCGGCGTCTCGCCGGTCCTCACTGCGCAGCTCGTCCTCGCCTGGTTCGCGGCGAGCGGCGCCTTGTGGATCATGTTCGGCGGTGCGGCTTATGGCGGGGTAGCCGACAAGAGCTTCCTGCCGCTGGCGCTCGGCGCCGGTCTCGCGGTCAAGGCGATGCTCAGCATCGGCTCTCCGCCCGCCGCCATCGTCAACGCGCTGCTCGCCGCGATCGGCGTCCGGCTGCTGACCGACGATCCGCTGCTGCAGGCGGCGATACCCCTGCTCGGCCTCGCTACCGCGGCCTATTCGATCGTCATCACCCGCATGATGCTGGCGAGCTCGCGTCGCCGCCTCGCGCTCGACTGGCAGGCCAAGAAGGCGCTCAACTTCGTCGAGGAATTCGAGAACAGCGGCCGCGGCTGGTTCTGGGAAACCAATGCCGCGGGCACCCTCTCCTACGTCAGCCAGCAGCTCGCCGACGACTTCAAGACCTCGCCCGAAACGCTGCTCGGCCGGCAGTTCACCGACCTCCTCTCGGTCGAGAATGGCGGTAGCGAGGCACTGCGCGAGGAACGAACCCTAGGCTTTCACCTGTCGGCCCGCTTTCCCTTCAGCGACGTCGTGGTCCGCGCGGCGAGCGACAAGGACGTTCACTGGTCGCTGTCGGGCAATCCGATCTTCGACGACAACGGCCGTTACCTCGGCTTCCGCGGGATCGGCACCGACCTCACCGAACAGCGCCGCTCCGAGCAGGAGATCAGCCGCCTCGCCCGGTTCGATTCGCTGACCGGCCTGCCCAACCGCGCGATGATGCGCCAGACGCTGGACGAGGGCCTGCGCAACGCCAAGCACCGCCAGAAGGGCTGCTCGCTCTTTCTGATCGACCTCGACCGGTTCAAGAACGTCAACGACACGCTCGGCCACCCGGCGGGCGACGCGCTCCTCAAGCAGGTCGGCCAGCGGCTGATCAGCGTGATGGGCGAGCACGGGCAGATCGGGCGCCTCGGCGGCGACGAATTCAAGGCGGTGCTCCCGGGCCAGGTCGACATCGGCCTCCTCGAAAGCCTCGCCAAGACGCTGATCGAGCAGGTCTCGCGGCCCTACATGCTCGACGGCCACCGCGTGACCATCGGCGCTTCGGTCGGGATCGCGATTGGCGATCCGGGCCGCTCGTGCGCGGACTCGATGATCCGCAACGCCGACCTTGCCCTTTATGCCGCCAAGGCCGCCGGGCGCGGCAAGCATTGCTTCTTCGAGCCCTCGATGCATTCCGAGGCGACCGACCGGCAGTTGCTCGAGAACGACCTGCGCGGCGCGATCGAGCGCGACGAGCTGTCGGTCGTCTACCAGCCGATCGTCCGTGCCGCGGGCGAGGAGATGGCCGGGTTCGAGGCGCTCGTACGCTGGCAGCATCCCAAGCGCGGTGCCATTTCGCCCGCCCAGTTCATCCCGCTCGCCGAGGAATGCGGGATGATCGGAAAGGTCGGCGAGTGGGTGCTCCACCAGGCGCTCCACGCCGTCCGCCAGTGGCCCGAGGACGTCCGCGTCGCGGTCAACCTGTCGCCGATCCAGTTCAACGATCCGCGGATCACCGAGATCGTCGATGCCGCGCTCACCGCCAGCGGGGTCAAGCCCTCGCGGCTCGAGCTCGAGATCACCGAAGGCGTGTTCCTCGCCGACAGCGACATCACCGACGCCACCTTCACCCGCCTGAAGGATCTCGGAGTTCGCCTCGTCCTCGACGATTTCGGCACGGGTTATTCCTCACTCGGCTATTTGAAGAAGGCGCCGTTCGACAAGATCAAGATCGACCAGAGCTTCGTGCGCGGCGCCGCCTCGCGCTCGAACCGCAACGCGGCGATCATCCGCGCCATCGTGACCCTGGCCGAGAGCCTCGACATGGACACGGTCGCCGAAGGCGTCGAGACTCACGACGACCTCCAGCTGATGCGCGACCTCGGGGTCAGCCAGATCCAGGGGTTCATCTTCGGCCGCCCCTCGCCGCTTGAGGAAGCCAGCCTTCTCGCCAGCAGCCGGAGCGTCGAGGCCGACGGACACCAATATGTCCGCGAGCCGCGCCAGCGCCTGATGCGCCGCGCCCTCATTGCGCTCGAGGGCAAGGTGACCGAGGTGCGCCTGCGCAACATCTCGGCCATGGGCGCCCTCGTCGAGTGTGTCAGTCCGGTCACACCCGGCAAGTCGATCGCGATCGACATCGTCGGGGTCGGTCCGGTGAGCGGAACCATCCGCTGGGCGCAGCGTAATCGTTTCGGGGTTCGCTTCGACGAACAGTTTGACCTTGGTCGACTGGCGGCGAAGCAGGAGAAGCGCAATCCTGTCACCATGCTGACACCATGGTATGTTGAACGAGCGGCTGGTTAACTGGCGAGAAATTGACTTGGCACGGCGCTCCTAGTGGGGCATTGAGCTGGGGAATCTGGGAGTTCGCGTGACGATGAAGACCTTTGCTGCCCGTCTGGTTGCTGTGACCGGCGCCATCACTTTCGCTGCCGCGGCGCCCGCGTCGGCCGCCGTCCAGGCTTCGGCCGCGGCGTCGTACAGCCCGTGGGCTGCCCTGTCGGCGCTTGCCACCCCGGCCTCGAGCCAGGCGCTTTGCGGCGCCGCTGCCAGCGCTGCGGCCAATGCCGCTCAGGCCGGCACCCCGGGCTGCGTTCTTCCCGCCGTCGACGCGCCGGTCGCTCCGGTCGCCGAGACCCCGGTCGCTGCCCCGGTGGCCGTCGCTGCCCCGTCGGGCATCGGCGTCCTCCCGCTGATCGCCGGCCTCGCCGTCATCGCGGGCGCGATCGCGCTGCTCACCGGCAACAACAACGGCAACGACTCGATCGCCATCCGGCCGATCAGCCCTCCGTGATCGAAGCTCGCTTCGACTAGAGACGAACAGCCCCGGCCTCACCGCCGGGGCTTTTTCGTTTCGGCCCACCCTCGCCTTCGTTGAAGCCCTTGGCTAAGGGCCAGTCATGGGTGGGTTGCCGAGCGTCGAAGCCAGTCTGGTCGAGGAGGCTGCGGCCGCCTGCCGTATCGAGGATGTCCGGGCCTGGGCCGCGATCAACAGCGGTTCGACCAACCTTTCCGGCCTCGCCATCATGGCCGATGTCCTCGCCGGCGCCCTGAGCCCGCTTCCCGGCAAGCTCACCCTCGAAGACCCCGCGCCGGTCACCGCGCTCGATGCCGGTGGCCGGGAGCAGTCGGTCGCGCATGGCCGCCACCTCCATCTCGTCGTCCGGCCCGAGGCGGCGACCCAGCTCCTCTTCACCGGGCACATGGACACGGTGTTTCCCGCCGACCATCCGTTCCAGCATGTCCGCGATCTTCCCGACGGCCGGGTCAACGGACCGGGTGTCGCCGACATGAAGGGCGGGATCGCGGTGATGATCGCCGCGCTGACCGCGTTCGAGCGGCATCCCGAGGCGGCCCGCACCGGCTACGAGATCGTCATCAACGCCGACGAGGAAGTGGGTTCGCTCTCCTCGGCCCCGCTGCTCGCCCGCGCGGCGCAAGGCAAAATCGCGGCGCTGACCTACGAGCCCTCGGCGCTGCCAGACGGAACGCTCGCCGCCGCGCGGCCGGGCTCGGGCAATTTCTCCTTCCATATCGCCGGGCGCGCTGCGCATGCGGGCCGCAATCCCGAGGACGGGCGCAACGCGGTCACCGCCGCCGCCGAGCTCGCGCTTGCCCTCGAGGCGCTCCGCCGGCCGGGCCTCAGCGTCAATGTCGCGCGGATCGAGGGCGGCTCGCCCAACAATGTCGTTCCCGACAGCGCGGTGCTGCGCGTCAACCTGCGCCCCCGCACTCCCGAACTCGAAGCCATGGCCCGCGCCGAGATCGAGCGCCTCGCCGCCACCGTCGCCGCGCGCCGCGAGGTCCACATCCACCGGCACGGCGGCTTTGCCCGACCGCCCAAGCCGCTCACTCCCGAGGCGACCCGCCTCTTCACGCTCGTCGAAGCCGCCGGCCGCGACCTTGGCCAGACCATCGGCCGCAAGGATTCGGGCGGGGTGTGCGACGGCAACAACATCGCGGCCTGCGGGGTCCCCGTGGTCGACACCATGGGCGTCCGTGGCGGCGCCATCCACAGTGCGGAGGAATATCTGATCCCCGAGTCCCTTGGCGAGCGCGCCGCGCTCTCCGCCCTCGTCATCGCCCGTCTCGCGGAGGGCCGCCTGTGAGTTTCCGCATCCGTCCCGCGACACCCAACGACTTCGACGCCATCTATGAAATGGCCAAGCTCACCGGCGGGGGCTTCACCAACCTCCCCGCCGACAAGGCGACGCTCGTTGCCAAGCTCGAAAAGTCCGAACGCGCCTTCGACAAGCCCGAGGAAGTCCAGGGCAACGACTGCTACATCTTCGTCCTCGAAAATCCCGCGGAAGGCGTCATCCGCGGCACCTGCCAGGTGTTCGGCCAGGTCGGCGTCACCCAGGCCTTTTACTCCTACCACCTCTCGACGCTCACCCAGTGGAGCCCCGAGCTCGGCAAGACCTTCCGCAACCAGATGCTGACGCTGACCACCGACCTTGAAGGGTCGAGCGAGGTCGGCGGGCTGTTCCTCCACCCGGCCCTGCGCGCGGGCGGCTGGGGCATGCTGCTCGCCAAGAGCCGCTATCTCTTCATCAAGGCGCATCGCCAGCGCTTCGGCGACCGGCTCCTCGCCGAGCTTCGCGGGGTGATGGACGAGGCCGGCAACTCCCCGTTCTGGGACGCGCTCGCGGGCCGGTTCTTCGACATGACCTTCCCCGAGGCGGACGGCTTCAATGCCATCAACGGCACGCAGTTCATCGCCGACCTCATGCCCAAGACCCCGATCTACGTCTCGCTCCTGCCCGAAGCGGCTCGGGCGGTGATGGGCCAGCCGCACCCGACCGGCCGCGCGGCGCTGCGCATGCTGCAGGACGAGGGACTGACCTTCGACCGCTACGTCGACATCTTCGACGGCGGCCCGACGGTGACCGCCCCGACCGACCAGGTCCGCACTATCCGCGAGAGCCAGGAGGAGACGGTGGTCGAGATCGGCGAGGGCGGAAAATTGAAGATGCTGCTCGCCGCCGGCAAGCTGCGCGACTTCCGCTGTGTCCGCGCCGAGGTCCGCCGTGTCGGCCGCAAGGGCATTGCCATCAACCGCGAGGCCGCCGAACTGCTCGGCATCGACGAGGGCGCAAAAGTGCTGGCGGTGAACCGGTGAGCCTGGTCGAGATCAACTTCGACGGGATCGTCGGGCCGAGCCACAATTATGGCGGGCTCAGCCTCGGCAATCTCGCCTCCGCCCGGAACCTCGGCGCGGTGAGCTATCCACGCGCTGCCGCCCTGCAGGGGATCGAGAAGATGCGCTCGAACCTGCGGCTCGGCCTGCCGCAGGGGATCTTCCTCCCCCAGCCGCGGCCCGCCCGTGCCTGGCTCGCCGAGCTCGGTACCACGCCCGAGGAAGCCTCGCCCGCCCTTCTCGCCAATGCGATGAGCGCGAGCGCAATGTGGGCGGCCAATGCCGCGACCGTCAGCCCCGCGCCCGACACCGCCGACGGCCGCACGCATCTCACCGTCGCCAATCTGCGGACCATGACCCACCGCAGCCATGAATGGCCCGCGACGCTCGCCCAGTTACGTCTCGCCTTCGCGCATGACGCCTTCCGGGTGCATGGGCCGGTCCCAGCGGCTTTCGGCGACGAGGGGGCGGCCAACCACATGCGGCTCTGCGCCCGCCACGGCGAGCCCGGGATCGAGCTGTTCGTCTTCGGCGTCGCCGGCGGCCCCTTCCCCGCCCGTCAGCATGTCGAGGCGAGCCGCGCCATCGCCCGCCGCCACGGCCTCGATCCGACACGCACCCTGTTCGTCGAACAGTCCGAAGAAGCCATCGCCGCGGGCGCCTTCCACAATGACGTGGTCGCCGTCGCCAACGAGCGGGTCCTGTTCGCCCACGAACTGGCCTTCGCCAACCGCGAGGGTTTGCTCGGCGATCTCGAGCGGCGCTTCCCCGAGCTCGACTATGTCGAAGTTCCCGCGGCCGAGGTCAGCCTCGCGGACGCGATCAAATCCTATCTCTTCAACGCGCAGCTCGTGACCCCACCCGACGGCCGAACCACGCTGATCGTGCCCGAGGAAGCGCGCGAGACGCCGAGCGTGTGGGGCTGGCTCCAGCGCCACCTCGCCGGCAATGGCGCGATCCGCGACGTGCGCGTGGTCGACGTGCGCCAGTCGATGGCCAATGGCGGCGGGCCGGCGTGCCTTCGCCTTCGCGTCGTCTGCGATCCCGCCACGGTCGACCCGCGCTTCCTCGTCGACGAGGCGAAGCTCGACCGGCTGGCCGCGGTGATCGCCCGGACCTGGCCCGAGGAGATCGCGGTCGCGGACCTTGGCGCGCCGGCGCTCATCCGCGACGTCGAAGCGGCGCGCGCGGCGCTGCTCGACGCCTGCGGCTTGTCCGAACTAGGCTAGGCCCGCCACCTTCAGCGCGTCGTCGACCGCGGCCCGCGCGGCCTCGCTCGCCGGGATGAGCGGGAGGCGCAATTCCTGCGGGAAGCCCGGCCGGACGCGGCCGAGCGCATATTTCGCCGGCCCGGGTGAGCTGTCGGCGAACATCGCCGTATGCAGCGCGAACAGGCGGTCCTGGAGCCGCAGCGCCTCGTCCCAGTCGCGCTCCATCGTCGCGCGCTGGAAGTCGGCGCAGAGCCGCGGCGCGACATTGGCGGTGACCGAGATGCAGCCGACGCCGCCCATGGCGTTGAAACCCAGCGCCATGTCGTCATTGCCCGACAGCTGGCAGAAGTCCTCTCCGCAAGCGAGCCGCTGCGCGGTCACCCGGGCGAGATTGCCGGTCGCATCCTTGATCCCGACGATGCCCGGCAATTTGGCGAGTTCGCCCAGCGTCTCGACCGAAATGTCCGCCACGGTCCGCGACGGCACGTTGTAGACGACGATCGGCAGCCCGCCCTCTTCGGCGAGGTGCCGGTAATGGGCGAGCATCCCGGCCTGGCTCGGCTTGTTGTAATAAGGCACGACGACCAGCGCCGCGTCGGCCCCGGCGTCCTTCGCCGCCTTCATCATCCTGAGGCTCGCAGCGGTCGTATAGCTGCCGCAGCCGGCGATCACCGGGACCCGGCCGTTCGCGGTCTCGACCGTCGTTCGGACCACTGCCGCATGCTCGTCGGCCGAGAGGGTCGGCACTTCGCCCGTGGTCCCGCACGGCACCAGCGCGCCCGAACCCTCGGCAATCTGCCAGTCGACAAGATCGCGCAGGGCGGCGTGATCCACCTCGCCTGCGGTGAACGGTGTCACGAGTGCGGGGATCGACCCGGTGAACATGGGCGCTGCCTCTGTTTTCGTTGCTGCTTGCGACTAGACTGTCGGGCAAGCCGTTCAGGCGTTGATAAGGACTTGGGGGCGAAGATGTCCAGCATGCGACGAGTGGCTCTATTCCTTCCGATGGTCCTGATCGCGCCGGCGGCCGGGTCCGCCCAGCTGGTGCCGCTGAACAGCGCGCCGCCGGCTGTCCAATATGCCCCGATCAACGACGTCGGCTACGCCCTCAACGACTGGCGCCGGCTGCGGGCCGGAAGCTCGAGCTTCGCCGACTATGCCCGCTTCCTCAACGCCTATCCGGGCTGGCCCGCCGAGACGAGCATGCGCCGCGCCGCCGAGCGGGTGATGCAGCCAGGCGAGAACCCCGCCACCGTCATCGCCTTCTTCCGCAAGGATCCGCCGGCGAGCGCCAACGGCTATGCCCGCCTGGCCGAGAGCTTCGCCGCGCAGGGCCGGCAGGCCGAGGCGCTCGCCGCCGCGCGCAATGCGTGGAAGGCCTCGAACCTCGCCGCGATGGACGAGATCGCGCTTTACCAGCGCTTCGGCGCGAGCTTCACCACCGCCGACCATGACTCCCGTGTCGACCGGCTGCTGATCGACCGCGATCCGACCGATGCCGCGCGGATGCTCGGCTCGACTAGCGCCGCCCGTCGCCCGGCTTTCGCCGCCCGCATCGCGATGCAGCAGCGCGATCCCAACACCGAGGCGCTCTACAATGCGGTGCTCGCCCAGGTCACGACCGACGCCGGCCTGATGCAGGACCGCGCGCGCTACCTGCGCGAAGCCAATTGGCAGGCGGCCGCGCGCCAGCTCCTCGCCCGGCCGCACAATTTCACCTACTTGCCCGTCGACCCCGCCAAGTGGCTCGAGCTCAAGCGCATCGTCGCGCAGGAGGCCGCCGCCGACCGCCAGTACCAGCTCGCCTACGACATCGCGCGGCAGGTCGACGATGCGGTGCCGCCCGGCCAGACGATCGGCAGCCAGTCGCTGCCCGTGCGCGATGAATATACCAACCTCACCTGGCTTGCCGGGCAGATGGCGGTGCGGGCCCTCAATCGCCCCGCCGACGCGGTGATCCTGTTCGACAAATATTCGACCGGGGGCCGCTCGCTCCAGGTGCTGACCAAGGGCGCTTACTGGGCCGGCCGTGCCGCCGCGCAGGCCGGGCAGCTCCAGAACGCGACGGCGCACTTCGCCCGCGCCGCGGCCTATCCCGACCTCTTCTACGGCCAGCTCGCGCACGAGCGGCTCGGGCGGACCGTCCCGGCGCCGGCGGGCACGCCGCAGATGCTCGTCACGCCGGCCCAGCGCAGTGCGTTTGCCAACAAGGCGCTGGTGCGCGCGGTGCGGCTGCTCGGCCAGCAGGGCCGCCCCGACGAGCAGGCCTTGTTCGTCCGCGCCCTGTCCGAGAGCCTGACCAACGACAGCGACCGGCTGCTGGCGACCGAGCTCGCGCCCCAGATCGCGCGGCAGGACCTGGCCGTTTGGACCGCGCGCAGCAGCCGCAACAGCGGTGACGCCTTCTACTATCGCGCGGCCTTCCCGGTGGTCGGCGGCTCGACACTGAGCCAGGACCATCTGTGGGCCGTCGCCCATGGCATCACCCGCCAGGAAAGCAGCTTCGACCGCCAGGCGGTGAGCGGCGCCGGCGCGCGCGGCATGATGCAGCTGATGCCCGCCACCGCGCAGGAGCAGTCGGGCAAGATGGGCGTCGGCTACGACTATGGCCGCCTGACCAGCGATCCCGCCTATAACGTCATGCTCGGCTCGGCCTATTTCCGCCGGCTGCTCGACCAGTGGGGCGGCAATTACGTGCTGGCGGTGGCGAGCTACAACGCCGGCGCGGGCAACGTCCGCAAGTGGGTCGCGCGCAACGGCGATCCGCGCTCGAGCGGCGTCGACGTGGTCGCCTGGATCGAGGACATTCCGTTCGCCGAGACCCGCGGCTACGTCCAGCGCGTGCTCGAGAACACGGTGGTCTACGACCGGATGAACCCGGCCGCCGTCTCGAGCCCGCGCCAGCTCAGCCACTTCCTCGGCAAGTCCCGCCTCGGCTAAGGGCCGGGGATGGCCGACCGTCCCCGCTTGATCACTCCGCAAGGATTCGCCCGGATCCGCGCCGAATATGAGCAGCTCTTCGGCACCGAGCGGCCCAAGCTGGTCGAGACGATCAGCTGGGCGGCGGGCAATGGCGACCGCTCGGAGAACGGCGACTACATCTATGGCCGCAAGCGGCTGCGCGAGATCGACCGGCGGCTGGGCTACCTCTCGAAGGTAATGAAAAACGCCAAGGTGGTCGACCCCGCGAGCCAGCCCGACCGCGACGTCATCCGCTTCGGCGCGACGGTCGAGCTCGCCGACGAGGAGGATGCGCGGCGGACCTTCACCATCGTCGGCGACGACGAGGCCGACGCCTCGGCCGGCCGGATCGCCTGGGCCAGCCCCATGGCCCGCGCGCTGGTCGGGGCCCGGGTCGGCGACGAACGGACCGTGCGCCTCCCGGCGGGCGAGAAGAGCTGGGAAGTCATGGCCATCACCTATCCCTGATGGTTCACGAAGGTCCAAGGGTCCGGGGGTAAAAGAACGCTTCTAATTTCTCCTGTTTCTCATTCGTTGGAATGACTTGGTGAATCTGAACAAGGTCCCATAGTGTGACCTTCGCACTTGCCGTCAACAATGCGAATGGGCGTGACATGAACCCTTGCGGTTAGTTGAGCAGGCGGAATCCTACTTTGCAAGTCGCCACAGGGCTCCGACAATGGCAGGGCGAATGGATCGACCGATGGGACAAAGGTGAGCGAGATCGACGGAAACGCCATGGACTTCTCCCCCGCCGCCAATCGTGCGGCGGTGGTGCCGGCCTTCGCCGAGAAGTTCGGCCGTCCGCCCTTGCCGCCAGAGGATCCGCGCGCGCTGCTCAACGATCTCGTCTTCGCGCGGATGATCGACCCCGACTGGTCGCCGCTAGCGCGCGCGATGGTCGACAAGGTCAGCGCGAAGGAGGAGGCGGTGCGGCTTTGCCCCGGGCTCCGGACGGCACCGACGGTGGCGGTGATCGCGATGGACGGGGTCGATAGCCCGCTCGCCCTGTTCGATCGGCTTCGTCCGTTCGCCGGGCGCGACCTTGTCGCCAAGCCCGCGCAGGCGAGCGGCGGCATCGTCTTCCTTCGGGGTCTCAAGCGGCCCGCGAACGTGGCGACCCTGCATGCGCTCGCCACCCATGACTACGCGGGCGTGATGCGCGAGATGCAATATGCCGGGCTGCCGCGCCGGGTGATCGTCGAGACGCTGATCCCCACCCGCGACGGGCAGCCGCCCGACGACCTCAAGTTCCACTGCATCGGCGGCGAGCCGATCTGGTGCCAGGTCGATCACGCGCGCTTCGGCGGCGCGTGGAGCCGGATCTTCGGCGTCCCCGAGTTCGCGCCGATGGACCCCGACGACGGGTTGGTCATGCCCGCGGGCATGTCATTGCCCTCGGCGGAGCGCCGCGCCGCGATGGTCGCCGCCGCCCGCGCGCTGTCGGCGCCGTTCGATTATGTCCGGGTCGACCTCTATGACGGGCTCGACGGGATCGTCTTCGGCGAACTGACCTTCACCCCCGCCGCCTCGCTCGGCATCGCCCCCTCGGCGCTCGGCAGCCACCGCGAGACCGAGACCCACCGCCGCTTCAGCCGCGCGCTGATGGACGCGTGGCGCAAGGGGCGCGAAGGTGGGAATGCGGGATGATCGGATACGGATGGTCTAGCCGTGGTTCCGATGCGCTGAATGACTGCTTCGGGTGGGAAGCGGACATACGCACAGCCTAATCCCGCAGACCAGCAATCCTTGGCTGCTCCACGCCTTTGAAGTTCGGTGGCTGTGGGCTGGGAGACCACCAGCGAGCGCCTCCATCCAGCCATAGCTGGCGCAGTTCTCGATGGGTTGTGGTGCAATCATCGTAGCCGAACTGTGTGCCGCACGAGGGGCAGATTTCCTGATACCAGTCATTCTGCCCGTCTGCGAAGGGCGGAGCCGACGGGTCGTTGTAGCCGCACACCGGACAGAGAAACCCTTGAGCCATCAGGATAAGCTCGCACGAGGCACCAATGTCCGCAACGGGTTGATAGCGGTTATCAGGCCTCGCCGTTGCACTGCGCCTGTTCGACGCGCTGCGTGGTGGGGTCGAAGACGACGGTCACCATGAGGCAGGCGCCGTCCATGATAATCGGGATGCCGCTGGTATCATCGAGCCAGCGGCGTTCGCCGGCAGCGAGTTCGTCCTTGCTTCTCGTCTCGGGCGGACAAGGGACGTCGCGGAGAATATCGCGGCCATCCTCCCGGACCACCTCCGAGCAGCCGATGCCCGGCCCCGAGGGTTCCGGCGGCAGCGGCTTCAGATAGATGCCGACGATCCTTTTCTTGCCGAGGCCCTCTCGGTCCTTGGTATCGACCGCATAGTAGCGGGCATAGTCTCGGAGCGGCCACGCGCCCTTGGGCAGCCGCACCTGCGCCTCGATCTGGTCCATGATCCGATCATGGGGATTCGCGGTCGGCGACGCGCAGGCAGCAAGCAACAGCGACGCGGCAACGGTGATCTTCATCCGCGCAGCCTACACGAAATCGCCGCCAGCGAAGCGCTCGTCCCTCGCGGTCAGCTTGTCGCCTCTTCCGGCCCTTCCGCCGCGTCACGGCTGACGAAGCTCGTGACGGCGAGGTCGGCGGTGACGTTGGTGACGGTGTAGAACATGTCGGGGATGGCATCGATCGCGAGGAAGATCGGCAGGAGCTCGATGGGGACGCCGACCGCGAGGGCTGGCGGGGCGTAGGCGGCGAAGAAGGTGATCTGGTTGGGCAGGCCCGCGATCACGAGGGTGTTGAGGGTCGCCAGGCCGATGATCACCGCGACCTGAAGGAGCCCGAGCTCGACCTGGGCGAGGCGCGCGAGGGCGAGCGTCACGATGACGATCGAGGCGGGGGCCGCGATCCGGAACAGGGCGACGGCCAGCGGCAGCACCACGCCGGCGCTCCGCTCGGGCAGGCCCAGCCGCGCGGCCGCGGTCACCATGGCGGGAAGCGCGGCGAGCGAGCTTTGCGTGCTGGCGGCGATCGCGAGCGGCTGGGCGGCCTCGCGGGCGAAGGCCGACAGCCTGACGCCTGAGCGGAGCGCGAGCGGGATCATCAGCGCGGCGAGCGTCAGCGTGACGGCGATCTGCACCACGACATACCAGCCGATGAAGGCCCCTGCCCCGAGCCCCGTCGTCGCGCCGAGGACGAAGGCGAGGCCGAAAATGCCCAGCGGCGCGAGGACGAGCACCCACTGGACGAGGCGGATCATCACCGCGGCGAGCGCCTTGAAGAAGCCGAGCACGGGCGCGGCTTCGTGCCCGAGCTTCACCGCCGCGAGCGCGAAGACGAGCGCGAAGAGCACGACCGGGACGATCGCGCCCTCGGCGGCGGCGTTGACGAGGTTCGGCGGCACGAGGCCGAGGATCCACGCGGTGGCGGCGGGAACCTCGACCCTGGCGGTCGGCGCCAGCGCGAGATCGGGGCTGGGCCCGAGGTCGAGGAGGAGCGGCCCGAGCAGCGCCGCGAGCACCGCCGAGAGGAGGAGCAGCGCGACGAAGCTCAGCGCGATGCGGCGACCGAGGCGACCGCCGACGTGGCTCGAGACCGCCGCGGCGACGCCGGTGACGACGAGGCTGAAGACCAGGGGGACGAGCGTCAGGCGCAGCGCGTTCAGCCACAGGCTTCCGACCAGCCGGGCCGCCTCGACCACCGGCGACCCGTCCGCGACCCGTCCGTGGGCGAGGACTCCGAGCAGCAGGCCGAGCACCAGCGCAGCAAGGATGGGCCAGAGCCGGAGCTTGGGGGCGGCCGTGGGGGCAGGAAGGTCGGTCATCAGTCGGTCCGCGTGGGTTCGAGGTTCGGGGGCTCCCATGCTTTTCGCGGCTTCGCATGGCTAGGGCATGGCATTGCGCCGAGGCCGAACGGGCGAGAAGGCCGAGCACGCTCATGCTCCCTGCCCCGTCTGCCTTGCAAGATTATTGCGATCCGCAACCACGCGCCGCACGCTGCATGTTATTTGCCCCGCCGCGCTACAGGCCCCGGCGCGCGGCCCTTACATCCTGAGAAACAATCATCCGAGGAATGAGGCCGCGTGGCCACGCAAACGCAATCGTCATCGAGCCTGCGTCGCTCGACCTATGGCCAGCAGATCCTGGTCGCCATCGCGGTCGGGCTGGCGCTGGGCCTCTTCGCGCGGAGCGTGCCAGGCGCGGCCTGGCTGACGGGGCTGCTGGAGACGGTTGGAAGCATCTTCGTGCAGCTCCTGAAGCTGCTCGTGCCGCCGCTGATCGTGGGCTCGGTGGTGTCGAGCATCGCCGGGCTCGGGACGCTGACCAACGGCGCCCGGCTCGCCGGCAAGACGCTCCTGTGGTTCGCGATCACCGCCACGCTGGCGGTCGCGGTGGGGCTGGTCGCGGGGACGATCCTCACCGCCGTGCAGGCGCCGTTCGCGGTCGCGGCTGCCAAGGCCCCGGCGAATGTCGGCGGGTGGCTCGACTTCCTGAAGGGGGTCGTCCCCGTCAATCTGCTCGGGCTCGAGGCGCGAACCACCATCGACGGAGAAACCGTCCGGACGGCGCTCAATTTCAACGTCCTCCAGCTCCTTGTCCTGTCGCTGCTGCTGGGCGTGGCCGCGGTGCGGACCGGAGAGAAGGGCCAACCCTTCCTCGCCTTCGCCGCGTCGCTCCTCGCCATCAGCCGACTGCTGCTCGGCTGGCTCCTGAAGCTGGTGCCGGTCGGCACCGCCGCGCTGCTGGGAACGGCGGTCGCGACCTATGGCTGGGCGACGCTGGCAGCGCTCGGCGGCTTCACCATCGCGCTCTACGCGGCGCTCGCGGCGGTCGCGTTCGGCGTCTATCCGGCCCTCCTCCTCGCCAAGGGACTGAGCGTCGGCGAGTTCGCCCGCGCCGCCTGGCCGGCCGCGCAGCTCGGCTTCATCACCCGCTCGTCGATCGGGACCCTGCCCGTCACCGAGGAGCGCACGGTCGACGTGCTCGGCGTGCCGCGCGCCTATGCGGCCTTCGCGGTGCCGCTGGGCGCGACCACCAAGATGGACGGCTGCGCGGCGGTCTATCCCGCGGTCGCGGCGCTGTTCATCGCCCATGCCTATGGCATCGCGCTCGGGCCCGAACATTATGTGCTGATCGCGCTGGTCTCGGTGCTCGGATCGGCCGCGACGGCGGGCGTCACCGGCGCCACGGTGATGCTGACGCTGACCTTGAGCACCCTCGGCCTCCCGCTCGAGGGAGTCGGGCTGCTGCTGGCCATCGACCCGATCATCGACATGGGACGCACCGCGCTCAACGTCACCGGGCAGATGCTCGTGCCCTACATCGTCTCCAAGGACGAGGGATTGCTGGCCGAGCCGTCGGGAGCGCCGCTCCGGTTGCAGCCGGCCTGATCGTGCGGTGACCCGCCGGGCGGCTAGCGGAGCTCGACCGTGCGGTATTCGCCCTGGCTGCCCTTCATGGTGAGGATGCCGATCGTCGCGAAATTCGGTTGGACGAAGAGGCAGCGCGAGCCGAGGCCGGTGAGCCAGGCCATGGCGCCCAGTTCGGTTTCGACCTTGCGCATGATGGGTCGCGGGGCCGGGCGGCCGTCGAGGGTCAGGGAGAGGAGGCGCGCGACCCAGTATGTCCGGGCCGTGGGGCTCGTCGGCTGGACGAGTTCGACCGAGACTCGGGCCTCATTGGGTTCTTTCGAACGCCCGCACCACCAGCGCTCGGTGAGGATCCGGCGCTGCGGCTCGTGGTCGAGGAGGTAGCGATGATCGGGAAAGACCAGGCAGCGGTCGGTGGCGAGGATGACCGCACCGTCGGCGCAGGTCTGGGTTGCCACCTTGGGCGGGACAGCCGGCGGCGGCGAGGCCGGGACTGGCTGCCCGGTCGACAGCATCAGGAACGCGAACAGCACGGCCGACCCCTCATCGTGGAGGGGCCAGCGTCGGCGCGGCGCCGACCAAGGTCAAGCGCCGCGCGCGGAAGCTCAGCCCTGCGGCTGCGCGGCCGCTTCGCCGACGACCTTGATCGACAGTTCCTTCAGCTGCTTGGCGGTGACGAACGCCGGGGCGTTCATCATCAAGTCCTCGGCCTTCTGGTTCATCGGGAAGACCACGACCTCGCGGATGTTGGGCTCGCCCGCGAGCAGCATGACGATCCGGTCGATGCCCGGCGCCGAACCGCCGTGCGGGGGCGCGCCATATTTGAAGGCGTTGATCATGCCCGAGAAATTCTCGTCGACCTGCTCCTTGGTGTAGCCGGCGATCTCGAACGCCTTGTACATGATGTCGGGGCGGTGGTTGCGGATCGCGCCCGAGGACAGTTCGACGCCGTTGCAGACGATGTCATACTGCCAGGCGAGGATGTCCAAGGGGTCCTTGGTCTCGAGCGCTTCGAGCTCGCCCTGCGGCATCGAGAAGGGGTTGTGGCTGAAGTCGACCTTCTTCGCGTCCTCGTCATATTCGAACATCGGGAAGTCGACGATCCAGCAGAAGTCGAAGCGGTTCTCGTCGATCAGGCCGAGGCTGGTGCCGACGCGGGTGCGGGCGGCGCCGGCGAGCTTGGCGGCTTCGGCTTCCTTGTTTGAGGCGGCGAAGAAGATGCCGTCGTCGGGGCCGAGGCCCAATTCGGCGGCGAGCTTGTCCATGCCTTCGGTGCCGTGGTTCTTGGCGATGGGTCCGCCCCATTCGCCGCCCTTGCGGGTGGCATAGCCAAGGCCGGCGAAGCCCTCTGAGCGCGCCCAGTCGTTCATCTCGTCGAAGAACTTGCGGCTCTTGTCGGCGGTGTTCGGTGCGGGAACTGCGCGGACGAAGCCGCCCTTCTCGACGATCGACGCGAACAGGCCGAAGCCCGAGCCGGTGAAGTGCTGGCCGACGTCGGAGATGACGATGGGATTGCGCAGGTCGGGCTTGTCCGAGCCGTACTTCAGCAGCGCTTCCTTGTAGGGGATGCGCGGGAAGGCGCCTTCGGTGACGTAGCGGCCGTTGGCGAATTCGCGGAACACGCCGGCGAGCACCGGCTCGATCGCGTTGAACACGTCGTCCTGCGTGACGAAGCTCATCTCGAAGTCGAGCTGGTAGAATTCGCCGGGGCTGCGGTCGGCGCGGGCGTCCTCGTCGCGGAAGCAGGGCGCGATCTGAAAATAGCGGTCGAAGCCGGCGACCATCAGCAGCTGCTTGAACATCTGCGGCGCCTGCGGGAGCGCGTAGAACTTGCCCGGGTGGACGCGGCTGGGAACGAGATAGTCGCGCGCGCCCTCAGGGCTGGACGCGGTCAGGATCGGGGTCTGGAACTCGGTGAAGCCCTGCTCGACCATGCGACGGCGGATCGACGCGATGACGTTCGAGCGCAGCATGATGTTGGCGTGCAGGCGCTCGCGGCGCAGGTCGAGGTAGCGATACTTGAGGCGGATTTCCTCGGGATATTCCTGCTCGCCCGCGACCGGCATCGGCAGCTCGGCGGCGTTCGACTGGATGGTCACGCCGCGCGCGAAGACCTCGATGTCGCCGGTCGGAAGATTGGCGTTGGTGGTGCCCGCCGCGCGGTCCTTGACCAGCCCGTCGATGGTAACGACGCTCTCGACGCGGAGGCGCTCGAGGATCGGCAGCGCGGGGCTGTCGCTGTCGCACACGACCTGCGTGATGCCGTAATGGTCGCGCAGGTCGACGAACAGCACGCCGCCATGGTCGCGCTTGCGGTGGATCCAGCCCGAGATGCGGACGTCGTTGCCGACGTCGGTGGCGCGAAGCTGGCCGCAATGATGGGAGCGATAGGCGTGCATGGAGGTTCCGTCCGGTAGCGGGACCCCGGATCGAGTCCGGGGCGACGATAAAAGGATGGGCCGGCGCTTCCCCATCCCCTTCCCTTTTGTCAACCCGCGCGCGGCTCGCTACAGCGCGCATCACATGAAGATTCATCCCCTGATTTCCGACAGCGCCAGCCTCGCCGCGCTCGTCGAACGCCTGTCGGAACACGACTTCGTCGCCGTGGACACCGAGTTCATGCGCGAGAACACCTATTGGCCCGAGCTGTGCCTGATCCAGATCGCGAGCGTCGAGGAGGCGGCCGCGATCGATCCGCTGGCCGACGGGATCGACCTCAAGCCCTTGTGGGACCTGCTGGTCGACAACGAGGACGTGCTAAAGGTCTTCCACGCCGGCGGGCAGGACCTCGAGATCGTCTACAATGCCACCGGCAAGGTGCCGCATCCGCTGTTCGACACGCAGATCGCGGCCATGGCCTTGGGCTATGGCGAGCAGATCGGATACTCGAACCTCATCGAATCGATGCTCGGCCACGCGCTCGACAAGGGTGCGCGCTTCACCGACTGGAGCCGGCGCCCGCTCGACAAGCGCCAGATCGATTATGCGATCGGCGACGTCACCCATCTTGCCACCATCTTCCCCAAGATGGTGGCCAAGCTGCGCAAGACCGGGCGCGGGCTGTGGCTCGATGAGGAGATGGAGCGGCTGGCCGACCCGTCGAGCTTCGCCTTCGATCCCGCCGACGCGTGGAAGCGCCTGAAGCTGCCGAGCCGCAATCCCGCGGTGCTCGGCCGGCTGAAGGCGCTGGCGGCGTGGCGCGAGAAGGAAGCGCGCGGCAAGAACCTGCCGCGGGGCCGGATCGTCAAGGACGACACGCTCGCCGACATCGTCGGGCATCCGCCCAAGGCGCAGGAGGACCTCGCCAAGGTGCGCGGGCTGTCGGCTGGGTGGAAGAACAACGACATCGGCGCGCGGCTGATGGCGGCGCTGGCGGACGCCAAGCCGCTCGGCGAGGACGAACTGCCCGACCGCGGGCCGAGCCGCCCGGGGCTGACCAAGGACGGCGCGCTGGTCGCGGACCTTCTCAAGCTCCTCCTCAAGATCAAGGCCAAGGAAAGCGGCGTCGCGCCCAAGCTGATCGCCCGGACCGACGAACTGGAAGCGCTGGCGGCGGGGGTGCGCAAGGACCTCGCCATCCTGACCGGCTGGCGGTTCGAGGAATTCGGGCGCGACGCGCTCGACCTTGTCGAGGGGCGGCTTGCGTTCGCCACCGTCAACGGCAAGCTCAAGATGACCCGCAGCCTGGAGGATGCCGAATGACCCGTTTCATTCTTGTTGGCCCCGCGATCCTGTCGCTCGCCGCCTGTGCCACCGCGGTGCCGGGCTCGCCCTATCCCGACGGCAACAGCCGCGACACCTATGTCTGCTCGAACACGATGCTCGACCAGTTCGTCGGCCGCGCGGCGGACACGCAGCTCGCCAACGAGATCATCCGCGCGTCGGGCTCGAAGACGCTGCAGTGGGTCGCCAAGGGCAGCATGGTGACGATGGATTTCCGCGCCGACCGCGTGCGGGTCCATCTCGACGCCGCCAACAAGGTCGAACGCGTCCGCTGCGGCTGACGCGTCAGCCGATCTCGAGCCGGGGGCTGGCCCCCATCAGCGCCGCGAGCTGGCGGTGGCGGCGGCCGACCGCGTCGCTGTAGAGTGCGGCATCCTTCTTCTTGAGGTGAAGCACGAGCTCGCCCTCGTCGAGGGAGACCGCGCTTCGCGAGAGCAGCTTCTCGGTCCCGCCCGATAGGCGCTGGGCGAGGCGCAGCGCGGCGCCCCACTGGCCGGCATGGTCGAGGACCCGGGCATCGACGAGGTCGGCGAGCTCGGGGGAGAAGCTCCCCTCCCCGCCGAAGGCCGCCCAGAGGGTGCGGCCGATGATCGTCCGGCCCTCGGCGTCGATCCCGACCCAGTTGCCGTGGACGCCCATGTCGACCGCCCACAGGGCGCGGAAGTCGGGATGCGCTTCCCAGCCGACATCGGCCAGCAGGCAGGAGGCGAGCCGGAGCCGGCGCGCGGCCTCGTCGTCGTCGGGGAAAAGCGGCGCGATCCAGCTGTCGAGCTCGGCGCCATGGTCGCCGAAGCGGCCGAGCTTCTCGCCTGCTTCGAGTGCAGCGGCGAGGAGCGGATCCTGCCGCTGCCGGTCGTGGGTGAGGTGGTCGTAGAGGATGCCTTCGCGAAGCCCGTAGGCGCTGGCGACGGCGCGCGTGGGTTCGAGCACGCGGAACAGGGCGTCGAGGACCGCGGCGGCGGCGGCGAGCGTGTTGGCGCGAGTGGTCGAGAGACCGTAGCGCTGCTTGATCTCCTCGGGCGTCGCCGCCCGGACGAGCTGGCGAAGCTCGCGGGCGCGGGCCTGGTCGATGGCGTGGCCGTGGACGATGTGCAGCGGATCGCCCGCGCTCTGCTGGTCGAGCTGGACGGTCGCACGGAACGAGCCGCCGACGAGATAGAGGGTGCGCTCGGCCGCGGCGGCGAGGATCGCGGGGGGCACGTTCTTGCGCAGGAAATTGGTGAGTTGCTTGGCGCTCGCCTCGGGGCCGACCCGAAGCACGCCCAGCGGCAGCGAGATGCCGGGGCCGGGCTGGCCGCCGTTGACGGGGGTGAGTTCGAGGCTTCCGCCGCCGAGGTCGGCGACGACCCCGCGGGCATGGGGAATGGCCGAGATGACGCCGAGCGCGGCAAGGCGCGCTTCCTCTTCGCCCGCGATGACGGTCGGCTCGATCCCGACCTTGCGGGCGCGCTCGAGGAATTCGTCGCCGTTGGACGCGTCGCGCACGGCGGCGGTGGCGACGACGTCGAGACGCTTCAGCTTCATCTCGCGCGCGAGGAGCCGGAAGCGGGCCAAGGCGGCGATCGCCTGGTCCATCGCCTTGTCGGGCAGCCGTCCGGTGGTGGCGAGTTCACGCCCGAGGCCGGCCGAGACCTTCTCGTTGAACAGCGTCGAGGGAACTCGTTCGGAGCCCGCATAGGCGACGAAACGGATCGAGTTGGAGCCGATGTCGATGATGCCGACGGGGCCGAAATTGCGGTTCATTCTTGTGCTCCGGCGCAGGCCGGAGCCCGGTGCCTTTGGTTCGCTTGAAAAGGAAAAACACTGGGCTCACGCCTAAGCGGGCGCCCACTCGAACGCATCACCCACCCTGCTCCAGCTTGAGCTTGGGCACCTTGCGGCCTTCGAGCGCCTGGCCGCGGCCCGAGAGGGAGGGGTTGGTCATGAAATAGGTGTGCAGGTTGAAGGGCTTCTTGCCGGCCGGCACGCGGGTGTAGCTGCCGCCGGCGTCGAGGCTCCAGCTTTGCTCGTTGTCGATGAGGTTGGCGACCATCACCTGGTCGAGGACCTGGGCATGGACGGTGGGGTTCTCGAGCGGCACGGCCACCTCAACGCGCCGGTCGAGGTTGCGGGGCATCCAGTCGGCCGAGGAAATGAACAGCCGGGCCTTGCGATGCGGCAGCCGGGCGCCGTTGGCGAAGCACCAGATGCGGCTGTGCTCGAGGAAGCGGCCGACGATCGATTTCACCCGGATGTTCGTGCTCATGCCGGGAACGCCGGGCTTGAGGCAGCAGATGCCGCGGATGATGAGGTCGATCTTCACCCCCGCCTCGCTCGCCTCATAGAGCTTCTCGATGATGCCCGGGTCGACGAGGCTGTTCATCTTGGCCCAGATGGCGGCGGGCTTGCCGGCGCGGGCGTTGGCGATCTCCGTGTCGATCCAGCCCGACAATTTGTCGCGCAGGTTGATCGGGCTCATCGTGAGGAGCTCGAGCCCCCTTGGCGGGACATAGCCCGAGATGAAGTTGAACAGCTTCGAGGCATCGCGCGCGGCGCGCTTGGAGGCGGTGAAGAAGCTGAGGTCGGTGTAGAAGCGCGCGGTGGTCGGGTGGTAGTTGCCGGTCCCGAAGTGGCAGTAGGTGCGGAAGGCGCCGCCCTCGCGGCGGACGACCATCGAGACCTTGGCGTGGGTCTTCCACTGGGTGAAGCCATAGACGACCTGGACGCCCGCACGCTCGAGCCGCGAGGCCCACAGCAGGTTCTGTTCCTCGTCGAAGCGGGCCTTGAGTTCGACCACGGCAGTGACCGACTTGCCGTTTTCGGCCGCCGCGACCAGCGCGTCGACGATCGCCGATTGCTTGCCCGCGCGGTAGAGCGTCTGCTTGATCGCCACCACGTCGGGATCGCTCGCGGCCTGGCGGAGGAAGGCGACCACCACGTCGAAGCTCTCGTAGGGGTGGTGGATGACGATGTCCTTGGCGCGGATCGCGGCGAAGCAATCGCCGCCATGCTCCTTGATCCGCTCGGGAAAGCGCGGGGTGTAGGGCGCGAATTTCAGCGCCGGCCGGTCCTCGCTGTCGACCAGTTCGCCGAGGTCGGCGATGCCGATGAATCCCGAATATTCGGCGATCAGCGCATGCTCGGCGTCGAGCCCCTCGCGGCACAGGCTTTCGAGGTCGAGCGGGGTGCCGCTGGCGAATTCGAGACGGATGACCCGACCGCGGCGACGCTGCTTGATCGCCGAGCGGAAGTGGCGGACGAGGTCCTCGGCATCCTCCTCGATTTCGATGTCGGTGTCGCGCAGCACGCGAAAGGCGCCCGCCCCGATCAGCCGGAAGCCGGGGAAGAGGAGTTCGAGATTGGCGCCGATCGCCTCGTCGATGGCAAGGTAGCGGCTGGCCTTGCCCGGCAGGCGGATGAAGCGCGGGACGCTCGCCGGGATCATCAGCACTTCGCTGACTTCCTCGCCGTCGGCCGGATCGAGCATCGCGAAGACGAGCGCGTAGCCGAGGTGCGGCACGAACGGGAACGGGTGCGAGGGGTCGATCGCCTGCGGGGTGAGGACGGGCAGGATCTGCTCGGCGAGATAGGTGCGCAGCCACTCGCAATCCTGCGCCGAGAGCGCCTTGGCGCCGACGACCCCGACCCCGGCTTCGGCGAGCAGTCCCGAGAGTTCGACCCAGCTCGCCTGCTGGTCGGCGATCAGCGCATCGGCCTCGGCGCTGATGAGGTCGAGCTGCTGGCTCGGGGTCTGGCCGTCGTAGCTGTGCTGCTCGACCCCCTCGAGCTGCTGTTCCTTGAGGCCGGCGACGCGGACCGAGAAGAATTCGTCGAGGTTGGAGCCGCTGATCGACAGAAAGCGGAGCCGCTCGAGCAAGGGATGCGCGGGGTTGGCGGCTTCCTCGAGGACCCGGCGGTTGAAGGCGAGCCACGAGAGTTCGCGGTTGAAGAAGCGGCTTTCGGGCCTGGGCGGGGCCTTGGCCTTGAGGTCGGCGGGCGCGTTCATTCTTCCCCTCCCCCATCGATGATCCGCCCCGCGACGAGCGCCCGGCGCACGGTCGGCAGGGTGAGGCGGGCCTGGCTGGCGATGGCGAAGCGGTCGATCGCGTCGACCAGCCGCTCGGCGGTATAATAGTCGCGGGTGACCCGGCTCACGACATAGCGCAGCGCCTCGTCGGGAAGGTGGAGGCCGCGGTCGGCGAAGAGGCGCTGGATGAGGCTTGCAAACAGGGCGTCGTCGGGTTGCTCGATCCGGGTCACCGGGGTGACCGCGAGCCGGGTGCGCAGGTCGGGGAGCGCGATCTCCCAGGCGGGCGGGGCCTGGTCGGCGACGAGCACCAGCGGGCGCCCGGTCTCCTGCGCCTGGTTCCAGGCGTGAAACAGCGTTTCCTCTTCCTGCCGCTCGGCGGGATCAAACAGCCGGCCGCCGACGCGCGCGACGAAATTGCGCGCGAGCAGCGAGCGGCCCGAGCGGCGCGGACCGACGAGGATGGTCGCCTTGACCGGCCAGGAGGACCAGCGCTTGAAATGGTCGAACGCCGCCTGATTGGCCGTGCTGACGATGAAGCGGCTGTCGTCGCTTCCCTGCGGCCAGTCGAGCGGAAGCGCGATCTGGTCGGGGGCGCGCACCTAGCGCCCCTGCGTGTTGGTGTTGACCGGGACGAGGGGCTCGGGCGCCGGGCGTGCCGGAGGCGGTGTTCCCGCCGGGGCCGGCGCGGCGGGCGCAGGTGCCGGGGCGGGCGCGGCAGGCTTGGGCGGGGCGTAGCCGGTGATGGTGAAGACGCCGCTGGCATTGCTGGTCTGCCAGCCGCGCGCGTTGAGCGCGCCGGCAAGCTGGCCCGGCGAGCCGTTGAAGCGGACCACGAGCACCTGCGCGCCGATTTCCTGGACGCTTGCGACGCCGGGGATCGAGCGCAGCCAGCCGACCGGCGAATAAGGCGAGGTGACCGCGATCTGGATGGTCTGCTGGACGGGCGCCTCGGGCGCTTCCTCCTCGACTTCCTCGACCGGCGGCGGGGGCGGCGGGAGGAGGCTCCGATCGGGGTTGAGTTCGCCGGCATTGAGGTAGCGCGTGTAGAGCGCGTCCATCTGGCGCACGCCCTCGGCCATCATGCGCGGCAGGTCCGCGCTGTCCTTGGCGCGCAGCGTGAAGGAGCCAAGCGGCTTGCGGTCGGCGCCGAACGAGCCGGTGAAGGTCGCGACCGAGGGGCCGCCGGGATAGAGGCGGCGGACCTCGGCGGTGGCGACCAGCACGTCGGCGGCGCCATAGAAATCGACGAGGTTGCGCCACATGGCGCGGCCCGGGCGACGGAGCTGGCCGGCGTTGACGAGCAGGGGATCGATCCCCTGCCCCGAGATCCGGACATAATCGATCGCGCTGTTGCTGGTGCGATATTCGGCCCAGGCGCGCTGCCAGGGATTGCGGGTCTCGACCGTGGTCGCGGTCCCGCCGCTGACCATCACCGGGACGAGCAGCATCGGCGCCGAGCGTCGGACCGGCCCGCCCGCGCCGAGCAGCCCGGCGGCGCGCGAGCGGTCGAACAGGATCTGGAGCGAGGCGATGTAACGGCCGGGCGCAATCCGCTCTTCCTCGATGGCGATCGAGCTGACGATGTCGTCGAGGGTCGAATCGGGCAGCGTCGGCGCGGCGCTGGCCGGGGCGTTGTGGAGCTTGGCCCAGAGCGCCTTGAAACCCTGGCGCTGCGCGATCCGCCAGCCGGCGAGCCGCGCGGTCTCGGCGTCCTTGGCGGCGACGTCGACCTTGATCCCGCCGATCTCGAGCGTGCTCGCGCTGTCGATCGGGGCGATCCCGCGGTCACCGCTCTCGAGCTGGGCGAGGCCCACGCCGCCCGCTCCGAGGGCAATCAGCAAGGCAAGACCGAGGAACGGACCGGTGCGGCGCGACAACATGGCTGTAGCTCAAAGCAGCTTGGAGGTGGATTTCCAAGGCTCTTGTGGGCTAGTCGCTCGGCGCATGGGGCTGACATATGAAGAGGCCGGCGTGAACATCGCCGCGGGCAATGCGCTGGTTAAGGCGATCGCGCCCTTGGCGAAGGCGACGCGGCGACCGGGTGCGGATGCCGATCTCGGCGGGTTCGGCGGGTTCTTCGACCTGAAGGCCGCGGGCTTCACCGACCCGATCCTGGTCGCCGCGAACGACGGCGTCGGGACCAAGCTCAAGCTCGCGATCGACATGGGGTCGCACGGGGGCGTCGGCATCGACCTCGTCGCCATGTGCGCCAACGATCTCATCGTGCAAGGCGCCGAGCCCCTGTTCTTCCTCGACTATTTCGCGACCGGCAAGCTCGACAACGGGGTCGCCGAGGCCGTGGTCGCGTCGATCGCGGACGGCTGCAAACAGGCCGGCTGCGCGCTCATCGGGGGCGAGACCGCCGAGATGCCGGGCATGTATGCGGCGGGCGACTACGACCTCGCGGGCTTCTGCGTCGGCGCGGTCGAGCGCGGGCGCCAGCTCACCGGCCAGGCCATTGCGCCGGGAGACGTGGTGCTCGGGCTGGCGAGCTCGGGCGTCCATTCGAACGGCTTCAGCCTGGTGCGCAAGCTGATCGAGGTGAACGGGTGGAAGCTCGACCGCCCTGCCCGCTTCGCGCCCGACCACCTGCTCGGCCAGCTGTTGCTCGAGCCGACGCGAATCTATGTGAAGAGCCTGCTTCCGCTGCTTGGCGAGGGGCGGATCGCGGGGCTCGCCCACATCACCGGCGGCGGCCTGCTCGAGAATATCCCGCGGGTCCTGCCCGAAGGCTGCCACGCGACGATCGACGCCGACGCCTGGGAGCTGCCGCCGCTGTTCGCCTGGCTCCAGGCCGGCGGCGGGATCGAGCCCGAGGAACTGGCGCGGACCTTCAACTGCGGGATCGGGATGGTCGCGGTGGTCAAGGAAACCGAGGCCGAGGGCGTCACCGCGGCGCTCGAGGCGGCGGGCGAGACCGTCCACCGCATCGGCCGGATCGACGAAGGCCCGCGCGGCTGCACCGTGCGCGGCTCGGACGAGACGTGGAGCGGCAAGGGCCTGTGGAGCGCCACGCACCGGCATGGCTGACGGCGCGGCGAGCGTGAAGGCCCGCGTCGCGATCGTGATCTCGGGCGAGGGCAGCAACATGGCGGCCCTGCTCTATGCCAGCCGCTTGCCGACCAGCCCCTACGAGGTCGTGCTGGTCGCCTCGAACAACCCGGACGCGCCAGGGCTCGCGCTTGCCGCGGCCGAGGGTGTTCCAACCTGGTCGCAATCGCACCGGGGAATGAGCCGCGAGGCATTCGATGACGCGCTGCACGCGGCGCTTGCCGCAGCAAGGCCAGACGCGGTGGCGCTCGCGGGCTACATGCGGATCCTGACCCCGGGCTTCGTCGAGAAGTGGCGCGGGCGATTGCTCAACATCCACCCCTCGCTCCTCCCCCTCTACCCCGGGCTCGACACCCACGCACGGGCGATCGCGGCGGGCGACTCAAGCGGCGGCTGCACCGTGCATCTCGTCACCGACGAGGTCGACAGCGGGGATATCCTCGGTCAGCTGGCGGTCGCGATCCGCCCCGGCGACACGCCCGAAACGCTCGCCGCGCGCGTCCGGCTGGCCGAGCACCAGCTCTATCCTTCGACGCTTGGGGCCTATGTGTCGCGTCACGAGGACGCCGGCTGGATCGAGGCACAGGTCGACGCGCTGACCGCCGACCTTGCCGAGGTCAGCCGCAAGACCAATCACGGGTCACCGGGATGGGCGGTCGGGTCCGAGAAGACCGCCAAGCATTTCGCCATCCTCGCCGACCGCTTCCACGGGGAGGAGACGATCGGGCTCCTCGTCAAGGCGAGCGGCGCGGACGAGATGACCGGCCTGATCGAAGCCGATCCCGCGCTCTACTACTGGCCCAAATATTATGGCGCGAGCGGCTGGCTCGGGCTCAAGCTCAATCGCCCCGACACCGACTGGGCGCAGGTTCGCGACTGGCTGACCCGAAGCTGGGCCGCCGCCGCCCCTGCCCGGCTGACGAAGCTGATGCGCGCGGCGGACGCCTTCTAGCGGCTGGCGACTCGCGGGGGCAAAGCGGCGGGGGTGTTGGGGGTGACCCGCCAGACGGTGTTGGCGGCGTCGTCCGCGACCAGGAGGGCACCGGTGCGGTCCTGGGCGATGCCGACGGGGCGTCCATAGACCTTCTCGCCGTCGGTGAAGCCGGTCAGGAAGTCCTGCGGCTTGCCGCTCGGCTTGCCGTTGGCGAAGGGCACGAACACCACCTTGTAGCCGTTGAACTGGGTGCGGTTCCAGCTGCCGTGCTCGCCGATGAAGGCGCCGCCGCGATATTGCGCCGGGAAACTCGCGCCGGTGTAGAAGCTGAGGCCCAGCGCGGCGACGTGCGGCCCGAGCGCGTAATCGGGCGCAATGGCCTTGGCGACCATGGCCGGGTTCTGCGGACGGACCCGCGGATCGACGTGCTGGCCGTAATAGCTGTAGGGCCAGCCGTAGAACGCGCCGTCCTTCACGCTCGTCATATAGTCGGGGACGAGGTTCTGCCCGATCTCGTCGCGCTCGTTCACCACCACCCAGAAGGTGTTGGTGCCCGGATAGAAAGTCGGGCTGTTGGGATTGCGCAGGCCGGTCGCGAAGATGCGCGCACGGCCGGTCTGGCGATCGATCTCCCACACCGCCGCGCGCCCCTTCTCGGCCTCGAACCCGTTCTCGACGATGTTCGAATTGGAGCCGACCGTGGCGTAGAGGCGCTGGCCGTCGGGGCTGAGCACGAGGCTCTTGGTCCAGTGGTGGTCGATCGGGCCGCCGGGAAGCTCGGTCAGGAGGGTCGGCGGGGTGGCGATGTGCGTCTGGCCGGGCGTGAAGGCGTAGCGCAGCACGCCGGCCGTCCCCGCGACGTAGAGGTTGCCGTCGGCGTAGGCGACGCCGAAGGGCGACTGGACGTGGTCGATGAGGACCGACTTGCCCTCGATCCGGCCGTCACCATTGGCGTCGCGGAGCAGGAGCAGGCGGTTGGACGGCCCCTCGCCCGGCACGTCACCGTGCGCGCGGCCGAAGAAATAGCCCATCAGCAGGTCCTTGGGCCGGTTGATCCCCTCGAGATTGGGACCCTGGCTCTCGACCACGATGATGTCGCCGTTGGGCAGCGGATAGATGAAGCGCGGATTCTTGAGGTTGGTCGCGAGCGCCTCGACGGTGAAGCCCGCCGGCGCCTTGGGCTTCTGCCCGTCCTTCCAGCCCTGCGGCGGCGCGATCTTCATCGGCGGCAGCAGATATTGCTGGATCGGCGGAAGCTTGGGATTGGGACCGGTGAGGTCGTCGGGATTGACCGCATTGGCCGACCCGCAGGCGGCGAGCGCGAGCGCGAGGGCGGTGGTGGCGAGCGTTTGCTTGATCATCGCGGCGTTCCCACCCCCTGCTTGTAAACGAGGCTTCCGCCGAGCCATCCGCTGACCGCGAGCAGCAGTACCGAGATCGCCGAGAGCAGAAGACCGGTCGGCACCACCGAGGTCCAGCCGTCGCGCGAATGGATGAAGGCGTTGAAGATCTGGATCACGAACACGGTGATGTTGAGGAGCCCGTGAAGCTTGGCGGTGCCCGAGCGGACCCGGCGATCGCCGAAATAGTCGATGATTCCCGCCAGCGCCGCGAACCCGCCCATCACGAGACCGGCGACGATCAGCCAGGCCGAGAAATTGGCCCACTGGATGTTCGCGGTGCGCGAATAAGTGATGTCGGTGATGAGCGCGCCGATCCAGCAGACGATCGGGAACGGCACCAGCATCGGGTGCAGCGGATGACCGAAGATGGCGGCGGTGGAGCGAGGGCGGTCGCCTTCGCGGGTGAGGACTTGATCGACCATGCAGGCGCTACGCCCGAACCCGAAAGCCGGTTCCGCTTGCTTACCGAAGCGTAATGAAAAGCTTGCCCCAAACGAAAAGAGCGACCCGGTTTCCCGGGCCGCTCCTTCCATTCCAACTAAGCCGAGGCTTAGCCGCGCTCGGGCGCCGGGGCCGGCGGCGGCGGCGGCGGCGGCGGCACCGGGCAGGCGTCGGTCGCGAGGATCACCGAACCGTCCGGGCAGGTCTGCGTGGCAGGCGGCGGCGGCGGCGGCGGGGTTTCGACAACCGGAGCCGGCGGCGGCGGCGGCGGGGGAGCCATTTCCGCGGTGCGGCCGAAGTTGAAGATCAGGCTCGCGAGCAGGCTGTGCGAGCTGAAGCGGTTGTTGAAGTCCTGGCTGACGACGCCCGAACGGGTGAACGACACGTTCGACGAACCGGTCGGAGCCGGGACGGCGGTCGTGGCGACGTTCGGCACGGCGGCGGTGAAGGTCTGCGAGAAGCCGGTGTTGACCGGATCCAGGTCGAGCTTGGCGGTGCGGAAGTAGCGATACTTCAGGCCGAGGTCGATGTTGTCGCTGATCGGGAAGCGGACGCCCGCGATGCCCTGATAGGCCCACGCGCTGTCACGATCGCCGAGCGCCTTGACGCGGGCACGACCCGCACCGGCACCGATGTAGAAGGCCGGAACGCCGTTCGAACCACCGAGGTCGAGGAGCGCGTTGACCATGCCCGAGAGAACACTGACGTGGTCACGCAGGTTGTACACGCCGAGCGAGCTGCCCGGGTAGACGAAGGTCGTGCCGGTCGTGGTGCCGGTCGGGGTGAAGAAGGTGGTCAGGCCGGTGCCGAGAGCGGCGTCCTGCGAGAACGACTTCACCTTCGAGCGCTTGTAGCCGACTTCGCCTTCGAGGCGGAACGCGCCGAAGTCGTAACCGATGATGCCGTCGACATCATAGCCCTTCTTGTACTTGACGCGCTCCGAGAAGGAGCCGCCAGCCGGAAGCGTGGTCAGCGTGGTCGGCAGGGTGCCGACGGCGCCGGTGCCCGAGGTCGCGGCGGTGCCGGCGGCCGGAGTCTGGGCCGTCTGCGAGAAAACGGTGGTGGCAGTGCCGCTGCGGCTCTTCGGGAACAGGATGCCCCCTTCGATGCCGGCATACGGGCCGGTCTGCGCAAACGCAGGCGCGGCAATCGCCGCCGCCGCGCTGGCAGCGAGAAGTGTCAGTCGCATATTCTACCCCTTCTAAAGGTGGGTTGGTCAAAGTTGACGCTGCTCCAAACGGGGACCCCTCAGGAAGGTTTCCAACTTTGCAGGGGCCACAATCGGTCTTCCCGGAAAATGCGACAATTTAGCAACAGTCGGCGAGCCGACAAAAAGGCCCGCCGGAGCAACTCCGACGGGCCAAGTTGTTGATACTCAAGCCACTTTCACGTGGCGAAAGCGGTCAGCCGACGATTTCGTCGTCCGAGAAGAAGAAGGAAATTTCGGTCTTCGCATTCTCGTCGCTGTCCGAGCCATGGACCGAATTGGCTTCGATCGACTCCGCCAGCTCCTTGCGGATCGTGCCCGGCTCGGCGTTCTCGGGGTTGGTCGCGCCCATGATGTCGCGATTGCGCTTCACTGCGTCCTCGCCCTCGAGCACCTGGACCACGACCGGGCCCGAGATCATGAAGCTGACGAGGTCGTTGAAGAAGGGACGCTCGCGGTGAACGCCGTAGAAGCCCTCGGCCTGCTCGCGGGTCATGTGGATGCGCTTGGAGGCGACGACGCGAAGGCCGGCTTCCTCGAGCATCTTGGTGACGGCGCCGGTCAGGTTGCGGCGGGTGGCATCGGGCTTGATGATCGAGAAGGTGCGCGTGACGGCCACGGGAAAACTCCGGTTTCTGAGGGTTGGATTGGGTCGGAAATCGCGCGGCTCTCTACGGTCGGAGCGCGAGCGACGCAAGGCTCAGCCCTTGTTGACCCAGCGCCCGTCCTCGCGCGCCCAGTAGAAGCGTTCGACGCCCTCGCGCCCCGAAAGCAGTTTCCAGGCGAGGCGGGCGTCGGCGAGGCCGTCGTCGTCGAACAGGTGGAAGGCGCGCTCGTAGGTCAGCGCGGCTTCGCGCCACTGGCCGTCGGCGACAAGGAGGTTGCGGGCCTGGTTGACCGGATCGGGGGTGGTCGAGAGGAGGATCGGCTGGCGGCTATCGTCGGCGCTGCCCGCGATCCCGTGGGCGAGGAAGGCGGTCGCCCCCTCGTCCCACAACAGCCGGTCGAGCCGCGCGAGCTGGTTCTCGTCGTCCATCACGACCAGCAGCCGCTCGCCGCTGTCGAGGACCTTGCCCGCCAGCGTCGCGACGACCTCGTGCACGGGCGCACCGGCGAGCTGGTAGAAATCGACCCTCATGGGCTCTTCAACCCCTACCCGCCGGCAATCTCACTCCGCGACCATCTCCACCCAGCGGTCGAGAAGGCGGACGCCGAAGCCGGTCGCGCCCTTGTCGTGGGTCGCGCCAGGCTTGTCCGACCAGACGGTGCCGGCGATGTCGAGGTGGGCCCATTCATTGCCCTCCTCGACGAAGCGCTGGAGGAACTGGGCGGCGGTGATCGAGCCGCCCTCGCGCGGGCCGACGTTCTTGATGTCGGCGATCGGGCTGTCGATCAGCCGGTCGTAGGCTTCGCCGAGCGGCATCCGCCACAGCTTGTCGCCGGTCTCCTGCCCCGCCGCGACCAGTTCGCCGGCGAGCCCGTCGGCGTTGGAGAAGATGCCGGCATATTCGTGACCGAGGCTGACCAGCATCGCGCCGGTCAGGGTTGCGAGGTCGACCATCTTCTTCACGCCGAGCTCGCGCTGGGCATAGGTAAGGACGTCGGCGAGCACGAGGCGACCCTCGGCGTCGGTGTTGATGACCTCGATCGTCTGGCCGTTCATCGAGGTAACGACGTCGCCCGGCCGGGTCGCGGCGCCCGAGGGCATGTTCTCGACGAGACCGCACAGGCCGACGATATTGGCCTTGGCCTTGCGCCCCGCGATGGCGATCATCGCGCCGGCGACCGCGCCGGCACCGCCCATGTCCCACTTCATCGATTCCATGCCGGCGGCGGGCTTGATCGAGATGCCACCGGTGTCGAAGGTCACGCCCTTGCCGATCAGCGCGACCGGCGTTTCGCCCTCGGCGCCGCCGTTCCAGCGCATGACGAGCAGGCGCGGCTCGCGGATCGTGCCTTGATTGACGCACAGGAGCGAGCCCATGCCGAGCTTCTCCATCTCGGCCTGGCCGAGCGCCTCGACGACGAGGCCGGTGCCCTCGGCGGCCTTCTTCACGCGCTCGACGAAGGTCTCGGCGTAGATGATGTTGGCGGGCTCGGTGACGAGCTCGCGGGTGAACTTCAGGCCTTCAAGCACCGCGGCGTAGCGCGAGTTCCAGCGGTCCTGCGTGCCGGCGGGCGCGCCGACGATCATCAGTTCCTCGAGGCTGACCTTCTGCTTGTCCTTGAGGCGGGTGCGGTAGCGGTCGTAGCGCCAGCCGCGCGCGGCGGCCCCGAGCACCAGCCGCGCCGCCGCATCGGCATCGAAGCGGCTGCCGTTCAGGTCGATCACCAGCGTCTTTTCACCCGAGGTCAGCAGCCGGCCGACCGCAGCGCCGCCGAGCTTCTCGGCCGCGGGACCGTCCGAGGCCTTGCCGGTGCCGATCAGGAGCAGGCGGCGGACCTGGCTTCCACCCGTGCCGCCGATCCAGGTTTCGGCCACCGCACCGGCCTCGCCCTCGAAGCGCTGGCCACGCGCCGCCGCCTCGACCGCGGCCCGGCCTTCGCCGAGCGACGCAAGGTTGCCACGCTCCGGGCCGGCGACGGGAATGGCGAGGGCATAGGCACCGGTGGGAAGCTGGTCGGCGAAACGGATCTGCATGGGGCTACTCGCGAAGGGGCAAGGACTGGTTCGCCTGACATCTAGGCGCGCGCCCCCCGCGCGCCAACCCCGTTGCCCCACGCCACCCAAGCTGCAATAGGCGGCGCTTCGGCAAACGGTTTTAGCAAGCGGCAAGGCGGACAGGCGAAGTGCGAAACGGCGTCATGGGCTGGACAGCGCTCCCGCTGATCCTCGCGCTGTCGGCGCCGGCGCTTGCCCAGGAAAGCGCGCCCGCGGCCACGCCGGCCCCTGCCCCGGCTCCCTCTCCAGCCGCGATCGTTCCGGTCGCCGCCCCCGCGACCGACGAGGACATCACCTTCAGCGCCGACAGCGTCGCCTATGACAACGAGGCCGAAGTCGTCACCGCGAGCGGGCAGGTGCGCGTCAACCGCCAGGGCACCTTCGTCGCCGCCGACCAGGTCCGCTGGGACCGCAAGACGGGCGAGGTCGTCGCGACCGGCAATGTCGTGGTGGTCCAGCCGGCGGGCGACAAGCTCGTCACCGAGCGCGCGGTCCTGAGCGACGACCTGCGCGACGCGACGGTCGAGAACCTCCTCGTCGTGCTCGAGAGCGGCGGACGCATCGCCGCCGACCGCGCGGTCCGAACCGACCGGGTGACCACGCTCTCGAACGCGGTCTACAGCGCCTGCGCGGTGACCACGGCGAGCGGCTGCCCCAAGAAGCCGAGCTGGCAGATCCTCGCCGCGCGGGTCCGCTACGACGAGCAGTCGCAGTCGATCCGGTTCGAGCGCGGGCGGCTGCAGCTGTTCGGGGTCCAGATTCCGCTGCTGCCGGTGTTCGCCATCGGCACCGGGTCCAACTCGCAGGGCTATAGCGGCTTCCTCGCGCCCGAGATCCGCTACAGCCGCCGCCGCGGGGTCGAGCTCGGCACGCCCTATCACCGCAGTTTCGGGCCCAATCGCGATTTCACGCTCACGCCCCACCTCTACACCGCGGTCAATCCGGCGATCGAGGGGCGGTATCGCGAGCTCAACAAGCTCGGTGCTTTTTCGGTCGGCGCGTTCCTGACCTACGGCGACCGCTCGAGCTACGACGACAGCATCACCAATCGCGGGCTCCGCGCCTATGTCGAGGGCAACGGCAAGTTCCAGTTCGATCCCTTGTGGAGCCTGACGGGCCAGGTCCGGCTCGCGACCGACAAGAGTGTCGCGCGCTTCTACGACCTCAACCGCGACGACCGCTTCCGCAATTTCCTCGATCTCGAGCGGATCGATACCGACAGCTACGTCAGCCTCGCCGGCTGGTATTTCCAGGGCCTGCGCCAGAACGACATCCAGCGCACCATCCCCATCGCCCTTCCCGCCTTCGATGCCCGCGTCCGGCTGGCCGATCCGATCCTCGGTGGGCGGGTCGAGCTTCAGGCCAACAGCCTCGCGGTGTTCCGGCGCGAGGGCCAGGACAGCCAGCGGGCCTTTGCCTCGGCGCGCTGGGACCTTCGCCGCCTGACGGGCTTCGGGCAGGAGCTGCTGCTGACGGGCCTGGTGCGCGGCGACGTCTATCACAGCGACGAAAACGAGCTCACCTCGGCGGCCATCTATCGCGGGCTGCCGGGCTGGCGTGGACGCGGGATCGCCGCCGCCGCCGCCGAATTGCGCTGGCCGTTGATGGGCAATCTCCTCGGCGGGATCCAGCGCCTCACCCCGCGGGTCCAGCTCGTCCTGACCCCGCCGACCGCCAACATCAGCCTGCCCAACGAGGACAGCCGCTCGGTCGACCTCGAGGACAGCAACCTGTTCGCGATCAACCGCTTCCCGGGCTACGACCGCTGGGAAGACGGCAGCCGCGTGACCTACGGCGTCGACTGGAACCTCGACCGGCCGGGCTGGTCGGTGTCGAGCAACATCGGCCAATCCTATCGCCTCAACCGCGCCGAGCAGATCTTCCCGCAGGGCACCGGCCTCACCGACCGCTTCTCGGACGTGGTTGGCCGCACCCGCCTCAAGTTCGGGCGCTTCATCGACCTCACCCATCGCTTCCGGGTCGACAAGGACAATTTCGCGATCCGCCGCAACGAGCTCGACCTCACTGTCGGCACCACCGAAACCTATGCGCGGGTCGATTACCTCCGCCTCAACCGCAACGTCGACGCGGCGGTCGAGGATCTGCGCGACAAGGAGGAGCTGCGGCTCGCCGGGCGTTACAAGTTCCACCGTTACTGGTCGATCTTCGGCGCGACCGTGCTCGACCTCACCAACCAGTCGGAGGATCCGCTGCGCATCTCCGACGGCGTCAATTCGGTCCGCCACCGGGTGAGCCTCGATTATGAAGACGATTGCCTCGCCTTCGGGGTGAGCTGGCGCCGCGACTATGAGCGGCTGGGCGACCGGGCAGAGGGCAGCACCTTCAGTTTCCGCCTGTCGCTGAAAGGCCTGAGCCGCTAAGACGCGCTCATCAGCCGTTCAGCGCGCGTTTGCCAGAGCGACAAAACACATTCGATAACAAGGGATTGAACGACCCCCATGCGCAAGGCGACACAGTTTCTGACGATGGCGGCAGTGGTCGGGCTGACGGGCCTGGCGGGCACCGCACTGGCGCAGAACGCACGGCCGGCGGTGAACAGCACGGCGCCGCTCAATCTCCCGCAGACCCTTACCGTCTACGGCAAGCCGATCCCGGCGGTCGTCAAGGCCAGCGCCATCGTCAACGGCGTGGTCATCACCCAGACCGACATCGACCAGCGCCTCGCGCTTCTCGCCTTGTCGAACAACCAGCCGATCCCCGACGAGGAGCAGGAGCGGCTGCGCGTCCAGGTGCTGCGCAACCTCATCGACGAGACGCTGCAGATCCAGGCGGCCAAGGCCAAGGACATCAAGGTCAATGGCGCCGACATCGACAAGACGGTCGCGCGCGTCGCCGGCAACGTGAAGAAGACCCCGGCCGAACTGGCGACCTGGCTCAAGGAAAACGGCAGCTCGCTCGCCTCGATCCGCCGCCAGATCGAGGGCGAGATCGCCTGGCAGCGCCTCCAGCGCCAGGAGATCGAAAGCTCGGTCAGCGTCGGCGACGACGAGGTGAAGGCCGTCATCGACCGGCTCAACGCCAGCAAGGGCCAGACCGAATATCGCGTCGGCGAGATCTTCCTCTCGGCCACCGCCGCCAACCAGGCGCAGGTCATCCAGAACGCGCAGAAGATCTACCAGGCGCTCGAGCAGGGCGCGAGCTTCGCCGGTTACGCCCGCCAGTATAGCGAAGCCTCGACCGCGGCGGTCGGCGGCGACCTTGGCTATGTCCGCCCCGAGCAGCTCCCCGAGCAGCTCGCCGGCGCCTTGCGCGAAATGAAGCCGGGCATGGTCTCGCAGCCGATCCCGATCCCGGGCGGCTTCTCGATCCTCGCGGTGCAGGACGAGCGCAAGATCCTGACCGCCGATCCGCGCAACGCGGTGCTGTCGCTCAAGCAGGTCTCGGTCGCCTTCCCGACCGGCACCACCGCCGCGACCGCCGAGCCGCTGCTCCAGCGCTTTGCCGCCGCCACGCAGAACATCGGCGGGTGCGGCGGGGCCGACAAGGTCGCCGCCGACTTCAAGGGCGAGGTCGTCCAGTCGGATGCGGTCAAGCTGCGCGATCTTCCGCCGGCGCTCCAGGACATGATGATGCCGATGCAGGTCGGCCAGGCGACGCGTCCGTTCGGCAGCATCGCCGAGGGTGTGCGCGTGCTGGTCATCTGCGGCCGCGACGAGGAGCAGGGTGCGAGCGCGCCGAACCCCGACGCGGTGATGGCGCAGATCCAGGAAGAGCGCGTCAACCAGCGCGCCCGTCGCTACCTGCGCGACCTGCGCCGCGACGCGATCATCGACTATCGCTAGAGGATGACGGCAGTGCGAGCGCTCGCTAGGGGGCAGGCATGAGCCCGTCCCTGCTTCCGCTCGCGGTTTCGCTCGGCGACCCTTCGGGCATCGGTCCCGAGGTCGTCGCCAAATGCTGGGACAGCCGGCATGCGCTTGGCCTGCCGCCGTTCGTCGCGGTCGGCGATCCGCGCAGCCTGTCCGAAGTGTGGAACGGCCCGATCGCGGTCGTCTCCGATCCGCGCGAGGCCGAGGGCGCGTTCGAGCGCGGCCTGCCCCTCCTCGCGGTGGTCGCCGCCGAGGCGAGCGTCGCGGGCCAGCCGTCGACCGCGGGCGCGCATTGCAGCCTCGACAGCCTCGAACTCGCGGTCGGTCTCGCCCGCTCGGGCTCCTGCTCGGGGGTCGTGACCGGCCCGGTCTCCAAGCACCAGCTCTATTCGATCGGCTTCGCGCACCCCGGCCAGACCGAGTTCGTCGCCGAGCGCTGCGGGATCTCGCCCGGCAATGTCGCGATGATGCTCGCCGGACCGAGCCTCCGGACGGTGCCCGTCACCACGCACCTGCCGCTGCGCGAGGTCGCCGACCGGCTGAGCAGCGCGTTGATCGAGGCGCGCGGGCGGGTCACGCTGCGCGGGCTCCAGCGCAATTTCGGGATCGCCGAGCCGACACTCGCGGTGGCGGGCTTCAATCCCCATGCCGGCGAGAATGGCGCGCTCGGGCGCGAGGAGATCGAGGTCATCATGCCCGCGATCGAAGCGCTTCGCGCCGAGGGCTGGGACGTGGTCGGGCCGATGCCCGCCGACACCATGTTCCATACGAGCGCGCGCGCGCGCTACGACGCGGCGCTCTGCATGTATCACGACCAGGCGCTGATCCCGCTGAAGGCGCTGCACTTCGAGGAAGGCGTCAACATGACGCTCGGCCTGCCGATCGTACGCACCGCGCCCGACCATGGCACCGCCTTCGACATCGCCGGCGAGGACCGCGCCGACCCGCGCGCGATGGCCGCCGCGATCCGTGTCGCGGCCCAGTGCGCGGCGACGCGCGCGGCGCAGGGGTGACCAGCCTCCCGCCGCTGCGCGAGGTGATCGCCCGCCACGGGCTGAGCGCGTCGAAGGCCCTCGGACAGAATTTCCTGCTCGACCGGCAATTGCTGTCGCGCATCGCGGCCATTCCCGGCGACCTGTCGGGCGCGACCGCCTACGAGGTCGGCCCCGGCCCGGGCGGCCTCACCGGCGCGCTGCTCGATGCGGGGGCGGCCGTCACCGCGGTCGAGCGCGATCGTCGCTGCATTCCGGCGCTCGAGGAGCTCGGCGCCTTGTTTCCGGGCAAGCTCACCTTGCTCGAAGAGGATGCGCTCAAGGTCGACGAAGTGGCGCTGGTCGGGCGCGGCGCGCACGTCGTCTCGAACCTCCCCTACAATGTCGGGACTGCGCTCCTGCTGCGGTGGCTCGGCGCCGAATGGGCGCCCTGGTGGTCGAGCCTGACGCTCATGTTCCAGAAGGAAGTGGCCGAGCGGATCGTCGCCGCGCCGGGCGAGGATGCCTATGGCCGGCTGGCGGTCGCGGCGCAGTGGCGGGCGAGCCCGCGAATCGCGCTCCAGGTCCATCGCTCGGCCTTCGTGCCCCCGCCCAAGGTCGCCTCGGCGGTGGTGCATATCGTGCCGGCCGAGGAGCCCGAGGGGGTGCAATTGGCGGTGCTCGAACGGCTCACCGCCGCCGCTTTCGGCCAGCGCCGCAAGATGCTCCGCCAGAGCCTCAAGGGCGTGCCCGACGCGCTCGACGCGCTCGCGACGCTCGGCATCGCGGCCGAGCGGCGGGCGGAGACGGTCAGCGTGCCCGAGTGGGTCGCACTGGCGAAAAGCCTCAGTTCTTCTTCGGGCTAGAGTCGGCCTTCGCCGCGAGCGACGGCCCGCGCTGGATCGCGGCGGCAAGGCTGGTCGCGGGGGCGCAGGGCTTGTTGCCGCACAATGCACGGACCTTGGCGAGGTTCTGCTGGGCGCGCGCGGTGGCACCGGCCTCGACCATCGCCTCGCCCTGCACGCCCAATGCGACCGCGTCGTTGGGCTCGAGCGCAAGCGCCTTGCCGGTGAGGCGGATCGCCTGGCCATAGAGCTTCTGGCGCTGCGCGACGCGGGCCAGCGCAATAAAGGCGCCGCGGTTGCGCGGGTCGAGCACCAGCGCGGTCTCGAGCGCGTCGTCGGCGGCCTGGAGATTGCCGTTCGCGAGCGCCTGCTCGCCCGCCTTCTGCCACTGGAGCGAGCGCGGACTGATCTGCGCGTCGGGCACCTGCGTGCCGCCGCTGCTCGCCATGGTGGCGGCGACGAGGCCCAGGCAAATCGCGATCGGCAGCGTGCGCATCAACAAATCCTTATACTCGGTCCGGTTCATCTAGCCTGAAACCGGGCGATGAAAAAGCCGTCGGTCCGGTCGTGTCCCGGCGTGAGAAGCCGTCCCACCCCCTCCAAACGCCCGACATCCATGCCGATATCCTTGGGCACGAACCCTGAATGCCGGCTGAGGAAGGCGGCGGCCTGGTCGGCGCCTTCGCGGGCGAGCAGCGAGCAGACCGCATAGACGAGCGTGCCGCCGGGCTTCACCAGCGGGGCGGCGAGGTCGAGGACGCGGCGTTGCAATTCCTCGAGCCGGTCGAGGCGCTCAGGCGTCAGCCGCCAGCGCCCCTCGGGATTGCGCCGCCACGTGCCCGAGCCCGAGCAGGGCGCGTCGACGAGCACGCATTCGGCCTGGCCTTCGAGATCCGCCAGACCCTCGGCTTCGCGCGGCATGTCGAGCAGCCGGGTCTCGATTGTCGCCCCTGCCCGTTCGGCGCGCGGGGCGAGGTTGCGCAGCCGCGCGAGGTTGGTGTCGCAGGCGATGATGCGGGCCTCTGTCGCGGCGGCGGCGAGCGCGAGCGCCTTGCCCCCCGCCCCGGCGCACAGGTCGACGATGGTCTGGCCGTCGACGGGCGCGCAGGCGAGCGCGATCAGCTGGCTGCCCTCGTCCTGCACCTCGACGAGGCCGTCGGCAAAGGCCTCGTCGGCGCTCGCGGCGGCGTCGGAGGGGAGGCGCAGGCCCCACGGGCTGAGCGGGGCCGGCTCGGCGCCGAAATGCGCGGCCATCTCGTCGCGGGCGGTCCGGGCGATGTTGGCGCGAAGGTCGAGCGGCGCGCGCTCGGTCAGCGCGGGCCATTCCCCCTCGCCCACCAGCGGCGAGAGCAGCGGCGCGATCCAGCCGGGGACGATGCCGGCCTCGGCGCGCGGTTCGTCGGGGGTCGGCGCGGTGGGGCCGTGGCCCTCGCCGTCGAACAGCTCGGGCACCAGCGGAAGCAGCGCCGCGCGCCCGCTCGCCGGAACCTCAGCCGAATGGCGGATCGCGCGGAACACCAGTTCGCGCACCGCGCGGCGGTCCTTCGAGCCGGCATAGCGGCGGGTCTTGAAATAGGCCGAGACGAGCGCGTCGGCCGGAGAACCGTCGTCACGCGCGGCGGCGATGACCTGGTCGAGGATCTCGATCGCGGCCTGCGCGCGGGCGGAGGGGGTCAACGCTCGCCTCCCGCTCGCGGGAGGGGCCGGGGGAGGGAATGTTCAGGGGATCGGGACACGCTCGCGACATGCCCTCCCCTGGCCCCTCCCGCAAGCGGGAGGGGGACGACTTTACCGCGTCGGATAGTTGGGCGCCTCGCGGGTGATACTGACGTCGTGGACGTGGCTTTCGCTCAGCCCGGCATTGGTGATCCGGACGAACTTCGCGCGTTGCTGCAGCTCGGGGATGGTGCGCGAGCCGGTGTAGCCCATCGCCGCCTTCACCCCGCCGACGAGCTGGTGGACGACGTCGCGGACCGGGCCCTTGTAGGGGACCTGCCCCTCGATGCCTTCGGGCACGAGCTTCATCGTGTCCTTGATGTCCTGCTGGAAATAGCGGTCGGCCGAGCCGCGGCTCATCGCGCCCAGCGAGCCCATGCCGCGGTACGATTTGTAGGCGCGACCGTGGTAGAGGAAGGTCTCGCCCGGGGTCTCGTCGGTGCCCGCGAGGAGCGAGCCGACCATGACGCTCGAGGCGCCGGCGGCGAGGGCCTTCGCCATGTCGCCCGAGGTGCGGACGCCGCCATCGGCGATCACCGGAACGCCGGCCGCCTTGGCCGCCGCACTCGCGCCGAGGATCGCGGTCAGCTGGGGCACGCCGACGCCCGCGACGATGCGGGTGGTGCAGATCGAGCCCGGGCCGATTCCGACCTTGATCGCGTCCGCGCCCGCGTCGGCCAGCGCCTTGGCGGCTTCGGCGGTGGCGACGTTGCCGGCGATGACCTGGACGCTGTTCGAGGCGGCCTTCACGCGTTCGACCGCGCGCGCGACGTCGATGTTGTGGCCGTGCGCGGTGTCGATGACGATGCAGTCGCAGCCGGCGTCGATCAGCGCCTGGCTGCGCTCCCAGCCGCTGTCACCGACGGTCGAGGCGGCGGCGACGCGCAGGCGGCCCTCCCCGTCCTTGGTGGCGTTGGGCGAGGCGACGGCCTTTTCGATGTCCTTGACGGTGATCAGCCCGACGCAGCGCCCGGCCTCGTCGACCACGATCAGCTTCTCGATCCGGCGCTGGTGGAGGAGGCGCTGGGCTTCCTGCCGGCTGGTCCCGGGCGAAACGGTCGCGAGATTGTCGCGGGTCATCAGCTCGCTGACCGGCTGGCGCGGGTTCTCGGCGAAGCGCACGTCGCGGTTGGTGAGGATGCCGGCGAGCTTCCCGCCCTTTTCGACCACCGGCACGCCGCTGATCTTGTGGCGCTTCATCAGTTCGAGCGCGTCGGCCAGCGTCTGGTCGGGCATGAGCGTGAAGGGATTGACCACCATCCCACTTTCGAAGCGCTTCACGCTGCGGACCGCGTCGGCCTGCTGCTCGACCGTCAGGTTGCGGTGGAGGACGCCGATCCCGCCGAGCTGCGCCATGGCGATCGCCATGTCGGCCTCGGTCACGGTGTCCATCGCGGACGAAAGCAGCGGGATCTTGAGCTGGATCGAGCGGGTCAGCTGGGTCGAGGTATCGGCGTCGGTCGGAAGAACCGAGCTTTCGAGCGGCTGCAGCAGCACGTCGTCGAAAGTGAGGCCCAGCTGGATGTCGGGGGCGTTGAGAAGGTCGGCCATGCGCGCACTTGGCGGGGATGAGACGATTCGGCAAGACCTAGCGGACGGAGAGCAGCCGCTCCGCCGCCTCGACATGCATCCGCTCGATCATCTCGCCCTCGAAGCGCTGCGCCCCGCCGCTCGCCGCCGCGACGAGGCGCCGGGCGCGGGCGAGCTCCTTGTCGGTCGGTACCCAGGCGGCCCGGCAGGCGGCGATCTGGCTCGGGTGGATGAGCGTCTTGCCGTCGAAGCCGAGCGCCCGCCCCTCCACCGCCTCGACCGCGAAGCCCGCCTCGTCGTCGAGCTTGTTGTAGACCCCGTCGAAGCAGGGGATGCCGCCCGCGCGGGCCGCCAGCACCACCAGCTGCAGCGCGGCCTGGATCGACGCGCGGTCGTGGGTGCCGGGGAGGCGCAGGCTGGCGCGAAGGTCGTTGGTCCCGGCAATGAGCGCGGCGGCTTCGTCGGCGATCTCCCAGCAGCGGCGGACCCCAAGCGGGGTTTCGATCATCGCCGCCACGGGCTTGCCGGTCAGCGCCTTCACTTCGCGGATGACCTCAGGGCCCTCGACCCTCGGCACGATGACGAGATCGGCGCGGCTCGCCGCCACCGCCTCTACGTCGGACCCGAACCAGTCGCTGGCGAAGCCGTTCACGCGGATCGCCGCCGGCACCCCGAACGGTTCGGCCACCGCCGCCACCGCCGCCGCGCGCGCCTCGTCCTTCGCGTCGGGCGCGACGGCGTCCTCAAGGTCGAGGAAAATGATGTCCGCCGCGCTCGCCCGCGCCCTGGCGACCGCGCCGGCGCGGTTGGCGGGGAGGAACAGCACCGCCGGTCTGCCGAACAGGGACGCCGTCATGCCGATTTCCCTTCGCTTGGGGCCGGGGCTCCGCCATGATGCGCGGCGACATTCCTGGGGAAAGACATGATCGAGACGTTCCTGCTGTTCGTGGCCGTGCTGGTCCTGCTCTTCGTCATGATGAGCATCAAGATCGTCAACCAGGGCTATCGCTACACGATCGAGCATTTCGGCCGCTTCATCCGCGTTGCCGACCCCGGCTTCAACTTCGTCCCCGCCTTCTTTTACCGCGTGGGGCGCAAGATCAACATGATGGAGCAGGTCCTCGACATCCCGGGGCAGGAGATCATCACCAAGGACAATGCCATGGTGGCGGTCGACGGGGTGGTCTTCTTCCAGGTGCTCGATCCCGCCAAGGCGGCCTATGAGGTCAGCGACCTCTACATGGCGATCCTGGCGCTTTCGACGACCAACCTGCGCACCGTCATGGGCTCGATGGACCTCGACGAGACCTTGTCCAAGCGCGACGAGATCAACGTCCGCCTTCTGCAGGTGGTCGATCATGCGACCGAAAGCTGGGGCGTGAAGATCACCCGGGTCGAACTTAAGGACATCCGCCCGCCGGCCGACATCGTCAACGCCATGACCCGCCAGATGAAGGCCGAGCGCGAGAAGCGCGCCGCCATCCTCGAATCGGAGGGCATGCGCCAGTCGGAGATCCTGCGCGCCGAGGGCGAGAAGCAGGCCAAGATCCTCCAGTCCGAAGGCATGAAGGAAGCCGCCTTCCGCGAGGCCGAGGCCCGCGAGCGGTCCGCCCAGGCCGAAGCATCGGCCACCAAGTCGGTCAGCGACGCCATCGCGGGCGGCAATACGCAGGCGATCAACTATTTCATCGCCCAGAAATATGTCGAGGCACTGGGCAAGTTCGCCGACAGCCCCAACGCCAAGACCATCCTCTTCCCGGTCGAGGCGACGCAGCTGATCGGCAGCCTCGGCGGGATCGGCGAACTCGCCAAGGCCGCGTTCTCGGACGCGCCGGACAAGACTGCCGCGCCGTCGAAGCCGCGGGTCGTCCCGGGCATTCCGCAGGCCTGAGCGGATGGACGGGATCGCGCAGGGCTGGTGGTGGCTGATCGGCGGCGTCCTGCTGCTGATCGCCGAGGTGCTCGCGCCGGGCTTCTTCCTGCTGTTCATCGGGGTCGCGGCGATCATCACCGGCGTGTTCGTGCTGCTGTTCGACTTCGGTTTGGCACCCGCGCTCGCGCTGTTCGCCATCTACACCGCGGTGGCGGTCTATTTCGGGCGCAAGGCCTATGCCAACCGGCCGGTGCCGAGCTCGGCCCGGCATCTCAACGACCGCTCGGGCGCACTCATCGGCAGAACCGCGGTCGCGGTCAGCGCGATCGACGAGCATGGTGGCCGGGTCCGGCTCGGCGACAGCGAATGGAGCGCGCGTGGCGGGCCGGCTGGGCCGGGCGAGCGGGTCGAGATCATGGCCGTCGAAGGCAATTGCCTGATGGTAAGGGCCGCGCCTAAGCTCGAGGGATGACCGCCCTCACCCGCCGCCAGGCACTGGCCGCCGCCGCCTCGACCCCGCTCGCCGCCTGCGCGACCCTTCCCGGCACCGCCGCCTCGGCGAAGCGCCCGCTCGCCAAGGCCGAGGCCGACGCGCTGATCGACCGGATCACCGACCGCTTCCTGCGCTTCAATCCCGAGGCGGCGAGTTCGAACAATGTCGACAAGGGCCGCTGGGCGGCGCTCAAGGGACAGCTGGGCGATCGCAGCCCGCTTGGCCAGTCGCGCTATGCGGCGGGCCTGCGCGAGGACCTCGCGGCGCTCGACACCGCCGACTTCGCCGCGCTCGACCATTCGACCCGGACCACGCTCGAGGTCATCCGCTCGACCTACCGCACCGCGCTCGAAGGCTTTGCCCTCCCCTATGGCGACGTCGCGGTCGGGGGCTGGCGCAACACGCCTTATGTCGTGATCCAGAATACCGGCGCCTATCTCGACGTGCCGCGCTTCCTCGACACGGACCATCTGGTCGAGACCCGCGAGGACGCCGAGGCCTATGTCTCGCGGCTGAGCCAATATCCGGCGGTCCTCGACGGCGAGTTCGAGCGGATGCGCGCGGCCGCGGGCAAGGGGCTGATCCCGCCCGGCTTCCTGATCGACAAGGCGATCACCCAGCTCACCCGATCGGCCGAGGACGCGGCCAAGGGCGGCGGGCTGGTCGAGAGCCTCGTCCGCCGCACCCGCGAAAAGGGCATCGCCGGCGACTGGGACGCCCGCACCCGGGCGATCGCCACCGGCCAGGTCGCGCCCGCGCTCCAGCGGCAGATTGCCGAACTGCGCCGCCAGCGACCGCTCGCCACCGACCAAGCCGGCATGTGGGCACGGCCCGGCGGCGAGCGTTATTACGAGTGGGCGCTCCGGGCCTCGACCACCACGCGCATGACGCCCGAGGAGATCCACCAGCTCGGCCTCACCACGCTCGACGCGCTGCACGCGCGGATGGATCCGCTGCTGCGCCAGCTCGGCCTCACGCAAGGGTCGGTCGGCCAGCGGATGCGCGCGCTCGCCGCCGACCCGCGCTACGCCTTCAGCGAGGGCGACAAGGGCCGGGCCGAGATCATGGCCTTCATCCAGGAGCGGCTGGGGATCATCCGGGCCCAGCTCCCCCGCGCCTTCCGGACGCTGGTGAAGGGCAATCTCGAGGTGAAGCGCCTTCCGCCCGAGGAAGAACCCGGCGCGCCCGGCGCTTATGGCGGTCCCGGCTCGCCCGACGGCAAGATCCCGGGCAAGTTCTGGATCAACCTGCGGACGACCGACCTCCACAGCCGCGTCAGCCTGCCCGATCTCGCCCACCACGAAGCGATTCCCGGCCACGTCTGGCAGGGCGAATATACCTTCCAGCTGCCGCTGATCCGGACCCTGCTCGCGTTCAATGCCTATTCCGAAGGCTGGGCGCTCTATGCCGAGCAGCTGGCGGACGAACTGGGCGTGTTCGACGATTTTCCCGCCGGGCGCCTCGGCTATCTCCAGTCGATCGCCTTTCGTGCCTGCCGGCTGGTGGTCGATACCGGCCTCCATGCCAAGCGCTGGACCCGCGAACAGGGGGTCAATTTCTTCGTCGAGCGCAATGGGTCGAACCCGCTCGAGGTGGCGAGCGAGGTCGATCGCTATTGCTCCTGGCCGGGACAGGCCTGTGGTTACGAGATCGGGCACCAGACGATCGTCCGCGAACGCAGCCGGGCGCAGGCGGCGCTGGGCGCGCGCTACGACCTGCGCGACTTCGACGATGCCGTGGTGCTCGGCGGCAACGTGCCGATGGACGTCCTCGCCTTGAACGTCGGCGAATATATCCGTGCGAAGGGCGGCGCGGGCTAGAGCATTTCAAGCGCGACCGGCCGCGCGGGGACCGGGAAGGCGGCGTCCAGCGCGGCAAGTTCGTCGGGAGTGATGACGAGATCGGCGGCGGCGCGGTTCTCCCGCACATGCTCGGGCGTTCCCGCCTTGGGGATGGCGATCACATCCTCGCCGCGCATGGCCCAGGCGAGCGCCACCTGCGCCGGGGTCGCCCCGAGGCGGCTGGCGATGGCCGCCAGACGGGCGTGGCCGAGCAGCCGCCCCTGTTCGACCGGGCTGTAGGCCATGACCGGGATGCGGTGCGCGGCAAGCCACGGCATCAGTGCCTGCTCCGGCCCGCGCCGCGTCAGGTTGTAGAGGATCTGGTCGGTCGCGCAGCCTTCGCCACCCGCTTCGAGCAACTCTTCCATGTCGTCGGTGTCGAGGTTGCTGACGCCCCAGTGGCGGATCTTGCCCGCTTCCTGGAGCCGCTCCATCGCCTCGACCGTATCGGCGAGCGGCACGCTCCCGCGCCAGTGCAGCAGGTAGAGGTCGATGCGGTCGGTTCCGAGCCGCGCGAGGCTCGCTTCGCAGGCGCGGGGCAGCGCGGTTCGCGAGGCATGGTGCGGATAGGCCTTGCTGACGAGAAAGAGTTCGTCGCGGCGGTGGCCGAGCGCTTCGCCGATCAGTTCTTCGGCGGCGCCCTCGCCATACATTTCGGCGGTGTCGACGAGGGTCATGCCAAGTTCGACCCCGGCCTGCAGCGCCGCCATCTCGTCGGCGCGGCGCTCGGGCCGCTCGCCCATCATCCAAGTCCCCTGGCCGAGCATCGGCACCTGTTCGCCGCCGGGCAGTGTCACCGTCTTCACGTCGCTTTTCCTCGCTTTGATGCCCGCTCAACGCGCATTGCCGACCGCGGTCGCAAGGCTTTTGATGGCCGAGAATTAATGGTTCGATTGCATGGACTTGCCGGTTCGCTCCTGCCATCTCGTTCCGGCGACGCTTGAGAATGCTCGCGGGAGGAGCCACGCTTAAGAGAGATGCTCGACGAGGCGACCCCCGCGACCCCGCAGACGATGATCGACCTGTTTCGCGTCCACGACTGGGCCGCGACCCCGCTCGGCGCGCGCGAGACCTGGCCGGCGGTGCTTACGATCAGCGTCCAGACAATGCTCGCCTCGCTCCATCCGATGTGCCTGATCTGGGGCCCCGAGCGCATCCTGCTCTACAACGACGGCTATGCACCGGTGCTGTTCGACCGCCATCCCGCGGCGCTCGGACGACCCACCGCCGAGGTCTGGCCGGAACTGTGGCCCGACATCGCGCCGCTGATCGACGGCACCTTCGCCGGGCAGAGCGTCGCCTTCAAAGACCAGCCGATGACCATGACCCGCCGCGGCTTTGCCGAGCAGACGTGGTGGGACTTTGCTTATTCGCCCGTGCGCGACGAGACGGGGCAGATCGTCGGGCTGCTCAACGTCACCTCTGACAGCACGCCGCGCGTCATGGCAGCGCAGGAGCGCGACCAAGCGACGCGCAAGCTCGCCGCCAACGAAGCCAAGTGGCACGGGCTGTTCGAGACGCTGCAGGAAGGCTTCGTCCTCGGCGAGGTCATTCGTGATCCGGCGGGCACCGTCACCGACTTTCGCTACGAGGAGGTCAACAGCGCCTGGTACGACCTCGTCGAGATGGAACGCGGGTCGATGGTCGGCCGGACGATGCGCGAACTCTTCCCCGACGCTGCAAGCGGCTGGATCGAAGAAATCGCCCAAGTCGTCGACACGGGCGAGGCGATCCGGTTCACGCGCCACTCCGACCGTCTGAAGCGCTGGTTCGAGGGCATCTGCCAGCCCGCCGGCGGCGATTGCTTCACCATGCTGTTCGTCGATGTGACTGCGCGGATCCGGGCGGATGCGCGGCGCGAGGCGCTGGCCGAGCTCGGCCGTACCTTGTTCGCCGCGCGCGACAGCGACGAAGCCGAGCAGGCCTCGACCGCGCTCATCGCCCGTGCGCTCGGCGTGGCGCGGGTTGGTTATGCGACCCTCGGCGAGGATGGCACGACCTACACCATCGCCAGCGACTGGGCGGCCGAGGGATTGCCGAGCCTTGTCGGCCCGCACGTCCTCGACGATTACGGCCGGCAAGCCGAGGAGCTTCGGCAAGGCCAGATGGTCGTCATTGCCGACGTCGAGAATGATCCCCGCACTGCCGGTGCGCGCGGCCGTTTCGCGGAAATCTCGGTGCGCAGTCTCGTCAACCAGCCGATCGTCGAGGACGGGCGGACGGTGGCGGTGCTGTTCATCGGTGATCGCGAACCCCGCGAATGGCAGACCGAGGAACTGAGTTTCGTCGCCGACGCCGCCTCGCGGATCCGCGCCGGCCTGGCCCGGCGCCGGGCCGAGCAGGACGCGCGCGAAGCGGCCGCCTTCATGGGCAGCGTGCTCGCCGCCTCGACCGACTGCATCAAGGTGCTCGAACTCGACGGCAGCCTGTCCTTCATGAGCGATGGCGGGATGCAGGTCATGGAAGTCAGCGACTTCAATGCCGTCAGGGGCTGTGCCTGGCCCGACTTCCTCGACGGCGACGGGCCCGATCATGCCCGGGCCGCGCTCGAGGCCGCGAAGCGCGGCGAGACTACCCATTTCGAGGCGCCGGCCGACACCTTCGCGGGTAATCCAAGGCACTGGTCAGTCTCGGTCTCGCCGATCGAGGACGCGCAGGGCAATGTCGCGCGGATCCTGTCGGTCTCGCGCGATCACACCGAATTGCAGCAGGCGCGGGTCCGCCAGCAATTGCTCAACGCCGAGCTCGCGCACCGGATCAAGAATACCATGAGCCTGGTGCAGGCGATCGCGCAGCAGACTTTGGGCAAGTCCGAGGATCAGGCGGCGGTCGCGGCCTTCGGGCGGCGGTTGAGCGCGCTTGCCGCAGCGCACGACGTGCTTACCGGGCAGAGCTGGTCGGAAGCGAAGTTCGGCGATGTCGCCCGCGCCGCGCTGGCGAGCTTCGGCGAGGACCGGTTCATCCTGTCCGGACCAGACGTGACGATCGGCCCGCGCGCGACCCTTGCGGCCTCGCTCCTGTTCCACGAGCTCGCGACCAATGCGGTCAAATATGGCGCGCTGAGCGCGGTCGGCGGGAAGGTCGAGGTGCGCTGGTCGGTGTCGGGCGCCGAGGGCGGCGAGACCTTCGACCTCGTGTGGGCCGAGCGCGGCGGTCCGCCGGCGGTCGAGCCGCAGCGCAAGGGCTTCGGCTCGCGCGTGATCGGACTCGGGCTGGCGGGGTCCGGCGGGGTGGAGCGTCAGTTCGAGGCGACCGGGCTGACGGTCAGGGCCAGCGCGCCGCTGCGCGACATGCAGACCGAATAAGCGCGGCAAGCGCGCAGGCGTGAGGCGGCGCGACCGAAGCCGCGCCGCATCAGCAAAGGATCAGGCGACCTCGGCGGTCACCTTGGGGGCGCACTGGCGGACGCCCTCTTCGACATGCTCGGCAAACTGCTCGAAATTGTCGCAGAAGAGGTCGACGAGCTTGGCCGCGGTGCGGTCGAACTCGTCCTTGTCGGCCCAGGTCGAGCGCGGATCGAGGATCGCGCTGTCGACGCCCGGCACGGCGACCGGCACTTCGAAGCCGAACAGCGGGTCCTTGCGGAATTCGGCGTTGTTCAGCGAGCCGTCGAGCGCGGCGTTGAGGAGCGCGCGAGTCGCCTTGATCGGCATGCGCTTGCCGGTGCCGTACTTGCCGCCGGTCCAGCCGGTGTTGACCAGCCAGCAGGTCACCCCGCCCTTGGCGATCCGCTCCTTGAGGAGATTGCCGTAGACGCTCGGATGACGCGGCATGAACGGCGCGCCGAAGCAGGTCGAGAAGGTCGCTTCGGGCTCGGTCACGCCGATCTCGGTGCCGGCGACCTTGGCGGTGTAACCCGAGAGGAAGTGGAACATCGCCTGATCGGGCGTCAGTCGCGCGATCGGGGGCAGCACGCCGAATGCGTCGGCGGTCAGCATGACGATGGTCTTGGGCACGGGCCCGAGGTTGTCGTCGCTCGAGTTCGGGATGAAGTCGATCGGATAGGCGCCGCGGCTGTTCTCCGCGAGGCTGTTGTCGTCGAGGTCGAGCTCGCGGGTCTCGGGGTCCATGACCACATTCTCGAGCACCGTGCCGAAGCGGCGGGTGGTCGCGTAGATCTCGGGTTCGGCTTCTTCCGACAGGCGGATCATCTTGGCGTAGCAGCCGCCTTCGAAGTTGAAGACCGCGGTGTCCGACCAGCCGTGCTCGTCGTCGCCGATGAGCGTGCGGTTGGGATCGGCCGAGAGCGTGGTCTTGCCGGTGCCCGAAAGGCCGAAGAAGACCGCCGTGTCGCCGTCGGGGCCAATGTTGGCCGAGCAGTGCATCGGCATGATGCCGTCCTGCGGCAGAAGATAGTTGAGCAGCCCGAAAACGCTCTTCTTCATCTCGCCGCCATATTGCGTGCCGCCGATGAGGATCAGCTTCTTGGTGAGGTTGATCGCGATCACCGTCTCCGAACGGCAACCGTGTCGCTCCGGATCGGCCTTGAAGCTCGGCAGGTCGATGATCGTGTAGTCGGGAACGAAGTCCGCGAGCTGCTCGCCCTCGGGGCGGACCAGCATCGTGCGGATGAAGAGGTTGTGCCACGCAAGCTCGTTGATCACGCGCACGTTCACGCGATGCTCGGGCTGCGACCCGCCGAACAGGTCGGCGACGAACAGTTCGTCCTTCTGGCCGAGCGCGGCAAGGAAGTCCTCGTGGAGGCGGTCGAAGGCGGCCGGGTCCATCGGCTTGTTCGACTTGCCCCACCAGATCGACTGCTCGGTGGTGTCGTCGCGGACGATGAAGCGGTCCTGCGCGCTGCGGCCGGTGTGCGCACCGGTGGTGACGACCAGCGGGCCGTCCTTCGCGATCATCGCCTCGTTGCGGCGGACCGCCGCCTCGTAGAGGGGGGCGGTCACGAGGTTCCAATGGAGCCGGGCGGCAGTGGAAATGCCCTGCGCCTCGAGACCGTGTGCGGGAACCCTGGTCGAAGTCATTAGAACCCTTTCGCTCATGCTTAGAGGGCAGCGCCCCTTACCTCGGGACACCGCCGCATACGTATGCGTAGTCAAAGCGCCTATGCGCGGAAAAGGTTGCCCGGGTCAAACGAGGCCCCCGCTTGAAGACCGTCCCGCTTTGGCGCTACGCCCTCCCCGCCATGACGAGCCCGGTGATCGCGCTGGTCGACGACGACCGCAATATCCTCACGTCCGTGTCGATCGCTCTCCAGGCCGAGGGCTTCGTCACCCGCCTCTATCCCGACGGCTCGAGCGCGTTGAAGGCGCTGGCCGACAATCCCGCCGATCTTGGCGTGTTCGACATCAAGATGCCCGGCATGGACGGGCTGTCCTTGCTTCAGGCGCTCCGCTCGGCGGGCGGCGCGGCGGCGGCGATGCCGGTCATCTTCCTCACCTCCAAGGACGAGGAGCAGGACGAGGCGCACGGCCTTGCCGCCGGTGCCGACGACTACATCGCCAAGCCGTTCAGCCAGCGCCTGCTGATCGCCCGCATCCGCGCGATCCTCCGCCGCGCCGACATGAACCGCTCGGCGGCCTCCAGCAGCGAACAACCCGCCGAGGCAGTCATCGAGCGCGGCCGGCTGGTCATGGACCCCGCCCGCCACCAGGTCGGCTGGGACTCCAAGCCGGTCACGCTCACCGTGACCGAATTCCTGATCCTCGAGGCACTGGCGCAGCGGCCGGGGGTGGTGAAGAGCCGCAACCAGCTGCTCGACATCGCCTATCAGGAGGACGTGTTCGTCGACGACCGCACGATCGACAGCCACATCAAGCGCATCCGGCGCAAGTTCCGCAGCGCCGACCCGACCTTCGACGCGATCGAGACGCTCTACGGGGTCGGCTACCGGTTCAACGATGGCTGATCCCTATCGGCAGGCCCTGTTCGGGCGGCAGCTGAGCTGGCGGCTGTCCCGCCGGATCATGGCGGTCAACATCCTCGTGCTGGTGGTGATCGCGCTTGCGCTGCTGTTTCTCGACAGCTTCCGCAACCAGCTGCGCGACGAGCGCGAGACGCAGACCCGCAACGTCGCGGTGATCGCCGCCGCGACCCTGCCGACGATCAGCGCCGACGAGAATGCCGCCTATTTCACCAAGGTGGGCCAGGAGACCGGGACCCGCATCCGAGTCTACCGCGCCGACGGGGCGAAGATCGTCGACAGCTGGTCGATGACCGGGCCGACCTATCGCCTTCGCGATCCGAGTGAGGGCGGGATCGCCAAACGCATGGCCCGCGCGCTCGACCGCGGGTTCAACACCATCGTCGGCCAGCCCAATCTCGACGATTTCACCGAGCCCGCCGCCGACCGCCTGCAGGCTTGGCCCGAAGCCCGCGAGGCGCTGCGCACCGGCCAGCCCGCCGGGGCGATCCGCAACGCGCCCGACCTCACTCCGGTGCTGTCCTCGGCCGCGCCGGTGGTCGGCAACCAGCAGGTGCTGCTGGTCACCGCCAACGACCGCAACTTCACCCGGCGGGTGCGCGACGAGCGCGGCAAGCTCGCCACCGGTCTTCTGGTCGCCGCGCTGCTGTCGCTGCTCCTGTCCTTCTTCCTCGCGCGGACCATCGCCCGTCCGCTCCACCGGCTCGCGCTCGCCGCCTACCGCGTCCGGCTCGGCCGCTCGCGCGAGGTCAACGTGCCGCGCTTCAACAAGCGGCGCGACGAGATCGGCCTTCTCGCCCGCGCGGTGAGCGACATGAGCCAGGCGCTGCGGATCCGGATCGACAATATCGAGGCCTTCGCGGCCGACGTGACGCACGAACTCAAGAACCCCCTCGCCTCGCTCCGAAGCGCGGTCGACGGGCTCGACCGGATCGAGGACCCTGCGCTGCGCAAGCAGTTGCTCGACGTGGTGCGGCAGGACGTGCTGCGCCTCGACCGGCTGATCGGCGACATCGGCGAAGCGGCCCGGACCGATGCCGAGCTTGCCCGTGCGGCCTTCGAGGAAGTCGATGTCGGCAAGCTCGTCGGCCACCTGTGCGAGGGCTGGGAACAGCGCCGCATGACCGGTGACGTGCGAATCGCCTTCGCCCGTCCCCGCGCCGCCTCCGCGATCGTCATGGGCGAGCCGAGCCGGCTGGCGCGCGCGATCGACAACCTCGTCGACAATGCAATCAGCTTTTCGCCCGCCGGCTCCCTCGTCGAGGTGGCGGTAGCCCGGGTCGGCGACGAAGTCCGGATCCGGATCGACGACGAAGGCCCCGGCGTGCCGGCGAGCGTGCGTGAAGCCATCTTTAACCGCTTCGTCTCAGTAAGGCCCGAGGGCGACGGTTTCGGCCGTCACTCGGGGCTCGGCCTTGCGATCGCGCGTGCGATCGTGAAGGGCCATGACGGGGAGATTGACGTGGCCGACCGCGACGACGCGCCTTCAGGCGCCCGCTTCACCATCCGCCTGCCGGCCGCGCCGGCGGAAGGGGGCGAACAATGAGCATCCGCCTCTCGAGCGAGACGCTCCACGCCAGCACGGTGGCGATCGACGGCCGCGCGGTGCTCATCTCGGGCATTTCGGGGGCGGGCAAGAGCGACCTTGCGCTGCGCCTGATCGACCGCGGCTTCACGCTGGTCGCCGATGACCAGACGATCGTCCAGAAGCGCGGCGACCGCCTGTTCGTCAGCGCCCCCGCAAGCATCCGCGGCAAGCTCGAGATCCGCGGGATCGGGATCGTCCCCATGCCCGTGACCGAGGACGTGCCGCTGGCGCTCGCGGTCGACCTGACGAGCGATCTCCAGCGCCTTCCCGACGATTCGCGCGAGCGGATGATCTGCGGCCTCAAGGTCCCGCTGATCAGCGTCGACGCGCTGACCGCCTCGGCGCCCTCCAAGGTCGCGCTCGCGCTCGATCGCTTCGGCCTCAAGTGAGCGTCGCGCGGCGCCCCTTACCGCGGGTGCCGCGCCTGCTTCTCGTCACCGGCATGTCGGGCGCGGGCAAGTCGACCGTGCTCGACGCGCTCGAGGACATGGGCTGGGACACGGTCGACAACCTCCCGACCAGCCTGCTCCACGATTTCGTCCATGGCGCCGACCGGCCGCGCAGCAACGCGCATGTCGCGGTCGGCATGGATGCGCGAAGCCGCGGCTTCGATCCGGCCGCCCTCCCGGCCCTGCTCCGCTCAATCCCCGGGGTCCGGCCCGAAATCCTCTATCTCGACGCCACCGGGGCCGAACTCATCCGCCGCTATGGCGAGACCAGGCGGCGCCATCCGCTCAGCCCCGACCGGCCGGCCGAGGACGGGATCGGGCGCGAGCGTGACCTCACCGCCGCGCTGCGCCTCGCCGCCGACGCGGTGCTCGACACGACCGACCTCAAGCCGGCGGACCTGCGCGATCACCTCCGCCAGCGCTACGGCGACGAGGGCGACGACCTCGTCGTCACCATCACCAGCTTCGGCTTCGCTCGCGGGATCAGCCGGACAAGCGACCTCGTCTTCGACCTGCGATTCCTTCCCAATCCCCACTGGATCGAGGAGCTTCGCCCGCTGACCGGGGCCGATGCGCCCGTCTCCGAATATGTCGCGGCGCAGGACGGCTGGGACGACTTCATGGACCGGACCGAGGAGATGCTCGCGATGCTGCTCCCGCGCTATTGGGAAGCAGGCAAGACCTATGTCGGGATCGGTTTCGGCTGTACCGGAGGGCGACACCGGTCGGTCGCCGCGGCGATCGCCATGGCGGAACGGTTGCGGAACCGTGGCTTTTCGCCGAATATCCGTCACCGAGACCTAGGCCTCCGCCCCAATGATTCTCTCGAGCAGGGTCAGGAGCGCAATCAAGGACCAAGAGACCAGTAGAATGATCGGATTAGTGCTGGTGACCCACGGCCGGCTTGCGGCCGAGTTCATCGTCGCCATGGAGCATGTGGTTGGACCGCAGGAAGCCATTGCCGGCATCTGCATCGGCCCTGACGACGACATGGAAGTGCGCCGCAAGGACATTGCGGAGGCGATTGCGCGCGTCGACGGCGGCGAGGGCGTGATCATTCTCACCGACCTGTTCGGCGGGACCCCCTCGAACCTCGCGATCAGCCTGATGAAGTCGGGCGACATCGAGGTGATCGCGGGGGTCAACCTGCCGATGCTGATCCGGCTCGAGGGCGCGCGCAAGGCGATGAACGTTCGCGCCGCGGTCGCCGCCGCGCGCGAGGCGGGACGCAAATACATCTCGGTCGCCTCCGAGATCCTCGGCGAGGCCGCGGCTTGAGCGCGGTCAGCCGGTCCGTCCGGATCGAGAACAAGCGCGGGCTCCACGCCCGGGCGAGCGCCAAGTTCGTCACCATGGCAAGCGGCCTCGCCTGCCCGGTCGAGGTCGCCAAGGACGGCAACAAGGTCTGCGGCACCTCGATCATGGGGCTGATGATGCTCGGCGCCGCGCGCGGCGACACGATCGAGATCAGCGCCGCGGGCGACGGCGCGGACGAAGCCGTGGCGAAGCTCAGCCAGCTGGTCGAGGACAAGTTCGGGGAGGAATAGCCCTCTCCCGCCGCTTGCTGCTAGGGGGCGCCCATGCCCCGCCACATCACCTCCTTTTCGAACGACACGGTCAAGTTCCTCCGCTCGCTGCGTGACAAGAAGGCGCGGCGGCAGGCCGGGCTGTTCCTGGCCGAGGGCCTGCGGATCATGGCCGAAGCGCGCGATGCCGGGATCCTGCCCGCGGTCGTCGCCTGCGCGGAGGGCGAGCTTCACCCGCTCGCCGCCGAGATCGTCGAACAGGCCGAGGCCGCGGGCGCGGAGGCGATCAGCGTTCCCGACGAGATCCTCGCCAAAATGAGCGGCAAGGACAACCCGCCGCTCCTGCTCGGCGCCTATCGCCAGCCGCGGCTCGGGCTCGCCGACCTCGACCGATCGGCGTCCGACCTGTGGATCGTGGCGGAGAAGCTGCGCGATCCCGGCAACATCGGCACCATCCTGCGCACCGGCGACGCGGTCGGCGCGGGCGGGCTGATCCTCGTCGACGATAGCGCCGACCCGTTCAGCGTCGAGGCAGTGCGGGCGAGCATGGGCGCGATCTTCACCCAGAAGATCGTGCATGTGCCGTGGACCGAATTCCTCGCCTGGCTGCGCGCGGGGCCGGGACAGCTGGTCGGAACCAGCCTCCAGACCGACCACGACTATCTCGCGCCGACCTACGACAAGCCCTGCTTCCTGATGGTCGGGAACGAGCAGGCGGGCCTGCCCGAGGATTACGAGGCCGAGTGCGACCTCCTCGTGAAGATCCCGATGCATGGCCGCGCCGACAGCCTCAACGCCGCGGTCGCGACCGCGATCATGGCCTTCCAGATCCGCGCGAGCTGGCGCTAGATTTTCCGCGTTCAGGTGAAGGGCGCTAGTCTGCGCCCATGAAACGATTCGCTCTCCTCGCCGTCGCCGCCGTCTCCCTCTCCGCCTGCGAGACGATGATGCCCCCTGCCGCCCCGCCTCCGATGGGCGGTGAAATGGCCGCGACCTATCGCGCGAGCGGGACCGAGCCCTTCTGGGGGCTGACGCTCGACGGGCGGCAGATGGTGTTCACAGATGTCGACGGCCAGCGCGTCGCGGAAGCCCAGCCGCGCGCGATCCACGGTTTTGCGGGCGACATCTATCAGGGTCGCCGGATCAACCTCAACATCATCCACGGCCAGCGCTGCAGCGACGGGATGAGCGACCGGACCTATCCCGACAAGGTGCAGGTGTCGGTCGACGGCCGACGCTACGAGGGCTGCGGCGGAGGCGTGGAAATGGGTGCGGTCGGATCGGTCGAAGGCGACTGGAACGTGCTCGCGGTCGGCAAGCAGCTCGTCTCGGGCGACACTTACAAGCTGTCGCTCGCCGGCGGTCGGCTGAGCGGGCAATTCGGCTGCAACCGGATGAGCGGCCCCTACCGGATCGAGCGCCAGACGCTCGTCGCGGGCCCGGTGGTTGCGACCCGGATGGCCTGCGCCGACATGCGCGCCGAGACGGAAGCCGGCCGGATCCTGATGCAGCCGATGCGCATGGCCTGGACGGAGCGTGGCGACCTCATCCTGTCGAACGAGGCCGGCGAAATCCGCCTGTCGCGATAAGCTTATTGGGCGGCGGCGACGTCCTCGTTCGCCGCCGGCGCGGCGAGCTTGGTCAGCGGACGCGGCGCGGTCTCGATCATCGGCGGTGAGGCGACCTCCTTGCTGCTACCCGCACCGAGCGTCTCGAAGCGCTTGGCCTGCGTGAAGACCTGCGTTTCGAGGCTTCCGACCATCTTGTTGTAGGCGTCGTTGGCGGTCGCGAGGTTGCGGCCCATGCGGACCACATGCTCGGCCATGGTCGCGATGCGCGAGTGAAGTTCCTTTCCGAGCGCGGCGATCACCTCGGCCTGCTCGGTGATCTTCTCCTGACGCCAGACACTGGCGACGGTGCGCGCGATCGCGACGAGGTTGGTCGGGGTGGCGAGCAGCACGCGCCGCTCGAACGCCCAGTCCCACAATTGCGGGTCCTGCTCGAGCGCGGCGGTGAGGAAATGCTCGCCCGGAATATACATGATGACATAGTCGGCCGCCTCGCCGAACTGCGCCCAATAGTCCTTCGAGCCCAGGGCCTGCGCATGGTTGCGCATCGAGGCGACGTGGAGCTTGAAGCAGGCCTGCTTGCGCTCCTCGTCGACCTCGTCGCAGGCGTCGAGGAAGGCGTTCAGCGAGCATTTCGCGTCGATCACCAGCTTGCGGTTGCTGGGGAGGTTGACCACGACGTCGGGGCGGAGGCGCCCGTCGGCGGTCTCGAGGCTGACTTCCATCTCGAAGTCGATGCCTTCGGTGAGGCCGGCCTGGACCAGCACGTTGCGCAGGCTCTGCTCGCCCCACCGGCCGCGCGCCTTGGGGCTTGATCGCAGCGCGTTGACGAGATTGCGGGTCTCGTCGCGGACCTGCCCATTGTCCTTGCGCAATTCGCCGAGCACGCCGCGCAATTCGCCATAGCTGTCCTTGCGCTCGGCCTCGACGCGCTGGAGGCCCTCCTCGTAGCGCTTGAGCGTGTCGGAGACCGGCTGAAGCAGGGTCTGGAGCTTGGCCTGGCTTTCGAGGTCGGCCTTGCTCAGCCGCTCGTCGGCCTTGGCGAGGAAGTCGGTCTGCGCTTTCTCGAGCAGCTTGTCGCCGACCTCGCGGAACTGGACCACCAGCTCGTCGCGCGACTTGCGCAGGTCGGAGAGGCGCTCCTCGAAGCTCTTCACTTCGGTCTCGAGCCCGGCCTTGAGGCGCAGCGCCTCGTCGCGCTCGGCGGTGCGCTGCTCGAGCAGGCGCTCCACCTCGGCGAGACGCTGGAGTCGCTCGGCGGCACTGGCGATGTCGCCGCGAAGATTCCCCGCATCGTCCTGAAGGGCGCGGTGCCGCTCCTCGAGCTCGGCATAGCGCTGGGAGACGACTCGGGAGGCGGCCAGTTCGCCCGCCAGCGAATCGCGCTCCTCGGTCACCGACTTGAGCGATTCCTCGGTCTGGACGGCGCGGCGAAGCTGTTCGGCCGCCACCGCCTGGTCACGGCCGAGCGTTGCCACCTGTTCGCGCAATTGCGCGGCTTCGGCGGCGTGGGCGGCGCCGGGCCGGCTGCCGAGGAACCAGCCGAGCAGCACGCCCGCCACGGCGATGATCCCGACCAGCACTGCCACCATCCACGCGTCCACAACCGCCCCCGACCTTAAACAGAACAGAGCAAGAACTAGCCTGTTCGGGCGTCCGACACAACGACTTGGCCGCCCGCTCCTTCCCCGCTAGGGCGCGCGGCCATGAGCATGTTGCAGGATCGCCTCGCCCTCGTCACCGGAGCCAGCCGCGGGATCGGCGCCGCCATCGCCGAAGCGCTGGCCAGGGAAGGTGCGCACGTCATCCTCGTCGCGCGCTCGGCCGCGGGGCTGGAGCAGGTCGAGGAACGGATCCACGCGGCGGGCGGATCGGCCACCATCGCCCCACTCGACCTCGGCAAGGCGGAGGACATCGGCAAGCTGGCGACCGCGATTTCGGGGCGCTGGCAGAAGCTCGACCTGCTCGTGCTCAACGCCGCGATGCTCGGCACGCTGACCCCGGTCGAGCATATCGACGTCAAGGAATACACCCGCCTGATCAACCTGAACCTGCTCGCCAACCAGGCGCTGGTCGCGGCCTTCGACCCGATGCTCAAGGCGGCGGACAAGGCCGAGCTGGTTGCGTTGACCAGCAGCGTCGGCGCCTCGCCGCGCGCCTTCTGGGGCGCCTATGGGTCGAGCAAGGCGGCGCTCGAGACCCTGCTCGCCGCTTATGCCGACGAGACGGCCTATACGGGCAAGCTGCGGGTCACGATCCTCGACCCCGGCGCGACCCGCACGCGGATGCGCGCGCTCGCCTTCCCGGGCGAAGACGAAGCGACGGTGAAGCCGCCCGAGGTGGTCGCGGAGCGGCTGGTCCACCTTCTCGGCGAAGAGCGCGAGAGCGGCGCGAAGGTCCGCGTCGACTAACGCCGCGCGGCAGCGGCGATCTGGTCGAAGAAGGCCGCGCGCTGTGACCCGAGCTTGTCGCTGAGCGCGCTCGGCCAGGCGCTCAGCGCGACGATCACCAGCCGGTCCTTGGGGCGAACCCAGATCGACTGGCCGAAGATGCCGCTCGCGCGATAGCCATTGGGTTCGATCCACCAGAAATAGCCGTAGCCGCTGCCCGGCCGCTCGAAGCGCTGGTGGATGGCGGTTGCGTCGCGGACCCAGCCGGGCGCGAGCAGGCCGTGACCGTCCTCGAGCATCAGCTGGCCGAGTCGGCCATAATCCTTGAGGCGCATCGCAATGCAGCAGCCGGCGATGGGCGCGCCATGCGCGTCGACCTGCCAGGCGGCGTCGGCCTCCATGCCGAAGCGCTGCCAGATGCGGCGGCTGGCGTAGCGGTTGATCGGCTCGCCCACCGCGCGGGCGAGGACCGTCCCGGCGAGGTTGGTCTCGCCCGTGTTGTAGTGGAAGGTCGAACCCGGCGCGGCGGCGCGCGGCAGGCGCTTCATGTAATCGGCGATCACGTCCTCGCCCAGCGGGGTGCGGAGCGAGAACATGCGGGCGACGTCGCTCTTGGGGTCGGTGTAGTCTTCATTCCATTTCGCGCCCGAGGACATGGTGAGGAGCTGCTGAACCGTCACGCCGTCATAGGCGCTGCCCTTGAGCTCGGGGACGAAGCGGGTGACGGGATCAGTGAGCGCGAGCTTGCCGTCGGCGATCGCCGCTCCGAAAAGGGTCGAGGTAAGCGACTTTGCCACCGAGAAGCTGGTCCAGCGGCCGGTCGGGCCGAAGCCCCGCGCATAGCGTTCGAGCCGGACCTTGCCGTCCTGCAGGACGAGGAGCCCGGCGGCGTTGGTGGTGGCCATGAAGCGGGTGACGTCGGCGGCGGGCAGCGGAAGCGGCTTGCCCTTGGGAAGGAGGCGGACCTTGCTTCCGGCCTCGACCGTGGCGGTCGGGAAAACCTGCTCCATCGCGCGGAAATTGCGGTCGCGCTGGGCCTGGTTCCAGAACAACACCTCGGCGCCGGCGGCGCGCAGGCGCTCGGCGGTGGCGGGATCGACCGGGGTCTGGGCGGGAGCGGGCGCGGCGACGAGGAGCGCGGCGGCGGCGAGAAGCGTGAAGGGCATTCCCTACCCTAGCCGCCTGGCCTCCCGACCGTCGAGGGTGTGATCAGGCGGCGGTCGAGCGCTCCTTGAACGCCTGCAGCGCCCGCTCGCGCGCCTCCTTATGGCCGATCAGCGGCTGCGCATAGCCCTTGGGCGCGACGCCGCGGCCCCAGGGATCGTGGATGTCGGCGTCGGACAGATGCGCGAGCTCCGGCACCCACTGGCGGATGTAGTCGGCGGCATCGAATTTCTCGCTCTGCGCCAGCGGGGCCATGATCCGGTAGAAGGGCTGGCTGTCGAATCCGGTGCCCGCGATCCACTGCCAGTTCTGGCTGTTGTTGGCGTAATCGGCATCGACCAGGCAGTCCCAGAACCATTGCGCCCCGCGCCACCAGTCGATCAGCAGGTGCTTGACAAGGAAGCTCGAGGTCACGAGCCGCGCGCGGTTGTGCATCCAGCCGCTCTGCCACAGCTGGCGCATCCCCGCGTCGACCAGCGGATAGCCGGTCTGCCCCTTCGTCCAGGCGATGAAGTCGGCGTCGGCGGCCTTGCCGTGGCGGGTCTTCAGCCCAAGCGGTCGCTGCGACTTGGAACCGATATCGGGATCGGCGAGCGTCATCGAGCGGCTGAAGTCGCGCCAGGCGAGCTCGCGGTGGAATTTGTCGCCGCCCTTGCGGCCGAGCGCGTGCCACACCTGGCGCGGGGTGACTTCGCCGTGGTGGAGATGCGGCGACAGGCGGCTGGTGGCGTCGATCGCGGGAAGGTCGCGCTTGGCGCCATAGTCGCCCGCGTGGACGACGAAGCGGTCGAGTTGCTTGTGCGCCCCCTTCGTCCCGGGCTGCCAGTCGGAAAAGCCCCCCGACCAGTCGGGCTTGCTCGGGAGCAGGTCCCAGTCGGCCAGCCTGTCGCTCTTCGGCAGCTTGGCGGGCTTCTCGAGCTTCGGTGCGGGAAGCGGCGCGGCGGGCGGGAAATGCGGGTGAAGCGCGCGGTAAAAGGGGCCGTAAATCTTGAACGGCTTGCCGCTGCCCGAGCGGATGTCGTCGGGTTCGTGAAGGACGTCGCCCTCGTGGAGAATGGCGAAATCACCCTTTTCGCATTCCGCTTCGCGCCACCATGGCTCGTAGTGGCGGTTCGCATGGATGCCGCCGGCGCCCATCTCCTTGGCGACCTCGGGGACGACGCGCGAGGCGCGGCCACGGCGAAGGATCAGGACCGAGCCCAGGGCTTCCAGCTCGGCGGATAGCGCGGCGAGGCTGTGGTGGAGCCACCAGCGCGAGGCGCCGCCGAGCTTCCACTCGCCAGGGGTTTCGTCATCGAGGACGTAGAGGCCGACGACGGGCCCACAGGCTGCGGCGGCGGTGAGCGCGGGGTGGTCAGCGGTGCGGAGGTCTTGGCGGAACCAGACGAGTTGCGGGGAAGCCATGCCCGCTTGAACGCGGGACGGGGCCCGAGGTCACTATGCCCTTCAGGGGGTATCGAGCGGGACCATGAAGCTCGTCGGCGCGCGCGAGCGAATGGCGGCGGGGACGCGGTCGTCCTCGAACGCGCGATAGTAACGCTGGTCGGTGAGGAAGAGTCCGTTCGGGCGGCGCACGACGATCGGCATGCGCGACCAGTAGAGGAACGAGCGGACGCCTCGCCGCGCCGCTTTCGCCCCGAGGAAGACGGAATTGTCGAGGCCGAGCGGGGCGCGCGCGGGATCGAGCGCGAGGCCCGAGGGACCGAAGCGTCCCCCGCCCCATTCGGTTGCGCTGCGCCACGCCATGGTCCGCTCCCAGAACGCGATCGGGGGCGGGCTGGCGACGACGAGGGTCGGCGTGATGCCCTGCGCGATCAAGGCGTCGCGGGTCAGGCGTTCGGCACGCATGCTCCAGACGAGGTTGCCGGCGATATAGCCGAGCATCAGCAGCCCCGCGACGATCGCCGGCCGACCGGGATGGGCCTGCCCCTTCCGCCAGCGGCGCGACGACCAGGTGACGCCCGCGACCAGCAGCACCCAGTAGACGAGGTCGATGATGAAGATCGCATTGCCCGAATACCAGCCGCGGTCGAACGGCAGGTAGAGGTTCACCGCATAGGTCGTCAGCCAGTCGAGGAACGGGTGGCTGAAGGTCGCGAGCAGCACCGCGAGGAATAGGGGCCAGGCGCGGAACGGCTCGGCCCCGGGCCTGCGCCAGAACCGGTCGAGCAGCCACAGTAGCCCGACGGTCGCGCCGGACATGAGCGGAATGAACAGCAAGGCATGCGTCGGCCCGCGGTGGAAGGCGATGTTGTCGACCGGCAGGAACAAAGGCGCGAACACGTCAATGTCGGGCGCATTGGCGCCGAGGATGCAGCCAAGGAGGCCGAACCGGCTCGATTTCTTGAGGCCCATCTGGCCGAGCAGCGCGCCGGCCAGGCTGTGGGTGATATTGTCCATCTAGGCGCGGGCGAACCAGATGACGTGGCGCGGGCCCTTGCCGTTCTGCCGGGCGCGGACCGCGATTTCCTCGACCTTGAAGCGCGCCGCCTGGAGCGTCCTGGCGAAGCGCGGGTCGGGCCCGGCCGACCAGATGGCGAGAAGGCCGCCGGTGTTGAGCGCTTGTCTCGCCGCGGCAAGGCCCCCTGCTCCGTAGAGTCCGTCATTGGCGGCGCGGACGAGGGCGTCGGGGCCGTTGTCGACGTCGAGGAGGATCGCGTCCCAGCCGCCGCGCGAGATCTGGTGCGCGACATCGCCGATCGCGATCGTCACGCGCTTGTCCTCGAGGCAGGTCCCGGTAAGCGCGGCCATCGGTCCCTTGGCCCAGTCGATGATCTCGGGCACCAGTTCGGCGATGGTGATCTCGGCATCCTTCGGGAGCACCGCCAGCGCCGCGCGCAAGGTAAAGCCCATGCCGTAGCCGCCGATCAGCCAGCGCTGGGCCTTGCGGCCCTGCAACCGCTCGGCGGTGAGGGTCGCGAGCGCTTCCTCCGAGCCGCTCATCCGCGTGCTCATCAGCTCCTCGCGCTCGACGAGGATCATGTGGTCGACGCCGCGCGAATAGAGCCGCATCTCGGGTCCGCCGGGAATGCGCGCGGTGGCGAGGAGAGTGCGGGGGATCATGGCGGGTCCCCGCCTATTCCGCCCGCGGCTCCTTCTCGACCATCCAGCTCTGCCCCTTGGCGACGAGCGACTGGAGGTCGGGCTTCTTGCCCTTGGCCGCGGCCTCGTTCTGCTCGTGGACGGCGGCCTCGAAGGTCGAGGCGGGGTCGTCGTAGAGGACGCCCAAAGCGACCGGGAACCCGACCATCGGCATCTCGACCAGCATGTGGGCGACGCTGCGATTGCGGACGTTGTGGACGATGACGGCAGGATCGTCGCCGTCGACGACCTTGAGGGTGAGGGTGTCGATGTCGAGCGCGATGCCCTTGGTGCCATTGGCAAAGAGCATCTTCTCGCCGTGCTTGAGCCAGAGCTGCATCTCGGCGGCGACATCGCGCGCGGTGAAGGGCGCAAAGACGTCGTCGTTGTATACGACGCAATTCTGGAAGATCTCGACGAACGCGGTGCCCTTGTGCGCGTGCGCCGCCTTGAGGACATCGGGGAGGCTCTTGTGGACGTCGATCCCGCGCGCGACGAAGCGGGCGCCGGCACCGAGCGCGAAGGCGCAGGGCCGTGCCGGCCGGTCGACCGAGCCGAACGGGGTCGAGGGCGAGCGGGTGCCGATCCGGCTGGTCGGCGAATACTGCCCCTTGGTCAGGCCGTAGATTTCGTTGTTGAAGAGCAGCAGCTGGCAGTCGAGGTTGCGGCGCAGCAGGTGCATCGTGTGGTTGCCGCCGATGCTCAAGGCGTCGCCGTCACCGGTGATGATCCACACGTCAAGGTCGGGATTGGCGAGCTTGACCCCCGTTGCCACCGCCGGCGCGCGGCCGTGGATGGTGTGGAAGCCGTAGGTCTCCATGTAATAGGGAAAGCGGCTCGAGCAGCCGATGCCGCTCACGAACACGGTCTTCTCCCGCGCGACCCCGAGGTCGGGCATGGTCCGCTGGACGGCCTTGAGCACCGCATAGTCGCCGCAGCCCGGGCACCAGCGCACTTCCTGGTCGCTCGCCCAGTCCTTGGCGGTGGTCTTCTCGATGGTGGTGAGGTCGTTCATGGGTCAGCGCACCTGTGCGGCGTGGGGGTGGCCGGCGTCGTGGCCGCTCCCAGGCTCGGGCAATTGGGTTGTGTCGGGTCCGAGGTCGCGCGGCGGACAGCCGGCGAGCGCCTCGCGGGCGGCGGCCTCGATCTCGGCGATCTTGAAGGGCTGGCCGCTGATCTTGGTGACGCTCTTGGCGTCGACGAGATACTGGTCGCGAAGCACCGTCTTGAACTGGCCCGAATTCATCTCGGGCACGATGACGGCATCGAAGCTGCGGAGAAGCTCGCCGAGGTTCTTCGGCAGCGGCCAGATGTGGCGGACGTGGACGTGGGCGACGTCCTCGCCCTTGTCGAGAAGGCGCTTCACGGCCTGGTGGATTGGGCCGAAGGTCGAACCCCAGCCGACCACCGCGAGCCGGGCGCCCGCGCGGCCGAGGCAGACGTCCTGGTCGGGGATGTCGTCGGCGACGCCCAGCACCTTGTCGTGCCGGACCTTGGTCATCTCGGCATGGGCCTGGGGCGAATAGTCGATGTCGCCGGTGCCGGGGCGCTTCTCGATCCCGCCGATGCGGTGGAGGAGGCCGGGGGTGCCGGGCTTGATCCACGGCCGGGCGAGCCGCTCGTCACGGGCGAAGGGAAGCAACTTGCCGCTCTCGTCGCGCGGCGCGCCCTCGGTCGTCGCATGCGCCTTCGGGAAGGGCGCATAGCCGCTCATGTCGGGCACCTTCCACGGCTCGGCGGCATTGGCGATGTAGCCGTCGGTCAGCAGCATGACGGGCGTCATGTAGTGGACCGCGATACGGCAGGCTTCGATCGCGCAGTCGAAGGCGTCGGCGGGCGATCGGGCGGCGATCACCGGCATGGGCGCGTCGCCGTTGCGGCCGTAGACCGCCTGATAGAGATCGCTCTGCTCGGTCTTGGTCGGAAGACCGGTCGAGGGGCCGCCGCGCTGCGAGTTGACGATGACGAGCGGAAGCTCGGTCATGATCGCCAGGCCCATCGCCTCGGTCTTGAGCGCGATGCCGGGGCCCGACGACGAGGTCACGCCGAGGCTGCCGGCATAGCTGGCGCCGATCGCGGCGCAGATGGCGGCGATTTCGTCCTCGGCCTGGAAGGTGGTGATCCCATATTCCTTGAGGCGCGACAGGTGGTGCAGCAGCGCCGACGCCGGCGTGATGGGATAGCCGCCGAAGAACATCGGCAGGTCGGCGAGCTGGGCGCCCGCAACCAGCCCGAGGCCGAGCGCCTCGGCGCCGGTGACGGTGCGGTAGAGGCCCGGCTCGGCCGGGGCGGCTTCGATGTGATGCGGGCGGAAGGCCGCGCCCATCTCGATCGTGTCACCATAGGCATGGCCGGCGTTGAGCGCCGCGATATTGGCTTCGGCCAGCACCGGCGCCTTGGCGAACTTGGTCTTAAGCCAGTCGACGATCGGGCCGCGGTCACGGTCGAACATCCATAGCGCGAGGCCGAGCGTCCACATGTTCTTGCAGCGCAGCGCTTCCTTGTTGCCGAGGCCGAACGGCTTCACGGCATCGAGGGTGAGCTGGCTGATGTTGAACTTGACGAGCTGCCAGCGCGCGAGGCTGCCATCCTCGAGCGGGTTCTGCTCGTAGCCGGCCTTGGCGAGGTTGCGGGCCGAGAACTCGCCCTCGTCGGCGATGATCATGCCGCCGTCGCGAAGCGCGGCCACGTTCACCTTCAAGGCAGCCGGGTTCATCGCCACGAGCACGTCGGGCTGGTCGCCTGCGGTCTCGATCGAGGCCGAGCCGAAATTGATCTGGAAGGCCGAGACGCCGAAGGTCGTCCCCTGCGGCGCGCGGATTTCGGCGGGGAAGTCGGGGAAGGTCGCGAGGTCGTTGCCGGCGAGCGCGGTCGAGAGCGTGAACTGACCGCCGGTCAGCTGCATGCCATCGCCGGAATCGCCCGCGAACCGGACGACGACATTCTCGGGCGGCGCATCGCTGTGCGCCTCTTCGGGGGTGAGCAAATGGGTGGCCGTGGCCATGACAAATCCTGCGGGTCTTTGGGGTTGGACGCGCTTTAGCGCGTGGAAGTGCGAACGTCACCACGTTAAGGCGATCGCATGACCACGCCTTTCGTCCGCCCCGACGTCGCCGCGCTGCTCGAGGTCGCCAACCGGCCGGGCGCCAAAAGGGCGGTCGATGTCGGCCTCGAGGCGGCGCGCGGCATGCTTCATGCCAGCCGGCACCTGTTCGATGCCGAGACGGGCCCTCTGGCGGTGAAACGCGACGTGGCGGGCGGCCCCTGCCCGATGCGGCTCTACGATGCGCGGGAGGATCGCGCGCCGGGACCGTGCCTCGTCTTCTATCATGGCGGCGGGTTCGTGCTCGGCGACCTCGACACGCACGAGCCGCTCTGCGCCGAGATCGCGCGGCTCATGGACCTGCCGGTGGTGAGCGTCGACTATGCGCTGGCTCCCGAGCATCCCTTCCCCGCCGGAGTCGAAGACGCGATCGCCGCCGCGCGCTGGATCGCCGGATCGCCCGGCGAGCTCGGACTTGGGGTGACGGGCCTGATCCTCGCGGGCGACAGCGCGGGCGGCAATTTCACCATCGTGACCGCGCTTGCCCTGCGCGACGCGCCCGCCGCCGTGCCGGTGCTCGCGCAATGGCCGATGTATCCGGCGGGCAATCCGACGAAACATTATCCGAGCCTCGATGCCTTTGGCGAAGGCTATCTCCTCAGCCGCGCGAGCATGGGCTGGTTCGACCTATGCTATCGGCCCGATTCGAAGGACTGGCGCTACGACCCGCTGGCGAAGGACCAGGCGGGCCTGCCGCCGACGCTGGTCGTGACCGCAGGGCTCGATCCGATCCGCGACCAGGGCCGCGCCTATGCCGCCGCCTGCGCCGCCGCCGGGGTCGAGACGGTTTACCTCGAATGCGCCGGCACGATCCACGGCTTCCTCAATCTTCGCAAGGCCTTGCCGAGCGCGCAAACCGACCTCGAGCGCTGCGTCATGCACCTGAAGCTGCTCATCGCCCGCTAGGGGCATCGCCGGAACGAACCGAACCGGACCGACAGGAACCGCTGCCCCTCCCCTTCGCTGGTCCTCTGCCCGGCAAGTACGCCGGGTACAGGAGGATTTTACCATGCAGACCAACATCGTATCGGCCGTGTTCGACAGCCGCAGCGAAGCGGAACGCGCGATCCAGCAGCTGCAGAGCGCGGGCGCGGACCACAACAGCATCTCGATCGTCGGCCAGCATGACGCGGAAGAAGCCGGTGCGACCGACGGGACCGTGCGCGACGGCGACGAGCCCACCAGCTTCATCGCCAAGGCCGCCGCCGGTTCGGGTATCGGCGCGCTGCTCGGCGTCGCCGCCCTCGCCATTCCGGGCGTCGGTCCGCTCGCCGCCGCTGGTGCGATCGCAGCCGCCGCCATTCCCGGTGCGGCCCTCACCGGCACCGCACTCGGTGCGGCCGCCGGCGGCCTCAGCGATCTCTTCAGCAGCCACGGCGTCAGCCGCGAGGATGCCGATTATTATGGCGAGCGGGTGAGCAACGGCGGCGTGTTCGTCTCGGTCGATACCGAGCGCAGCGGCCTGTCGCGCCTGCAGGCGGAAGACATCCTCACCAATGCCGGCGGTCACAGCAGCGCTCGCGCCCGCATGACCGGCGACGCGACCACCGGCACCGCAAGCTACTGACCCTCGGGCCGGCCCGGACTTGACCCCGGGCCGGCCTTCGGCCTTTCCCCGCAACCATGACCAAGACTCAGGAATATCGCCGCGGAGTCGGCATCATGCTCCTCAACGCCAATCGCGAGGTCTGGGTCGGGCGGCGGATCGACCGGACCGACGAAGCCTGGCAGATGCCGCAGGGCGGGATCGATCCGGGCGAGGAGCCGTGGGAAACCGCGCTGCGCGAACTCGAAGAGGAGACGGGCATTCCCCCGCATCTCGTCGAGCGCATTTCCGACGCCCCCGAGCGGCTGCGCTACGACCTCCCCGAGGAGCTGCGCGCCAAATTGTGGGGCGGCAAGTGGAAGGGGCAGGAGCAGGACTGGTTCCTGTGCCGCTTCCTCGGCCGCGAGAGCGACGTCGACATCGCCACCAAGCATCCCGAATTCGACGCATGGAAGTGGGTTGAGGCGAGCGAGCTGCCTGACATGATCGTGCCCTTCAAGCGCGACCTCTATCGCCAGCTGCTCGCGCACTTCCGGGACGAACTCGGCCTTCCCTGAGATCGTCGAAAGCCAAACGAAAAGGGCTCGCGCCACAGCGGCACGAGCCCTTTCGTCTTCAGAGCGAGACTTCAGACGCTCTGCTTGGCGCCCATCGCGTCGGCAAGTTTGCGGACCTTCTCGGCAACCTTGGGATCGTCGGCGCGGTCGGCGGCCTTGGCCGTCGCCTCCCCGATCTTCTGCAGGAGATCCTGCAGCTTGCCCGTGTCGGGCTCGTCGGCATTGAGCAGTTTCTCGAGCCGCTCGAGTTCCGAAGCGAGGCCCTTGGCGCCGGTGAAATCGGCCTTGCGAAGGGCTTCGACCCATTCACCGGCAAGCTTGGCGCCCTGCTTGGGGCTGGTGTTCTCGATTCCCTTGTCGAAGGCATTTTCGGTGGCGACAAAACGCTGCGGCATGATCGGCTCCTGGGTGACTGGGCGACGAAACGGCCGCCACCCATCCAACGAAGCGACCCGCCGATCGCCGCTACGGCTTATCGGCGGGGCCGGAGCTGCAACGATCAGCCGGCGGGGCTGAGGACCGCGCAGGCGACGCGGTCGCCGCTATTGCCGCTGGGGTCGGTCATGTTGTCGTCCTCGCCCGCATGGATGACCAGCGCCGAGCCGTCCGCGTCGCGCAGCTGCGCGAGCGTCGCGCCGGTCAGGACCACCGTCTCGCGCAAGGTGCCGTTGGCGGCGACGGGGACATTGGGAAGGTCACCCGCGTGCGGGCCAGCGGGATTCATCGTGCCGTGCTTGCGCATCGCCGGGTTCCAGTGTCCGCCCGCGGTGGTGAAGGCCGGCGCGTCGCAGCGGCCAACGGCGTGGACATGGAGGCCATGGCGGCCGACGCTCATGCCATTGCCCTCGATCCGGAAGCTGACCGCGCCTGGCGTCTCCCACATGCGAACGGTGCCGACCGACTGGCCGCTCGCGCCGATCAGCGGCACGGCCATGGCGTTGGAGGGGGCGTCCATCGGGGTGGCGCAGGCGGCGAGCAGGCTGGCGGCGGCGGCAGGAAAGACGAACTGGCGAATGGTCATGATCTGATTCTCCTCGCGGCGCTAACGTCCGACAACGAAAAAAGGGCGGCTCTCCGGTGAAGGAAAGCCGCCCAGGATCATTCGGGATGGTTCCCGAACCTTGGTCTTAGAAGGACTTGGCGTAGGCCTCGTTGCCGACGAAGCCCATCTTCGAGACATTCGCCTGCTTGGTCACGACCAGCACCTGGTCGACGAGGTCGTAGGCCGCATCGGCTTCCGGCTGCAGGTGAAGCTCCGGAACGGGGTTCATCTGCTGCGTGATGTCGAGATACTGGCGGAGCTGGACCTGGTTCACGGGCGCGCCGTTCCACAGGATCGCGCCCGCCTGGGTCACGACGATCTTGTTCTTGACCGGGTCGATCACCTGCTCGTTGGGCGGATTGCCCTGCGGCAGGTCGAGCTTCACGGCGTGAGTCTGCGGCGGGATGGTGATGATCAGCATGATGATCAGCACCAGCATGACGTCGATCAACGGAGTCGTGTTGATCTCCATCATCGGCTCGCCTTCGGAGTTATTCGAAGTCGTCTGCATCGCCATGAGGCGTGTTCCTTTTCTTACAGACGGCTGACGGTCGCACCCGGCGGCGGCTCGGAAACGAAGCCGACGCGGGCGAAGCCGGCGCGCTGCATCTGGTAAATCGTGCCCCCGATGCACTTGTACGGCGTGTTCACGTCGCCGCGGATGTGCACTTCCGGCATGGTCTCGTCGGTGAGGTTCTCGGCACCGCCGGCCTTGGCCACGGCATCCTCAAGCTTCTTCACCGCCATGTCGAGCAGGGCGTCCGACCCGATCGGGGTCATGCCGTTGTAGACTTCGCACGAGCCGCCGGGACCACCGCGCACGGTCAGTTCGACGTTCTCGGGCTTGGTTTCGCGCACTTCATAGGCAGTCTTGGGGAGGGCGATCGGAACGCTTTCCACCACCACCGGGACGGCGATGAGGAAGATGATCAGGAGCACCAGCATCACGTCCACGAGGGGCGTGGTGTTGATGTCCGACATCGGGACGTCGTCGCCGTCTTCCTTGCCGACACTCATTGCCATGGGATCAGTCTTCCCTCTTCAATTCGATTCATCGGTTCGGACGGGCCGGGCATCATCAGACGCCCGGCCCCCTGAACGATGGCTTAGCGGCGGTCGGTCGTGGTCGTGCCGATGCCGCCCGCCTGCTGACCCGTCGAGGTCTGGCCGGTGGTGAGCGGCTGGGTGCCAGCCGGGGTCGGCGCGGCGGCCGAGCGGGTCTGGGCGTTGGCAGTCACCTTCGACGAACCGGCGTTGGCGGCGGCGGTGACCATCTGCGGCTTAACCTTGCCTTCCGACATGATGTAGCCGTGAAGGTCGTTGGTGAAGGCCGCGAGGTCTTCCATGATCGACTTGTTGCGGCGGATCAGCCAGTTGTAGGCGAGCACGGCCGGAACCGCGACGACGAGGCCGAGGGCGGTCATGATGAGCGCCTCACCGACCGGGCCGGCGACGGCCGAGATCGAGGCCTGGCCCGACGAGCCGATCTTGATCAGCGCGCGGTAGATGCCGACGACGGTACCGAACAGACCGATGAACGGCGAGGTCGAACCGACGGTCGCGAGGAAGGCGAGGCCTTCACCGAGACGGGCGCCGATGCCGCCCTGCGAACGCTGTAGGCTGTTGGCCATCCAGTCGTGCTGGTCGATCGGGTTGGTCAGCTTGCCGTGCTGGTCCTGGGCGACGAGCGCGTCGTCGACGATCGCGCGGTAGGCGCTCTTGGCGTCGAGCTTGCCCGAGGCGTCACGCAGGTTCGGCGAATTCCAGAAGCTCGCGCGGACGCTGTTGCCCTGCTTGATGATCTTCTGCTGCTCGAAGAACTTGGTGAACAGGATGTAGAAGGTGCCGACCGACATGATCACCAGAATGCAGAACACGGTGATCGAGATGACACCACCCTCTTCGAGGGCCTGGACGAGACCGTACGGGTTATCCCCGGCCGGAGCGGCGGCGGCTGCAGCCATCAGAGAAACCAAAGTCATAGTGCGCTTCCTTAAGTGAAGATCTGAATTCGCTTGTTCAGTGCAGCTGTTACTCGGCCGGGAGGACCCAGCGAATGCTCTGCGACACGCTATCGCCCGTGGGCTTGCCGCTGCTGTCGGTGGCCGGCGTGAACCGCGCACGGCTCCGCAGGATCCGACAGGTCGCGGCATCGAGCGAGCTCGAACCCGACGAACCCGTCACCGTGCAGTTGGCCACGCGACCGTCCGGACCGATGTCCAGGCGGAACCGGGTCGTGCCCTGCTGCTCGTTACGGATCGCGTCCTGCGGATAGTCATCATCCGAAATGTAGGACGCGAGGTTGGCGCGCGCCTTGGCCGGCTGCACCTTGACGGGCGCAGGGGGCGGCGGAGGCGGCGGCGCGGGCGGCGCCGGGGGAGCCGGGGTCGCAACCGTCGTCACCGGAGTGAACGGCGGCGGCGTGTTGACCGTGGCGACCGGCGGAGGCGGCGTGTTGGTCCGCACCAGCGGCGGCGGAGACACCACCGGCGGCGGCGGCGTTTCGACCTGCTTTTCGGGCGGCGGGGGTGGCGGTTCCTCGGGCGGGGGCGGTGGCTCCTCCTCCACGTCGAAGGTCTTCAGATCCTCAGTGGCCTTCTTGACGACTTTATACGCCAGGCCCGTGATGATCGCATATCCGAGCAGTACATGCAGCAAGGCTACGAAGACGATCGCGACCGTCCTGTTCCCGCTCATCTTCCTGCGAGTGGCGTATGACATCCTGCCGCAAATCTCCTCAGGGTGGACTGTTCCACCAATTCAAAACCACTGGCTGGTGCCTCGGTTTCAAGCTGGCTGGCCGACGACGTATCAACATATCATCGGCGGGTCGGCGCGTTTCCTTAATGTGGCCTCAATGGCGGCGCAATCATATTGTTCCGTCACTGCAACTGCTTGACGATCCCGTTACGGGGCCGTTCCGGAAAAGCTGGCGATTTCAACACCGACCGCTCGCGCATTCGGGTAGACATCAGGCTTGCTCGTGGCCACCCGCAAAGCACTCACTCCGTCGCGCGAAGCAATCCAGTCATAGACTTCTCGCGCCAGGGTTTCCTGCAGATTGAACCGGCGCGACGCGGCGATTCGCTCGATCTCGAGGCGCAGGTGATCGTAATTCCAGGCATTGGCGGCGGCATCGTCGGCCGGGGTTTCGACGTTCGACAGCCAGACTTCGACCGTGATCAGCAGCCGCTGGGGCGCTCCGACCTCGAAATCGTGAAAGCCGATGTCGGTCATGACCTCTAGCGAATCGAGGAAGATTCGCGCCGAGCGGACCGCAAGGTTGGCCGGAACCATCCCGTCGAGACGTGGCGTGAAGGGAAGAATGTCGCTCATTCGCTGTCCGTTTGCAGAAACTGCACATCGCGCGGCAGGCGCCAGAAGCGCTGGCCGGCGTCGAGCGTGAGCGTTTCGCCGGTGATCGCCGGAGAGTCCACCAGAAAGCGCAGGGTCCACAGCACGTCCTCTGGCTCGACCCCATGCCGCAGCGGATTGAACCGGTGCATGGCCTGGAAATTGGCCTCGGTCTGGCCGGGCGAGAGCAGCATCAGCGCGGGCGCGATGCCGTTCACGCGAATCCCCTGCTCCGCCAGCGCTTGTGCCGAGAGCGTCGTCAACGCGGCGAGCGCGGCCTTGGACAGCGTGTAGCTGAGATAATCGGGATTGGGCGCGACGAGCTTGGCGTCAAGGATGTTGACCACCAGCCGGTCCCCTGCCCCGCCGGCGGCGGCGAAGGCCGAGGTGAGCAGGGCGGGCGCAGCGACGTTGACCGCCATGTGCCGGCCAAGCTCCTCGGCCGAGAAATCGGCGAAGCTGTCGGCGGCAAAGCGCGCGGCATTGTTGACGAGGAGGCTGGGCGGCTGCGGGCAGGCGGCGAGGATGGTGGCGGCGGCCACGGGATCGGCAAGGTCGGCGACGACGGGAATGGCCCTCTCCGGGACCGCATCGGCCTTGTCGCGGACATGCGCGACGACCTGCCAGCCGTCGTGGAGGAGGCCTTCGGCCAGCACCCGGCCGACGCGTTTGCCGGCTCCGGTGACGATTGCGACCCTGTTCATGGGCATGAGGGTCTAGCGGCCACCCTTGCGGAAACAAGGCGTGCGGCACATCTGCTTTGGCCCATGCCCGAAACCCAGCCCCCGATCGATGTCAGCCGCCTTCCCCTCGCCGAGATCGAGGCGGCGATCGCCGAGCGGCGGCGGCCGCCGGTCGAGCGCTGGAACCCCGCGCATTGCGGCCACAGCGACATGCGCATCGACCGCGAGGGTCGCTGGTGGCACGCAGGCCGGAGAATTGAGCGCGACGCCTTGGTGCGGCTCTTCGCTAGCGTGCTGCGGCGCGAGCCCGACGGCAGCCACGTGCTGGTGACGCCGGCCGAGAAGCTCGACATCGAGGTCGAATTCGCCGCGCTGCGCGTCACCGCACTGGCGATCGAGGGCGACGGCGAAGGACAGCGTATCGCAGTACAACTCAACAGCGGCGAGGCGGCGGTGATCGGACCGGAGACACCGCTCCTGATGCGCGAGGACCTGCCCGTTATTGCGCTCCGCGGTGGGCTCGAGGCGAGTTTCGAGCGGCCGGTCTATTACGAGCTTGCCGAGCTGGCGCTGGCGAACGACCCGCCCGGCATCTGGAGCGCCGGCACCTTCTTCCTGCTTTCCGCCTCGTGAGCCTGACCGACCGGCTCCGCCGTGCGCTCGACCGGCCCGCGCCCAAAGGACTGCTGGCCGGCGATCTGGTCGACGGCGAGGAGCATATCACCGCCCCCGTTCCCGCCGCGGTTCTGGTCGCCATCACCGAGCGCGCCGAGCCCGGTGTCCTCCTCACCGTCCGGCGCGAGCACATGCGGACCCATGCCGGCCAAGTCGCCTTCCCCGGCGGGCGGATCGACGCCGAGGACGCCGATCCGGCCGCCGCCGCCCTGCGCGAGGCGGAAGAAGAGATCGGCCTGCCCCCGGCCGCGGTTCGGCTGTGGGGCGAGGCGGACCCCTATCGGACCATCACCGGCTACCGCGTGACCCCGATCCTGGGCTCGGTCGCGCCCGACCTGCCGCTCGTCCCGCACGAGGCCGAAGTCGCCGACTGGTTCGAGGCGCCGCTTGCCTTCCTGCTCGATCCCGCCAATCAGCGCGCGGTCGAAGCGGAATTCCGGGGACGAATGCGAACTTATTACGAAATCCCCTGGGAGGGGCGGCGCATCTGGGGCGCGACCGCGGCCATGATCGTCAATCTGAGCCGGCGGCTGCACGCATGGAGCTGAGCCGCCTCGTCGCCATGGCCGAGCGGCCGGGGATCGCGGCGCTGCTGCGTGCGCTCGGGCCGGGCAGTGCCCGGCTGGTCGGCGGCGCGGTGCGCGACGGCCTTCTCGGCGAAGAGGTCGCCGATGTCGACCTCGCCACATCGCTCTCGCCCTACGAGGTCATGCGCCGATGCGGTCAGGCGGGGATCAAGACGATTCCCACCGGGATCAGCCACGGCACCGTCACCGCGATCAGCGGCGGCGAGCATGCCGAGGTCACGACCCTGCGCGCCGATCTCGCGACCGACGGACGCCACGCGACCGTCGCCTTCACCGACGACTGGCGCGAGGATGCCGCGCGGCGCGACTTCACCATCAACGCGCTCTATTTCGATCCCGACAGCGGCGAACTGCACGACTATTTCGGCGGCCTCGAGGATCTCGCCGCCCGGCGCGTCCGCTTCATCGGCGAGCCGCTGAAGCGCATCGCCGAAGACCACCTGCGGATCATGCGCTTCTTCCGCTTCACCGCGCGCTTCGCCGGGGCGCCCGATGCGCAAGGACTGGCGGCCTGCGCGGCGCGCGCGAACGACTTGATGGCCTTGTCGCGCGAGCGGATCGCGGACGAATGGCTGAAGCTGCTCGCCCTCCCCGATCCGGCGCCCACGATCCGGCTGATGCTCGAGCATGGCGTGCTTGCCCCGGTGCTGCCCGAGGTGGCGGACGTCCGCCGCTTGGAGCAACTGGTCGCCGCCGAGAATGCGGCAGACCTCGAGCCCGAGCCGCTTCGCCGCTTCGCCGCCCTCCTCCCTTCCGACCCCGCGCTCGCCGACAAGGTGGCGGCGCGGCTCAAGCTCAGCAACCGCGCGCGCAAGCGCATTGCGCTCGCGGCGGACGGCGACGTCTCCGCGCCGCCCCGGGCCCTGGCTTATGGAATCGGCCGCGAGGAAGCACAGGATCGCCTGCTCCTCGCCGGGCAGCCCGACGCGGCGGCGAGCCTCGAGGGCTGGTCGGTGCCGCGGATGCCGATCGGCGGCGGGCAGCTCATCGCGCGCGGCCTGACCCCGGGGCCGAACGTCGCACGGATGCTCAAGGCCATCGAGGCGCGCTGGGTCGCGGAAGATTTTCCCGACGAGGCGCGGCTGGCCGAGCTGGTCGATGCCGCTTTGGCGGATGCCGGCTGATAAAGCGGAAATGTGCCGGCCGCAGGCGGGATTGCGGCCGGCACTGTTCTTCCGAGCAGCGGGGAAGCTCGGCTCGGACTAGCCGACGATCCTCTAGGGGAAGCGGACCGGACGACTAGGATGATCGGAAAATGGCGCAAGGCGGCGCCGGCCACCAGCTAGGCTTAGGGCGGTAAGCCCGCGGACGGAGCGTCAGAGCCCCGCTTCGACCGCGAGCCGGATGAGGTCGGCACTCGTCGGCACGCCGAGCCGCTCCATCAGCAGGGCGCGGTGCATCTTCACCGTCTTCTCGCTGATCTTGAGCTCCCACGCGATCTGCTTGTTGAGCAGGCCCTTAGCGATGAGTTCGAGGACCTGGCGCTGGCGCGGTGGGAGGGTCTTCACCGCCAGGACCGCGCGCTCGCGGCGGCCGGCGAAGACCGCGCTGCTCTCGTCGCCGAGTTCGACCTGGCTGCCGAGGAACCAGGCGAGCTCGCCATCGGTGTCGAACAACGGCGTCACCAGTACCGCGTTACGGAACGGGGTTCCGTCGCGCTTGTAGTTGAGGATGTCGACGAGCACCGGACGACGGGTGCGGACGCCCTGTCGGATCCGCTCGGTCAGCCACGGCTCGGTCGCGATGCCAGAAAGAAAACGGCAATTGCGGCCAAGGATCTCGTTCTCGGGATAACCGGTCAGCGCGCAGAAGGCGCTGTTGGCGACTTCGAGGGGATTGTCGGGTTTGCGCGGATTGCTGAGCACCGTCGCAATCGGGCTGTAGCCCACCGATTCGACCAGCTTGTCCTCATCCAGCGAAGCCAACATGCTTCCTCCGTACCTGCATTGTTCCTCACCGTCTACAGCACTGCGCCCAAGGTGGCGCATGCCGCCTGCCGACACAGCGAAGCCGCTCGCGTAACGTGTCTCTTCTTAGAGGGTTGCCGCTTTTCTGCCTCGTGCATCAAAGAGATGGTGAGGCTTACCGGCAAATAGTCGTTGTCCCTCCGCAACTTGGGAGGTTGGCCGCTGCCCCTGCCCTGCAAGCCCCTGTTGCGACAATGCAACAACAATGGATCGTTCCGTCACAAGCTTTCTCTTGAGCGCAACTATCTGCCTGCTCTAGAGGTTCGGAGCGCCATTAACATTAACACAGAGCGAGAAGGGGAAAGCATGCGCAAATACCTCCTGGCCGCCGCCGCGGTGGCAGCCATTGCCTCGCCGGCGATGGCCCGTGACAAGACGGGCTATGTCGGCATCAGCGCCGGTCCGATGATCGCCGAGGACATCAGCCTCGACGTCACCTCGAACGGCACGCTGTTCAAGGACTATGCCATGGGCGACCACAAGGTCGGCTATGACGTGGACGCCAACGCCGGCTACGACTTCGGTGCGATCCGCGCCGAGCTCGAAGTGGCCTACAAGCGCGCTGCCCACGAAGCCTACACCATCAACGGTTCGCGCGTCCCGGGCGACGGCAGCACCAAGTCGCTGTCGATCATGGCCAATGCGCTGCTCGACTTCGGTGACGATGACGGCTGGCAGGGCTTCCTCGGTGGCGGCGTCGGTCTCGCCCGCACCAAGGTCAACCTCAGCGCCGCCGGCTTCAGCGGCCGCTTCCTCAAGGACAGCGGTTTCGCCTACCAAGTGCTCGCCGGCGTGCGTCACCCGGTCGCGACCAACGTCGACTTCGGCCTGAAGTATCGCTTCTACAACCACGACATCGACGATGCGGTCAGCTTTGCGCCGCTGACGACGGTCGCCGGCGATGCCGACAGCCGCTTCCGGTCGCACTCGCTCCTCGCGAGCCTGACCTACAACTTCGGTGCCGCTCCGCCGCCGCCGCCCCCGCCGCCGCCGGCCGAGCCTGCTCCGCCGCCGCCCCCGCCGCCGCCTGCCACGCAGACGTGCCCGGATGGCTCGGTGATCCTGGCGACCGACGTGTGCCCGGCCCCGCCGCCGCCGCCGCCGCCGCCGCCGCCCGCTCCGGAGCGCGGCTAAGCGGTTGCGAGCAGGGCTTCGGCCCTGCTCCGGCCACTGGCAAAAGATTGCGGGGTGGAGCTTCGGCTCCGCCCCGTTTTCTTTTGCCCTCGAGATCCGCACGCAAAAAGAAAGGCCGGGGGATCGCTCCCCCGGCCTTCATGTCGTGGCTGTTAAGCCCCTTACGGCGCGGGCCGTGCGACGCTGGTGTAGGCGGTCGAGGCCGCCAGCTGGAGGTCCGGACGACCGTCCCAGCCATACGCGTCCTTGCGCATGACCAGCTTGCCGTCAGGGCCCGGCTCGGCGGTGAGATAAGTCAGGTAGACCGGCACGCCCTGCGTCAGCTGGACCATCTGCTCGGGATCGCTGCCGCTCATCGCGGGCTCGCGGCCCATCAGCCAGCGGGCGAAGCGTCGCGCGTCCTCAAGCCGGATGCAGCCGTTCGAAAGGTGGCGGTCGGTCTCCTTGAACTTGTCCTTCGACGGCGTGTCGTGGAGATAGATGTCCTGCCCGCTCGGGAACGGCACCTTCAGCCGGCCCATGCTGTTGGCGAGGCCCGGTTTCTGGCGGACGCGGATGCTCTCGGGATTGTCGATGACCTTCTGCCAGTCGACCGAGCTCGCCGGAAGCACGGTCGCGTCAGGACCCCAGCCGCTCATCACCTCATAGCCGCGTGGCTTCAAATAGCCGTCACCGCCCTTGAGCGCACCAGGGGCGACCACCTTGTGAATGAGGTTCGGTGGCACGTTCCAATAGGGATTGAGCGTGACGTAATGGATGATGCTGGCGATCATCGGGGTCTGCAGCGCCGGGGTGCCGACAACGACCTTCATCTTGTCGACCGGCTGCCCGCCTTCGTACATCGTCAACGTCGCATTGCCGATGTCGACCATCACGAAGCGGCCGGTCGAGGGCAGGAAGCGCGCCCGCTCAAGGTTCGAGGCGAGGCTCGTGTCGGCGGCGGTCATGCCGCTCGCCAGCGCGGCTTCGCGCAGTCCGCGGTAGGTCGGATTGACGTCAGCCATCTTGTCGAGCTGCGCCGCGAGGTCGGCCGAGGCCGCGGTGGTCAGCAGGATCTGGTCCGGCCGGGCCTGCGGCTGGAGGATCGGGTAGCCGTAGACGACGCCCTTGGGCGGGGTCCGCAGGAACTGCATGTAGCTGACCCATGCCTTGGACAGCGCGAATTCGGCGGCCTTGGTCGCGGCGGCATTGCCCGGCGTCGCCGCAGCGATCGCGGCATCGACCTGCGCGGCGAGACCCGGGCCGGCGGTGAAGCCGTCGATCGGCGCGCGCTTCAGGATCGCCGACAGGCGCGTAGCGGCAGCGCGGGTCGCGTCACTGCGGAACCAGATCGGGGCATCGGCATGCTGGTAGTAGTAAAGCTCGACCGGATCGGTCGGGGCGACCCGGACAACCGGCGCGGGCGGCGGCGGAAGCGGCTTCTTCTTCTTGGCCTCGGCCGGGGCAGCCCCGACGATCAGACCGAGCATGGTGGTGGCGAGCAGCAGCTTCTTCACGTGGGTTGGACCCCCATTAACGATGATGTCGCCTGACCCTTACCCGCCAGCGACTGACGGGCAAGTGAACCGCGACGAACCGAGTCGTCGCGAGGCTATTTTTTGTTAATGGCCTGCAGGTGCGGCGAAAAAGCGACGGCGGTGCGCCGCTCAGGTCCGTTCAGGCGGCTGCAGCGGCGGCCTTGTCGAGCACCGGACCGATGCGGTCGATCGTGTACGGCTTCTCGAGCAGCGGGGCATCGGCAAAGTCCGCGGGCGGAGGTTCGACGTGACCGCCACTCGCGATGACGAACGGAACGCCGCGCTCGCGGAGCGCAGCAGCGGCCGGCCACACCAGTTCGCCCTTGAGGTTCACGTCGAGGATGGCGAGGTCGAACCCGCCTTCGGTGCACTTGGCGAGCGCATCCGAAAGATTGTCGCAGCTGGCGTGAATACGATGTCCAAGGGTCTCGAGGAAATCCTCGAGCATCATTGCGATAAGCGGCTCGTCTTCGACGACGAGGATGTCACGACCTTGTTGCACACTCCGCCTATCGCGACTTCGCTCCGCCTGCGCAACCAGTTTCAGCGCGATGCCAAAACCTTACGTGCGGCCTCCGACAATTCCTGCACCGAGAAGGGCTTGGGGAGGAAGGCGACGTTGTCGATGTCGATCGATTTGCGGAGTTGCTCCTCGGCATAGCCCGACATGAAGAGGATCGGCAGTTCGGGCCGCGTCTTGCGGGCTTCGCGGACCATGGTGGGGCCGTCCATCACCGGCATGACGACGTCGGTGATGAGCAGGTCGATGACCTCGCCGCGATTGACGATCTCAAGCGCCTCCTCGCCATTGTCGGCGGTGAGTACCTTGTAGCCCTGGCGGGTGAGCGCGCGCTCGGCAACGGTGCGGACCATTGGCTCGTCCTCGACGAGGAGAACGGTACCGGTGCCCCAGGTCTCCTCGGCCTTGGGCGGCGGCGCGGCGGGCGCGCGGATCTTGCGGACTTGCTCTTCCTGATGGACCGGAAGGTAGATGACGAAGCTCGTCCCCTCGCCCACCTTGCTCGCGGCGAAGATGAAGCCGCCCGACTGCTTGACGATGCCGTAGACGGTGGAGAGCCCAAGCCCGGTGCCCTTGCCGACTTCCTTGGTGGTGAAGAAGGGCTCGAAGATCTTGCCGAGGACCGACGGCGGGATTCCGCAGCCGGTGTCGGAGATGCTGAGGGCGGTGTAATCGTCGACCGGCAGGATGTCGGAGCCGAGTTCGGCGACCTGGTCGGCGCGCACGGCATAGGTCTGGATGGTGACGGTCCCGCCGCCGGTGCCCGCCATGGCGTCGCGGGCATTGACCGCGAGATTGACGATGACCTGCTCGAGCTGGCCCGGATCGGCCCGCACCGCGCCCAGTTCGCGCCCGTGCTTGACCTGCAGGACGACGGTCTCACCGAGCAGGCGCTTGAGAAGATGGCTGACCTCGCTCACCACGTCGGGGAGCTGGAGCACCTGCGGGCGCAGCGTCTGCTGGCGCGAGAAGGCGAGCAGCTGACGGGTCAGGCCCGCCGCGCGGTTCGAGTTCGACTTGATCTGCTGGATGTCGTCATAGTCGCTGTCGCCGGGCGTATGGCGCAGCAGCATCAGGTCGCAGTGGCCGATGATGGCGGTCAGGATGTTGTTGAAGTCGTGCGCGACGCCGCCGGCGAGCTGGCCGACCGCCTGCATCTTCGTCGCCTGCGCGACCTGCCGCTTCAGCTTGGCTTCCTCGCTATTGTCCTTGAGCAGCAGGAGGACGCTGGCATCGCCAAGGTTGCGCAGGCCCGCGATGGTCAGCGCGACGGGCTCGGTCGGCTGGTGGGTGAGGCGGACCGCGAGGTCGCCCGACATGGCGGGTCCGCGGCTGTTGCGGCGGACGGCATCGGCGACGGCGGCCTTGTCCTCCTTGACCACGAGGTCGCTCGGGAAAGCGGGGAGCGGCCCCTCGGCGAGCGCAGCGGCGTTGCGGAAGGCGCGATTGCTGGTGAGGAAGCGGCCGTCGCGGTCGACGAGCGCGAGGCCGAGCGGCAGCAGGTCGAGCAGCGCCTGGAGACTGGCGGGTTCGGACGGGCTCGGCCCTTCGCCCGTTGCGAACAGCATGGTGATGCCGGCGGCATGGCCCGAGCCCGGTTCGGCAGGGATGTGCAGGAGGCGCAGGATGGGGCCTTCCGGTCCTTCGCCGCGAAGGCGTACCCGGCCCTCGCCTGCGCCCTCGAGCAGATTGTCGAGCCGGTCGTCCTCGCCCTCGAGGCGCGCGCGGCGTGCGAACATGTCGTTGGCGGCGATCACCCGGCCATCGCCGTCGACCGCGGCGGCGAGCACGCCCGCTTCGCCGAGGACCGCGCCTTCGGCGCTCTGGAGGCGGCGGACGAGCACGCCGAGCGGCGAGCGGCGGGGCCGCGGGATGCGCCACAGGAAGCGGTCGTTGCCGTGACCGACGCGCGCGATCTCGACCGCGATCGAGCCCTCTTCGGTCATGACGGCGGGCGCGCTCCCCTGCCCGTCGCGGGCCGCGGTCTCGAGCGCCTGTGCGATGGCGTGGGAGTCATCGCCGCCGAGCAAGGTGGGTTGCGTAAGCGCCGGAAAGCGATCGCGATAGGCGGCGTTGATCGCGAGCAGGCGGCCGGTACCATCGGTCAGCGCCGCCGGATCGGGGCAGAGGTCGAGACCCGCCGCGACGAGCCCATAGTCGGGCGGGCTCTCGACCGGCAGGCCGATGAGGTCGGGCACCGCCCGGCGCCGCCAGCCGAGCAGCACCGCAACCACCCCGCCGACGGCGAAGGCGAGCGCGACCGACGGATGGCCGACCGCCACGGCGATGACCGCCATGCTGGCAAGAGCCAGCGCGAGGAGCAAGGGCACCAGCCACGGCTCGCCCCGAGGGACGGGTTCAGCGTCGATCGCAGCGAGCCGGGCGTGGAGCATTCAGCTTACCAGATGCGGACCCGCTGGGTCGGCGTCAGGTACAGCTTCTGGCCGGGCTGCACGTTGAACGCCGGATACCAGGGATCCATGTTGCGCACGATGTTGCCGCGCTGCTCGGACGGGCTGTGCGGATCGGTCAGCAGCCGCTGGCGCAGGTTCGCCTCGCGATAGTTGCGCCGCCAGACCTGCGCCCAGCCGAGATAGAAGCGCTGGTCGCCGGTGGTGCCGTCGATGGTCGGCGCCGGCTGCCCGCCAAGGCTGGCGAGATAGGCGTCGTGCGCGACCGACAGGCCGGCGAGATCGGCGACGTTCTCGCCCATCGTCAGCTTGCCCTGCACGTGCATGCCCGGAAGCGGCTCGTAGGCGTCATACTGCTTGCCGAGCGCGTCGAGGCGGCTGTTGAAGGCGGCGACGTCGGCGGTGGTCCACCAGTCGGTCAGGCGGCCGTCGCGGTCGTACTTGGCGCCCTGATCGTCGAAGTGGTGGCTGAGCTCGTGCCCGATCACCGCGCCGATGCCGCCATAGTTGACCGCCGGATCGGCGTTGGGATCGAAGAAGGGCGGCTGCAGGATGGCGGCCGGGAAGACGATCTCGACCATGCCGAAATTGGCATAGGCGTTGACCGTCATCGGGGTCATCCCCCACTCCCACTTGTAGAGCGGCTTGCCGAGCTTGTTGATGTTGTAGGCATAGTCGAAGTTGTTCGACCGCATCGCGTTGCCAAGCAGGTCCGAACGATCGATCTGCAGCCCGCTCATGTCGCGCCAGCGGTCGGGATAGCCGATCTTTGGCGTGAAGGCGGCGAGCTTGGCGTGCGCCTTGACCTTGGTCTCGGGTGCCATCCACTGCAGCGTGTCGATCCGGCGATCCATCGCCGCGATGACGTTCTTCACCAGCTGGTCGGCCGCGGCCTTGGTCTCGGGCGGGAAATAACGCTGGACGTAAAGCTGGCTGACATCGTCACCGAGCACGCCGACGGTGAAGTCGACGCCGCGCTTCCAGCGCTCTTCCTGCTGCGGGGTGCCGCCGAGCGTGGTGCCATAGAAGCTGAACTGCTCCTTGTCGAAAGCCGAGGGCAGGAACGGCGCGTAGGCGTCGAGGCTGCGGACCATCAGCTGGTCCTTGAGGACGCCGAGCGGCGCGGAGCGGATGAGGCCGGCGATCTTGGTGAAGGCCGAGGGCTGGGCGACGAGCACGTCGCTGACGTTCTGCGCGCCGGTGCCGCGGACCAGCGCGGCGAAGTCGAACCCGGGTGCCATCTTCGACAGCTGGGCGAGGCTCATCTTGTTGTAGGTCTTGGTGGCGTCGCGGCTGTCGACGCGGGTCCAGCTCGCGTCGGCGATCTTGGTCTCGAAGTCGACGATCGCCTTGGCGCGCGCGGCGGCATTGGGCTCACCGGCGAGATTGAGGACGTTGGTCAGGTGCGCAAGATACTTGGCCTTGGTCTCGGCCAGCTTGGCGTCGTTCTTGAGGTAATAATCGCGGTCCGGCATGCCGAGACCCGACTGCGACATCGAGAAGATGTACTGGTCGGGCTGCTTGTCGTCCTGGCCGACATAGCCGGCGAACGGGGTGCCGACGCCGTTGCGCATCGCGGCGGCGTAGAGCGCGGGAAGGCCGGCCTTCGAGTTCAGGCCCTTGATCTGGCCGAGCCACGGCTGGAACGGCGCAAGGCCCTTCGCCTCGATGGAGGCAGTGTCCATGAAGCTCGCGAAGGTCTGGCCGATGCGGCTGTTGCTGTCCTTGCTCTGCTCTTCGATGAGGGTGCGCGTGCGCTCGCGCGACAGGTCGTCGAGGACGGTGAACATGCCGTAGTTCGACTTGTCGGCAGGGATGGCGGTGTTCTTGGCCCACGTACCGTTGGCGAAGGAATAGAAGTTGTCGCCCGGGAGCACGCTCTCGTCCATGCCGGCCTTGTCGAAGCCGAAGGTGCCGATCTGCGGCTTCGGCATCGCCGGGGTGGCGGCGGCGGTTTCAGTGGGTGTCTCGACGGCAGGAGCGGCGGTCTCGACCGGCGCGGTGTTGGCGGCGCAACCGGCCAGCGCGGTGGTTGCAACGAGGCTCAGGAGAAGCGTCTTCATGCGGTCAATCACCCTTGAGTTTGCGTGGGATGCGAGAAAAGTTCGGGTCGGGTCCGCCTGCGCCACTTGCGGTGGACCCACCAGCGCCAGACGACGATCGACACGCCATAGCCGACGAACGCACTGGCGAGCGCGATCAGGAAGAGGCCGCTTACCAGCGACGGCGCCGCATCGGACAGGAGCCACCGGCCCCAGGCCGAGAAGTCCGCGCCGCTGGAATAAAGGCGCTCGAAGGCCGCGAGGTCGGCGTGGAAGCCGAGCTTGTTGCCGAGCGCGATCGCCGCGATCAGGAAAAACGGCGTGGTCGCGGGATTGCTGAGGAAGGTCATGGCGGCGGCGATCGGAATGTTGCCGCGCACCGGCACGCAGAGCAAGGCCGCACCGACGATCTGGAGCCCCGGCACCATCAGGAAGATGCCGATGAAGAGGCCGGCGAACACACCCGCCGGGACCGAACGACGCGTGAAGCGCCACAGGTCGGAGCGGCGAATGCGGGTGCCGAAAGGCTTGAGCCAGCGGCTCTCGAGCACTTCCTCGCGCGACGGGGTCGCCTTGGCCGCGAGACGCTGGAAGAAGTGGGGCCGCTCAGCCATGCGCCGAGCCTAGCATGCGCGCGCCCACCTTGCTCGCTCCATCGCGAGGACCGACGCAATTGGGCCCGGACCGATGCCCGGGCGACGAGTCACCCATGCGACCTCAGCAGCCGGCCCTGCTCGCGCTTCCAGTCGCGTTCCTTGATCGTCTCGCGCTTGTCGTGGTTCTTCTTGCCGCGGGCGAGCGCGAGCTCGACCTTCGCCTTGCCCTTGCCGTTGAAGTAGATCGACAGCGGCACGAGCGTCAGGCCCTGCCGCTGGATCGCCCCCATCAGCTTGCCGATCTCGCGCTTGCGCAGCAGCAGGTGCCGCTTGCGGCGCGGCTCGTGGTTCATCCAGCTGCCGTTCTTGTATTCGGGGATGTGGCTGTTGATCAGCACCACTTCCTCGCCCTCGACGGTGGCATAGCTTTCGGCGATCGAGCCCTCGCCGTTGCGAAGCGCCTTCACCTCGGTGCCCTGGAGCGCGATTCCGGCCTCGAACCTCTCCTCGACAAAATAATCGTAACGGGCGCGCCGGTTCTCGGCGACGACCTTCTGCTTGTCGAACGGGGGCGTGGGGGGCTGGGACATCTTTTCGCTTTCGCATCTAGGCGCTGTCCCGCCTCGGAGGAAGGGACTCAATCCTTCCCGCGTCGGGATAATTGACAATTAAGGGCTATGGTTAACGCCAAAATGGCGGAACTGCGCCATTGGCATGACCGTTGCTTAACCATGTCGATGCGTATGCCCCGAATTCTTCGGCGGATTGGCCGCCTGTTCGTCGTCAAGACGAAATGGGAAGCCTGGGCCGTCACCTGGGCGGTGGCGCTCGGCGGGGTCGAGCGCGGCAAGCACTATCTCGACCTCTATCCCGGCGCGATCGGTTGGATGTTCTTCGCGGCCTGCTCGGCGGTGACCTTCCTGGTCGGCGCCAAACTGCTCGACGCGACGCGGCCGGCCGCAGAGCCCGTCCCCTCCCCCATCCGCACCCGCGCGCCGCAGCGCCGGCACCTCGGGGTCAGTCGTAATCGACCCAGAGCGTCCCGTCGGAGCGCCGGTTCAGCGTCACGGATTTGACGTCGCAGAGATTGACGGAGAGCCAGGTCGCAGTCTCGGTGCCGACCTTGGCGCGGATGTCGAACGCGCACAGGTCGCCCGACTGCGCCGGAACCGCGCTTCGCGCACCCGGCGACAATGTGCCGGGTCCGAGCGGACGCCAAGGAGCGCTTCCGACCGACTGACGGATGGCGATTTCGGACAGGCGGCCGCTGCTGCCATTCACCAGGACGAACGGCCCCGGAGAGGAAAGAGCCGCGATGAAGATTGCTGCCCCCAGCATGCCGGCATCATAGCAGAAAAGCCGGCATGCCGCGAGGGATCAGGCCGCTTTGGGCAGACCTCCGCGCCCGTGGCGGATCAGCGGCGCCGAAGCGCTACGCGAATAGCTTTCCGACAAAGGCAGCGCGGTTCCGCAGAAGCCGCATTCGGCCAACATTCGGCCGATCAGCCAGTGGGTCCGGCCGCAACCGGGGCAATGGTTGACGGCATTTTCGCGGTAGACGGCGTGGTAGCCGCGCATCGCGGGGTTGAAGGCCTTGGTCATATTGCTCGAAGTCAGCATGGCTGTCCCCCTCGCTAGTTCTTAAGAAATGGGTTCGAAGCTGTAACGAGCGACGAGTCGTTCGGTTTCAGCGATATTCTGCTTTGTGATCGTGGGTGTCACTCTTCGGACACGGGGTTGTGCCGGGCCGGGACGGTTGTGGATATTAACCTTTCCTCCACCATTGGCCCTCACCTTGAGCCCGACCAGACCAGTGGAGCCGTCGCCGTGGAGTCGAACCACCGCTATTATGCCAGGCGCGCCGCCGAGGAGCGGACGGCCGCGCAGCGCTCGATGACCGCCGCCGCGCGCGAGTGGCATGCCAAGCTCGCAATGCAGTTCGCCGCCCGGGCTTCGGCCGCGCTGGAAGAGACCGCTTCGGCCGCCTGACCCAAATCGGGTCACTTTTCGTTACGCTTGTGGCAATAACGGGGATTATCTGCCATAAACACTCCCGCAGCGCCGATCCTCGGGGAATTCGGGCGCGCACGAAACAGGGGAGTGTCCAGACCATCATGCGCAAGATCCTATTCGGCTTCGCCGCCGCGACCTTGCTGGCGACGCCCGCCGCCGCCCGCGACCAGAGCCTTTATTTCGGTGCCGAGGGCGGTGGACTCTGGGCCAAGACGCTCAAGCACAACCTCACCGTCGTCCGCACATCGACCCCCGCCGGCACGACTGTCATCGACGACGGCGTGGTGATGAAGTTCAAGAAGCCAGGTCTCGATCTCGACCTCAACCTCGGCTACGATTTCGGCCTCATCCGCCTCGAGGGCGAGCTTGGCTACAAGCGCGCGACCGTCGACAGCATCGGTACCCGCGCCGCGACCGGCGGCACCCTCACCACCGTCAACGGCAAGGGCAACGTCGGCACCACCTCGGCGATGGTCAATCTGCTGCTCGACGTCGGTGACGACGATGGCGTCAGCTTCTACGCCGGCCCCGGCATCGGCTGGGCGCGCGTGAAGATGAACAACATCGTTCCCGGCACCGCACCCTACGACATCGAAGGCAAGGACAGCGGACTGGCGCTCCAGGGCATTGCGGGCGTGCGTTACGCGATCACGCCGCAGCTCGATGTCGGCCTAAAGTATCGCTACTTCCGCTCGCACCGGCTCGACTTCAACAACGTCATCAACGAGCTGAACGCCAGCGGCTTCACCTACGATACGCGCAGCCGCTTCAGCTCGCACTCGCTGCTGTTCAGCATCATCTACAATTTCGCCGAGCCGGCCGCGCCGCCGCCGCCCCCGCCGCCGCCGATGCCGCCGGTGATCGAGACTCCGCCGGCCCCGCCCGCGACCCAGACCTGCCCCGACGGGTCGGTGATCCTGGCGACCGACAGCTGCCCGCTGCCGCCGCCTCCGCCGCCTCCGCCGCCGGCGACCCCCGAACGCGGCTAAGCCAGCCGCGCGACGGACGACAAAGGAAGGCCGGGGAGTATCCGCTCCCCGGCCTTTTCATGTGTCAGGAGAGCGGGGCGAGCGCGGGCCGTCCGCGGATGAGGTCGGCGGCCTTTTCCGCGATCATGATCGTCGGTGCGTTGGTGTTTCCGCTGACCAGCCGCGGCATGATCGAGGCGTCCACGACCCGCAGCCCCTTGATCCCGATCACCCGGAGCTCGGGATCGACCACCGCGGCCCCTCCCCGGCCCATCGCGCAGGTACCGACCGGATGGTAGATGGTCGTGCCGTGCGATCTGGCGAAGCCGAGGAGTTCATCGTCGGTCGCGACGTCGACGCCTGGATTGGTCTCATGATCGATGAAGCGCGCGAGCGGGTCGGTCGCGGCGAGCTTCCGGCCGAACTTCAAACCTGCGACCACCACCTCGCGGTCGAGCGGATCAGCGAGATAATTGGGCCGGATCGCGGGATGCTCGGCCGGATCGGCTGACTTGAGGTGCACCGAGCCGCGCGATTCCGGGCGCAGCTGGCACGGCGCGATCGTCAGCCCCGGCTCTTTCTCAAGCTCCATCACCTGCTCGTTGGCGAGCTTTTCGGCGTCCATCGTCGCGGGAAGGATGTGATATTGAAGGTCGGGCCCGGCGAGGTCGGGCCGCGAGCGGACGAACAGCCCGATGTGTGCCGCCGACAGGGTCAGTAGTCCCCGCTTGGCGACGAGATAGCGGGCGAATTCGCGCAGCAGCCGAGGTCCGCGCGCCAGCTCGTTGACCGAGATCGTTCCCTTCTTCAGCCGGTAGGTATTTCCGACCACGAAATGGTCCTGCAGGTTTTCGCCGACGCCTGCCAACACCTGCACGACCGGGACGCCGAGCGCTTGCAGCCGCGCCGGATCACCGATCCCCGCCAGTTCAAGCAGTTGCGGCGAATTGATCGCGCCGCCGCTCAGGATCACTTCACGTCTTGCGCGGATTTCCTGCCTTGCGCCATCTCGATCGATCTCGACCCCGACCGCACGTTTTCCCTCGAACAGGACACGGCGCGCGAGCGAGCGGGTGAGGACGCGCAAATTGGGCCGGTTCATCGCCGGATGGAGATAAGCGACCGCCGCGGAGTGACGCTTGCCGTCCTTGATGTTGACCTGGAACCAGCTCGCCCCTTCCTGCTCGGGGCCGTTGCAATCGCGCCGCGGCAGGCCGAGCGCTTCGGCCGCTTCGATCGCCGCTTCGCTGACGACATGGCCGTCCGCCGGATCGCCGACATGCAAGGGTCCGTCGGTGGCGTGGAGAGCGTCGCCGCCGCGCGCCTGGTGCTGCGCCTTGCGGAAATAGGGCAGCACGTCGTCCCACGCCCAGCCCTCGCACCCGAGCTGCCGCCAGCCGTCGTAATCCGCCCGCTGCCCGCGCACGTAGAGCATGGCGTTGATCGAGGAGGATCCGCCGAGCACCTTGCCGCGCGGCCACACATGGGTCCGCCCGTCGGTGCCCGGATCGGGTTCGGTCTGGTAGAGCCAGTTGACCTTGGGATCCTTGAGCGTCTGCGAATAACCGATCGGCACGTGGATCCAGAGATTGGAGAGGAACTGTCCCTTCTCCTTGCCCGGCCGATCGTCGCCGCCCGCCTCAAGCAAAATGACGCTCGTCCCGGGATCCTCGCTCAGCCGCGCGGCAAGGACGCAGCCGGCCGATCCCGCCCCGACGATGACATAATCCGCTTCGAACGGCGCGCTCACCGGCTCGCGACCACCGAACGCACCCACCGGGCGGTTTCGAGCGGCTGGGTATAAGGCAGCATGTGCCCACCCTCGACCTCGGTCAGCGTGGCACCCGGGATTTCGCCGACGGTCTTTGCGCCATGCTCGGCCGGTGCCAGCAAGGCGTCGCCGCGGCCAAAGAGGATGGCGACAGGCAGGTCGAGCGCCGCGTATCGGCCTGTCATCGCATCAGCGTCCTCGCGGGCGAGCTGGAGGTCGGCGCAGGCCGCCTCGACATTGCCCGGCCGGAGCGCCAGCGCCCCGCCTCCCGCCGTCACGTAGTCGGCCGGCGCGGCCTCGGGTGCGAAGACCATGGCGAGGACCTTGTCGCGGGTCGCGAGGCCGAGCGGCACCGCGATGGTCCGCGCGACGAGCCCGGCAACGGGAAGCGGCACCATCAGTCCCTTGAACACCTCGGGCACGTCGCGAACCGGCTGGGTCGCGGGCGCAATCAGCGCGAGGCCGCGCACCTTGCCGGGATGCCGCTCGGCGATCTGCAGCGCGAGCGCGCCGCCGAGCGAATGGCCGACGAGCCATGGCCGGTCGAGCGCCAGCGCATCGATCAGCCCCGCCATGGCATCGGCCTGGTCGACGAGGCGCTGCGAGCGGCTGGGCAGCATCGGCGAATAGCCCGAGCCCGGCCGGTCGACGCGGATCACGCGATAGTCCTTGGCCAGCTCGTCGACCATCGGCTGGGCGAAACTTCGGAGTTGTGCGCCGAGGCCGTGGATGAGGAGCAGGGGCGGCCCGCTGCCCTGTTCGGTGACGTGAAGCTGCACGCCGCCGCCGACGTCGACCAGCCGGCCGTCCATCGGCACCAGCGCCTCGGCCTGCTTTGCGACGCGGGCGCTGTAGAGCCCTGCGCCAAGCAGTCCGCCGACCAGCGAGGCACCCGCGATCGCCCACTTCTTCATGCCATGCTCCGCTTGAGGATGTTCCAGTAGCCGACCGGGCTCAGCCGCTCGATCAGTGCGCCGATCTTGGCGTCGCCGCCGACGAGCACGCGCGGCCGTTCCTTTTCGATTCCAAGGACGATGATCTCGCCCGCTTTCACCGGCGACATCTTCAGGAATTTCTGGAAGCGATCCTTCTCGCTGGCGATCAGCGCCGCTTCCTCGTTGGTGACGTGACGCGGTGGCCGTGCGCTGCGGGCGATGTCGGTGTTGATACCGCCCGGATGGACGACGGTGACCCCGACGCTCGACCCCGCGTCCTCAAGCTCGCGGCGAAGCGATTCGGAAAACCCGCGAACGGCGAACTTGGCCGCCGAATAGGCCGTCTGGCCCGGCGGCGCGATCAGGCCGAACAGGCTCGATACGTTGACGATCCGCGCCTCGTCGCTTTGCTTGAGCAGCGGAAGAAAGGCGCGGGTCAGGCGTACGACGGCGTGGAAATTGACCTCCATCAGCCAGTCGAAATCGGCTTCGTCGACCTGCTCGAACGTGCCCCCGATCGCGACCCCCGCGTTGTTGACGAGAAGGTCGACCCGGCCATGCTCGGCGACCACCTTGGCCGGGAGCGCGGCGCAGGCCGCCCTGTCGGTGACGTCGAGCGGGTGGAGCGAGACCTGCACGCCGCGGATCATGCCGCTGGTCTCGCTCAATCCTTGCGCATTCTTGTCGGCGAGCGCGAGATTGCAGCCGCGCCGTGACAGCGCGAGCGCGATGCCCCGGCCGATCCCCCCGCCGGCGCCGGTGACGACCGCGACCCGTCCCTCGAGTTTCATGCCTCCGCCCCCGCAAGGCTGAGCGCGGGCGGCATCCGCCCCCGCTTCCAGTCGGTGTCGCCGCTGAACGCCATCACCCCGTCCTCGAGCTTTCCATGCTTGAGCGATCGCAGATCACGGATGTAATTCTGGTGGAGCTTCCACGGCGCGCGGTCGCCCTGCACGGGCAGGATGTCCTTGGCGCGCTGCACATAGCCCGAGCTGAAGTCGAGGAAGTCGACCGGCCGGACGTCGGGCTGCACGCGCGGCACCGCAATGCCCTTGCCGGTTACGGCGAGATGATTGAGCAGCCGGCAAACGTAGAAGCTCGTCAGGTCCGCCTTCAGCGTCCACGAGGCGTTGGTGTAGCCGAAGCTGTAGCTGAGGTTGGGCACGTCGCCGAACATCATGCCCTTGTAGGTCATGGCGCCGCTCAGCTTGCGCGTCTCGCCGTCGACGGTGAAGGCGACATCGCCGAGCAACTGGAGCTTGAGACCGGTCGCCGCGACGATCACGTCGGCCTTGAGCTCGCGGCCCGAGCGGAGAAGGATTCCATCGGGCTCGAAGCGTTCGACATGGTCGGTCACGACTTCCGCCTTGCCGGATCGGATGGCGGCGAACAGGTCGGCATCGGGGACAAGGCAGAGTCGCTGGTCCCAGGGATTGTAGGCCGGGTTGAAATGCGTCTCGATCTCGTAGTCGGGCGGCAATTCCTTGAGCAGCCCCTTGCGGATCATCTTCTTCATCGCCTGCGGCCGGCGCCGGGCGAACTGGAAGAAGGCCTGCTGCATGAGCACGTTGCGCCAGCGCACGACCGAATAGCTCGCCTTGTCGCCGAGCAACCAGCGCAAGCTGTTGGCGACTTTGTCGACCGCCGGGCGACTGACCATGTAGGTCGGCGAGCGCTGCAGCATCGTTACCTGCGCCGCCCCGTCCGCGACCATCTCGGGGACGATCGTCACCGCGGTCGCGCCGCTTCCGATCACCACCACCCGCTTGCCGCGATAGTCGAGTTGCTCGGGCCAGAATTGCGCGTGGAAGAAGGTGCCTGCGTAGGTGTCGCGACCCGGAAAGTCGGGCAGATAGGCTTGCGCATAATCATAATAGCCGGTGCACATGTGCAGCCAGCGGCAGGTCATGGTCCCTTGCCCCTCGGCGGTCTCGATCGTCACCGTCCAGCGCGCGCTCGCGCTGTCGAACGCTGCCGCGACGAGCCGCTGTCCGAAGCGGATCCGGCGGCGGATGTCATACTTGTCCGCGACCATGTTGACGTAGGCGAGGATCGACGGCCCGTCGGCGATCGCCTTGTCGCTGGTCCAGGGCTCGAAGCTGTAGCCGAGCGTGTACATGTCGCTGTCGGAGCGGATCCCGGGATAGCGGAACAGGTCCCACGTCCCGCCTATCGTCTCGCGTGCCTCGAGGATCGCATAGCTGCGATCGGGACAATGGTGCTGAAGGTGCCAGGCTGTGCCGATCCCCGACAGTCCGGCGCCGATCACCAGAACGTCGACGTCGTTCGCTTCATCGCCGCTTTCCATCAACGTTCATGCTGCGCTTGACAGGCCACGGTAAGCAAGCGGAAACTCGCGCCTTCTGAAGCGTGGGTTCGCCTGGTTTCGGCGGCTCCTCGCCACAGGGGGGAGACATTCATGAACCGTTCGTGCCTGCTGCTGGCCGGAGCCTCGCTCTCGGCCATGTCCCTTGCCGCGCCCGCCATCGCCCAGACGGTGCCGACACCGCCCGCGAACGACGGCAAGATCCAGACCGGTGCAGGCGCGTCGGACCAGGCCGGCGACGCGCCGAGCGGGACCACGCAGGCCGCGGCGCAGGGCGACGGAACGGACATCGTCGTCACCGCCCAGCGCCGCGCCGAAGCGCTGCAGTCGGTGCCGATCTCGGTCTCGGCCTTCAACGCCGACGCGCTTCAGAAGCAGCAGATCTCGAACGCCACCGACCTGCAGCTCAGCCTGCCCAACGTCACCTTCACCAAGACCAACTTCACCTCGTCGAGCTTCACCATCCGAGGCATCGGCGACCTGTGCGTCGGCTTCAGCTGCGACCGCGCGACCGGCATCCACTTCAACGACATGCCGCTGGTCGAGAACCGCCTGTTCGAGACCGAATATTTCGACCTCGAGCGGGTCGAGGTGCTGCGCGGACCGCAAGGCACGCTCTATGGCCGCAACGCGACGTCGGGCGTGGTCAACTTCATCACCGCCCGGCCCAAGATCGGCGAGTGGAGCGGCAACGCCACCGCCGAATTCGGGAATTACGAATCGCGCAAGTTCACCGGCGCGCTCAATGTGCCGGTCACCGATTTCGCCGCGCTCCGGCTCGCCGGCTATTCGCTGACCCGCGGCGGCTATACCAAGAACCTCTTCGACGGCAGCAAGATCGACGGGCGCGACCTCTACGCCCTGCGCGGAACGCTTCGCCTTCGTCCGACCAGCGGGACCACGGTCGACCTCATCGGCTACATCTTCCGCGAGGACGACGACCGCAGCCGCATCCAGAAGCAGCTTTGCGCCCGCGACAATACGGGCATCCTCGGCTGCCGCCCCGACCGCCTCGAAAACGGCACGGTCAACGCCAATGCGACGCTCGCTGGGATCCTGACCTCCCGGCAATTCTTCACGCTCAACAGCCCCGTCCTCGCGCCGCTCGCACTGAGCGACTTGAACGGCCCGGACACCTTCTTCGGCAATGCGATCAATCCGGCGGACCTGCGCACCGTCAACACCGACTTCAATCCGACGTACAAGGCGAAGGAGACGATCCTCCAGGCCCGGATCGAGCAGGAACTCGGGCAGCAGTTCAGCCTGACGCTGACCGGCGGCTACGCCAAGTCGCTCGTCGACAGCCGCACCGATTATTCGCTCACCGCCGGGTCGAGCCTCGCCAACAATCCCGGCCTCGTGAATCTCGCCACCCTGCCCAGCCTGCCCGGCGCCTTCTTCCCGCAGACGGGCGGTGTGAATCCCTACCAGTTCTTCACGCCGGTGGCGCAGCGCTTCATTCCGAACGGCCCGGCCGGCGCGGCCTGCATTTCCGAGCCCAACCCGCAGTTCAGCGGCATCTACGGCGGCAATGTTGCGCAATGCACCGCGGCGGGCGGCGAGTTCGACCGCTCCAATTCACACTATCGGCAATATTCGCTCGAGGGTCATGTCGACAGCAACTTCGACGGGCCGCTCAATTTCATCGTCGGCGGGATCTACACCGACGGCCGCTTTACCGACTCCAACTATTACGTGGTCTCGAGCGGGCTCGATTATGCGGCGGGAATCCTCGGCGCGGCGACCACGCTCGCCCAACGCCTCGGCGGGAACGCGACCTTCCCGCAGGTCTATCTCGCGCCCCCATTCTACGATTCGCAAGTCACCGACTTCCGATTGAAGAGCAGCGGCATCTTCGGCGACGCGACCTTCGAGGTCAGCGACAAGTTCAAGATTTCGGGCGGCCTGCGCTGGAGCCACGACGCCAAGCGCCAGGTCGCGCGCGCGCCGCTACTCAAGTTTCCCGCCATCGTCGGCGTGGCCGACGCCAATACCTCGCCCTTCCTCGCCGCCTATGACGCCGACCCCGCGGTCGCCGGCAGCCAGGTGTTCGCGATCGGCAAGGTCAGCTTCTCGCGGCTGACCGGGCGGCTGGTGCTCGACTACCAGCTGACCCGCAACAACCTCGTCTATGCCTCCTATTCGCGCGGCTACAAGGCGGGCGGCCTCAACCCGCCGATCGATCCCACCTTCAACATCTCGCCGACCTTCGCGCCCGAGGCAATCAACGCCTTCGAGGTGGGCACCAAGAACACATTGTTCGGCGGCGTGCTGCGGCTCAACGCCTCGGCCTTCTACTACGACTACAAGGGCTTGCAGCTGAGCCGGATCGTCGCGCGCACGAGCGTCAACGACAACACCGACGCGCAGATCTACGGGGTCGAGGTCGAGGGCGTCCTTCGCCCGACCAACGACCTCCTCCTCAATTTCTCGGGCTCCTACCTCAAGAGCAAGATCAAGGGGCTGAGCCTGGTCGATCCGCGCGATCCCTCGGGGGGACGCGCCGACGCGGTCATCATCAAGAACCTCACCGACGGATCGAACTGCGCGGTGGTGCCCACGACGACGCTTCCGGCCGGCGCCGCGGCGGGACTGGTCGGCGCGTTCAACGCGGGCGTCAACGCCGCGACCGGAAACAACCTCGCCGCACCGGTGCCCGTGCCCGGGACCAACGCCACGGGCGCCTACAGCATCTGTTACGGCGCCGGCTCGCTGTCCGACACCATCGCCAATCCGCCCGCGGCGCTGCGTGCGGCCTTCGGGGTCGCGACCGGGCCGCTGCCCTTCACCGTCACCGAGGGCGTCGCGATCAACGTCAACGGCAACGAACTTCCGCAATCGCCCAACTGGAAGTTCTCGGCGGGTGCGCAATATACCGCGCGCCTCGGCCGCTGGACGCTCGTCCCCCGCGCCGACATCGCCTACACCGGCCGCTATTACGCGCGCAGCTTCAACAACCCGATCGACCGCATCGACGCCTTCACGGTGATCAACGCGCAGGTCCAGTTGAACGCGCCGGGCGACCGCTGGAACGTGCGCGCCTTCGTGCAGAACCTGACCAACAGCGACGCGGTCACCGGCCTTTACACCGGCGACCAGTCCTCGGGCATCTACACCAACGTCTTCACACTCGAGCCGCGTCGCTACGGCGTGTCGGTGGGCGTCAAGTTCTAGGGGATCGGTGATGCCGTCCCGGGCATCGCCCGGGCGCTTGTCCTAGCGCTCGACGATGATGTCGACGCGGCGGTTCTGGATTTCCATGACGCCGTCGGCGGTCGGGAGATAGGGCCGGTCCTCGCCCTCGCCCGCGGTGCTGATGCTGGCGCCCGGTACGCCGCGGGCGACAAGGGCGGCGGCGACGGCCCTGGCCCGGGCGAGCGACATGCGGCGATTGACCGCCTCGCTTCCAGGCCGGTCGGTATGCCCGACGAGGCGCAGCCGCGCGCCCGCGCCCGCCGCCGCCGCCGCGGCCTCGAGCGCCTTGTCCGAGTCGCGGCGGAAGTGCGCCTTTCCGCTGTCGAAGAAGACCATCAGCGCCGCCGGGGGCGACGGCGTGTCGGCGGCGGGCTGCGGCTGAGCGGCGAGAAACGCGGCGGCGAGGATCAGGCTCATGGCCGCACCGCATAGCCGCTCGGTCGCGCAAAGCGAAACGCCGCGCCGCTCACCGCTTCAGCATCGCCTTGGCCATCCGCCGCGCGAGCTTGCCCCACGGCGGCCCGAGGCGCTCGAAGGCGATGAAGGGCCCCGCCCGGTAGACGCCGCGCGCATGGCTGAAGCGCTTGAAGCCTTCCACGCCGTGATAGGCGCCGATCCCGCTTGGCCCCACGCCGCCGAACGGCAGGCTCTCCTGCGCGATGTGGAGCAAGGTCCCGTTGATCGTCGCGCCGCCAGACACGGTGTGGCGAAGGACATGCGCCTGCGTCTCGGGGTTCTTGCTGAAGCAGTAGAGTGCGAGCGGCCGGTCGCGCGCGTTGACGAAGGCGATGGCGTCCTCGAGCCGGTGATAGGGCACGATCGGGAGCAAGGGTCCGAAGATTTCCTCGGACGCGAGGATCGTCTCCTCTGGCGCACCGATGACGATCGTCGGCGCGACCTTGCCGGCGTTCTGGGCCGCCTCCTCGCCGTGCGCCATGACCTTCGCGCCCTTGGCCCGCGCCGCGGCGATCGCGCCGACCAGGCGGTCGCGGTGCCGCTTGCTGATCACGCCGGAATAATCGGGATCGCGCGCGGGGTCGGGATAGGATTTGCGGACCTCGGCCAGCAGCGCCTCGGCCAGGGCATCCGCCTTGGCTTCGGGCACCAGCACATAATCGGGCGCGATGCAGGTCTGGCCCGCGTTGAGGAACTTGCCGAACGCGATCGAGCGCGCGGCCTTAGTGAGCGGATAATCGTCGGCGAGGATCACCGGCGACTTGCCGCCGAGCTCGAGCGTCACCGGCACGAGATTGGCCGCAGCCGCCTTGTAGACCTCTCGCCCGACCGCGGTGGAGCCGGTGAAGAGCAGATGGTCGAACGGCAGCGAGGCGAAGGCACGGCCGACCTCGACCCCGCCGGTCGCGACCACCACCTCGTCCGCGTCGAAGGCTTCGCCGATCGCCTCGGCCAGCGCGGCGCTGAAGGCCGGGGTGAGTTCGGACGGCTTGATCATCACGCGGTTGCCCGCCGCCAGCGCGTCCACCAGCGGCGACAGCGCGAGGTTCAGCGGATAATTCCACGGCGAGATGATGCCGATGACGCCAAGCGGCTCATATTGGATGAAGGCGCGGCCAGGCTGGAAGTTGAGGCCGACCTTGCGCTTCTCCGGGCGCATCCATTTCGCGAGATTCTTGAGCGCGTGGTCGACCGCTCCGAGCGTCGGCACCAGCTCCATCAGCTCGGTCTCGATCCGCGCGCGCGTCCCGAAATCGTCGGCAATCGCGGAAACGAACTGGTCGGCGCGGGTGCGCACCATGATCTTCAGCCGTTCGAGCCGGTCGCGGCGAAGGTCGAGGTCGGCCGGCGGTTCACGGCGCGACGCGGCATGAAGACGATCGAAGGCCGCGCGCATCGCGGCCAGCTCGGCGGAAGGCGGCTTGGTCGGATCGGCGTCGGCCATGGCGAGTCTCCCGGGCTGCTTCGTTGCAAAACGCTAACGTGGAACGGGCACGGAGAGAAGCGATACGAAAAAGGGGCCCTCCGAAGAGAACCCCTTTGTAATGGCGCGCCCGGAACGATTCGAACGTCCGACCCTCAGATTCGTAGTCTGATGCTCTATCCAGCTGAGCTACGGGCGCCTGCCGAGGGGCCTCCTAGAGAGAGGTTCGCGGCCGCGCAACCCCTTGTTGAGCCGCTTGGCGCTGTTAATGGGAATTGATGCGCCTTGCCCTCCCCGCCCTGCTCCTGGCCGCCGCCCTCGCCGGCTGCGCTTCCGACGGGCGAAGCCCGCCCTCGCTGGCCCCGCGCGCGGCCGAGGCGATCGACCCGCGCCTGCCGATCATCGACCGGTCGGGTGAACTGCCGGCCGATCCGGCGCTGCTTGCCCAGTTGCAGGACGCGCTTGCGCGCGCCCGGGCGGCGGCGGGACGGGCCGAGCCGGCGATCGCGACCGCGCGCTCGGCCGTGGGCAGCGCCGGTGCGCGGGACAGCGAAAGCTGGATCTCGGCGCAGCAGCTGGTCTCGGTCGCGGTCGCGGCCCGCGAGCCCTTCACCACCGCTCTGGGCGATTTCGATCGGTTGATCTCAGCTCGGATCGTTAGCGGCGGGCGGCTCGTGCCGCGCGATATCGCGGCGGCGCGCGAGGCGGCCGCCAGCCTGTCGGAGCTCGATCGACGCCAGGGCGAAGAGCTGAGCGTCCTCCAGGCGCGGCTGCGCTAGCCCGCGCGCGGCGCCAAGGCCGCGGCCCGCGCCGCCGGCCAGTCCGCGGCTTCGATCCGCCACTGCTTGGTCGGGCCGTAATTGGCGTAACGCGGGTCGACGAAGTCGAGCGCCGGCTCGTAGGTCATGCCGAGCCGCTCCATCAGCCCCCAGCTGCCTTCGTTCTCGCGGAAAGTGACCGCTACCACCGACGGGCTCGCGAAACGGCCGAAAGCGAGGTCGAGCGCGGCGATGGCCGCCTCCTTGGCGATCCCCTGCCCCCACGCGTCTTCGCGGTAGCGCCAGCCCACTTCCATCTCGCCGGCATTGGGCGCGCCGGGATAGTTGATCCGCTTCAAGCCGCACCAGCCGAGCAGCGCGTCGTCCTCGAGTCGCTCGACGATCCAGAAGGTGAAGCCGAGCTCGCGCTGGTAACCGAGCAGCCGCTCGACGACGGCATGCCATTGCTCGGGCGTCTGCACGCCGCCGAGCCAGCGCATCACCGCCGGATCGTTCATCACGGCATAGAAGCGCCCTTCGTCGCTCTCACCCCATTCGCGCAGGCGCAGTCGGTCGGTGGTCGCGATGACCTGCGTCATTGCGGCTTGCCGAGGAGCGGGAGGATCGAGGCATGGTCGTCGGTCCAGGTGATGTCGCGATTGGTCGGAAGCGGAGTCCAGACGTCGGGTCCGGTCGCCTTGACCCGCTCGAGCACCGCCGGATCGGCCGACAGCGCGGTCCACACCGAGTTGGCGCCGTAGACGGTCCGGTCACCCGGCACGATGGCGATCATGCCCTTCATGCCCGCGCTCGCACCGCCGCCGCGTATCACGGGCCTGAGGTCGAGGTGGCGGTTCGAGATGTGGACCATGAGCAGCCCGCCCGGCTGGAGCGCGCGCGCATAGACCGCGAAGGCCTCGCGGGTGAGAAGGTGCATCGGGATGGCGTCGGACGAGAAGGCGTCGATCACCAGCACGTCGAAGCTTGCCGGCGCGACGGTGGCGAGCCGGAGTCGCGCGTCGCCGATCACCACCGGCGCGTCGGGCAGGCAGTCCGACAGGAAGCGGAAGGAGGAGGATCTGGCGATGTCGACCACGGTCGGGTCGATGTCGAACAGGGTCCAGCGCTGGCCCGGCGTCGCATAGCAGCCGAGCGTGCCGAGCCCGACGCCGACGACTCCGACGCGGGCATTGGCGCCGGCGATCGCGGGCACGTTCGCCATCACCCGCCCGACACCCGAGCCGCGCCAGTAGTAGGTGGTGGGCGTGCGCTCGCGCTCGCGCGACCCGGTGAGCTGGACGCCATGGAGGGTGGTGCCGTGCGCCATGAGCCGCGCGCCCGGCGTATCGGTGACGCGGTAGATTCCGAAATAGCTGCGCGTCAGGCGGCCGGGGGTGAAGCTCTCCGACAATCGCTCGAGCCCGCCGGCGACGAGGAAGGTCAGCGCCACCGCGGCGACGAACAGGGTGCGACGGCCAAGCGCTAGGATCGAGACGCCGGTCAGGAGCGCGGCGACCATCGGCAGGAGCGCGGGCTTGCCGGTCATGATCAGCACCGCCGCGACCACCATCAGGCCAAGCGCCAGCAGGGCGATCATGTTGCCGGCCTTCGGGCTGGCGAGCTTCTCGCGCAGCGTCGGGAGCGGCTGCCATTTGCCGAGGAGGAAAGCAGCAGCGAGGAGCAGCAGCGGATGCTCCCACGTCCAGTTGAAGACGAGCGGCGCGAGGAGCGCGCAGAACAGGCCGCCGAGCACGCCGCCGACCGACAGTGCGAGGTAGAAGATGGTGAGCTGCGCCGGCTCGGGCCGCTCTTCGTAGAGGCGGGCGTGGAGCGCGGTCGCGATGATGAACATGGCGAGGATCGCGAGCAGCACCGAGGCGAGCAGCAGCCAGCCGCCCGAGATGAACATGGTGCTGACCGCCGCGACCACCGCGAGCGGCGCCGCCATGCGGGCGAGTTCGGCGCCGGCACGCTTTTCGGAAAAGGCGATGCTGAAGCTCAGGAGGTAGAGGCCGAGCGGGATGACCCACAGCAGGGGCATGGGCGCGACGTCGGTGGTCAGGTGCTGTGTCGTCGAGAGCATCAGCCCCGAGGGCACCGCCGCGATCAGCGCCCAGCGGGCGAGGCGGCGGAAGCCTGGACGCGTGCCGGGCGCGGCGGCGATGGGCGCGAGGTCGCTGCGGATGAGCGGGATCCCGCAGGCCGCGACGAGCAGCATCAGCCCGCCATAGCCTAACGACCACCACAGGCTGTTCGCCGCGACCCCGATCAGCGGCTCGAGCAGCAGAGGATAGGCGAGCAGCCCGCAGAAGCTGCCGAGGTTCGAAGCGACGTAGAGCGGATAGGGATCGCCGCCCCCCAAGCCCAGCCAGCGCTGCATCAGCGGCGCCTGCGCGGACACGGCGAAGAACAGGGGCCCGACCGAGATCAGCAGCAGCCACGGCACCCACAGAAGCGGCTCGGCCGTCGCGGGCGGAGTCGCGCCGTTCAGGGACAGGGGCAAGGTCAGCGCCGCGATCGCCAGCACCGCGAGATGGACCACGACCTGCGTCCGCGAGCCGAACCGGCCGAGCCAGTGGGCGTAGGCGTAACCCGCGAGCAGCAGCGCCTGATAGACCAGCATCGCGCTGTTCCACACCGCGGGCGCGCCGCCGAGCTTGGGCAGCGCCATCCGCGCCAGCATCGGCTGGACGAGGAACAGCAGGAACGAGCCGAGAAAGATGGTCGCGGTGAACAGCCAGCGCGGCGCGGTCCGGCTGCCAGTCGTCATCTGTGTCGCGATCGTCGCCAATTCATCCCCCACCTTTACCGCGCAAGCATGGCTGACGACCCGTTAACCAAAAGTGTTCGTCAGCCGATCAGGCGGGCCGCATCCATCGCGTGATAGGTCAGGATCCCGCTCGCCCCCGCCCGCTTGAAGGCGAGCAACGTCTCGAGGATCAGCGCGTCGCGCTCGCCCCCGCCGGCCGCCGCCATATGCTCGATCATCGCATATTCCCCGCTCACCTGGTAGGCGAAGGTCGGCACCTCGAAGCGCTTGCGAACCGCCGACACGATGTCGAGATAGGGAAGTCCCGGCTTCACCATCACCATGTCCGCGCCCTCGGCGATGTCCATCGCCACCTCGCGCAGCGCCTCGGCGGCATTGGCCGGATCCATCTGGTAGGTGCGCTTGTCGCCCTTGAGCCGTCCGCCGCTCCCGACCGCCTCGCGGAATGGGCCGTAGAAGGCCGAGGCATATTTAGCGGCATAGGCCATGATCGCGGTATTGTGCTTGCCCGCGTCCTCGAGCGCGGCCCGGATGGCGCCGATCCGCCCATCCATCATGTCCGACGGCGCGACGATGTCTGCGCCCGCCTCGGCCTGGACCAGCGCCTGCTGGGTGAGCATCCGGCTGGTGTCGTCGTTCAGCACATAGCCCGCCTCGTCGACCAGCCCGTCATGCCCGTGCTCTGTATAGGGATCGAGCGCGACGTCGGTGAGGACCCCGATTTCGGGGCAGGCGTCCTTCACCGCCTTGACCGCCCGGCAGATGAGATTGTCGGGGTTGAGCGCTTCCTCCGCGCCCATCGTCCTCAGGTGTCCCGGCGTGTTCGGAAACAGCGCCACCACGGGAATGCCGAGGGCCGCGGCGGCCCTCGCCTGCGCCCCGATCCGGTCGACCGTCCAGCGGCTGACGCCCGGAAGCGCCTTGATCGGTTCCTCGCAACCCTGCCCTTCGCAGATGAACAGGGGCAGGATGAAGTCGCTCGGATGAAGCCGGTGCTCGGCGAGCATGGCCCGCATCCAAGGCGAGGAACGGCCACGGCGCAGGCGCAGCGCGGGAAAAGTTGCGGTCATGCGCGGTTTATGGCGGCACCACAGCCGACTTCCAAGCATTGAGGAGGCCATGTCCAACGATACGCTGCCGAAACAGGCCATTCTCATCGTCAACACCAAGAGCCGGCGCGGCGCGGACGCATTTGAAAAGGCCTGTGCGACGCTTTCCGCCAAAGGCGTCGAACTCATCGACGCCCATGCGGTCGAAGATCCGACGACGATGGGCGACAAGGTCCGCGATGCACTGGCCAAGAAGCCGCCGATGATCATCGTCGGCGGGGGCGACGGGAGTCTTTCGTCGACCGTCGACGACTTCCTCGGCACCGAGACGGTGTTCGCGATCCTTCCCCTCGGCACCGCCAACAGCTTTTCGCGCACCCTCGGCTTCGGCCCCGACCTTGATGCCGCGATCGACACCATCGCCAACGGACGCAAGCTGCGGATCGACCTCGGCGCGATCGACGGTGACTATTTCGTCAATGCCGCCGCCATGGGCCTGTCGCCGATGATCGCCGAAACCGTCCCGCACAATCTCAAGCGCTACCTGGGGGTCGTCGGTTACATGATGTGGGCGATGAAGGTCGCCTTCAATTTCCGCCCCTTCCGTCTCCGCGTCGATGACGGCACCACAGTGCACAAGGCATGGGCGACCGAGGTCAGGATTGCCAACGGCAACTACCATGGCGGGGTCGAACTGATCGAGAACGCCGGCCTCCAGTCGGGCGACATCGTGGTTCAGGCCGTGACGGGCAAGAGCCTGTTCGGCCTTGGCTGGAGTTGGTTCGCAACCCTCTTCAAGCTTCGTTCGCGCGACCAGACCTACACCGAATATCGCGGTCGCAAGCTCTACGTCGAAGCCCGGCCGCGGCAGAAGATCTCGATCGACGGTGAACTGTCGACCAAGACCCCGGTGACGGTCACCGTCGCCCGCAGTGCCATCTGGGTGGCCGCCCCCCGCGAGAAAGCGGCCTGATCGGACTGACGCGCCGCCGACCTTGATGGATCGGCGGCGCGTTACCCGCCTACCGGGTCAGATGATGTGCAGCGTCGACTGCGAGGCGGCGAGCGCCTTGAGGAAGCCGCCATCGTCCCCATCGTCGGCATATTTGAACCCGCCGTACGAGGTCTGACCGAAGTTGTTGTAGTAATCGAGCGCATTGTGGATGGCGTCGCCGCTGTAGTTGCCGCCCTCGCCCGCGCCCGTCCAGGCGCTGCTGTTGGTCTTCACCGCCTTGTGGTTGCTGTCCCACGCGTCGAAGACCTCGCCGCCCCCGCCGACCGGCCCCGCCTTGCCGGCCCAAGCCTGCAGGAAGTCGATGCCGTCGTTGAGGTAGGTGAGCGGGCTCTTGGCGTCGCTGTCGGTGCCGAGGCTGTTGCCGGCGAGATAGTTGAGCCAGGTCGCCACCGCGTCGCGCCCGATCTTCACCGCGCCATCGCTGTTCTCGAGCTTGCTCGACGCATTGATGAGCGCCTTGGCGTCCGACAGGCTGACGTAGAAGGTGTTCTCGCCAAGGTCGGTGATGCCGTCCTTGTCGAGGTCGCCGAGCAGCAGACCCTTGCTGTCGAGCACCCCGTCGTTGTTGCTGTCGACGAGATAGGTGAGCTCGCCCTTGGCGAAGCCGGTCATCCCGCCCTTGCTCTCGTTGTTTGCGACCCCGTCCCAGAATTCGAGGCCATTGGGTGAGCCCCAGAAGCCCGGCGTCCGCACACCCGGCCCGGTGTTGACGATGCTGTAGTAATAGGCCGCATCGCTGTCGGTGACATTTTCCGCGGTGGTCACGGTCGCGGTGTTGACGTGCTGGCCACTGTCGAACGGCTGGCTGTAGGTGATCGTCCACTTCTCGCCGACGTCGAGGATGCCGTCGCTGTCGGTATCGCCCGCGAGGATCGCGCCCGCGAGCAGGGTCTTGTTCTCGAACAGGGTGACCGAGACATTGCCCCCGTTCGACGTGTTGAGGTCGGTGATCTTGACGTTGGTGAGGTCGATGATGCCCTTGTTCTCGACCGTCACCTGGAAGAACACCGGCGCGCCGATGTTGACGTTCTGCGGCCCGAGCGCGGCCGTGTTGGCGTCGACGTAGCTTCCGTCCTTGCCCGTCACCGACACATATTTCACGAGGTCGATGCCGGGCGCGTAGCTCAGCAGGCTGACGGTCGAGGCGCTCTTCTCGCTGGTCTCGGCGAAGTCGACGGTGACCTTGTTGTCGGTGTCGCCGTCGGTGTCGAGCGCGCCCGCGTCGTTCGTCCCCTTCGAGTTGAGTTCGCCTTGGGTGACGGTGTGCACCGCCGAGAAGGTCCACGTCTCGCCCACGTCGAGCGCATTGTCGCCGTCGGTGTCGCCGCTGACGTAGGTGATCGTGCCGCCGTCGGCATTGGGATCGCTGTAGGTGAAGCCGGTCAGCGTGATGTTGCCGAGGTTCTGCACGGCGATCGTGTAGTTGACCTTGTCGCCCGCGCTGTCGGCGGTCCACAGCTTGGTCCCCGCGTCATAGGTGCCGCCGGTGATCGAGGCCACCGACTTCACGACCGAAAAGTCCGGATTGTAGACGAGCGGGCTCGAG